>JAHLLQ010000001.1:631860-947790 GCA_020444065.1 bacterium | reverse complement strand
ACGATGTGGCGGTATTCCGCGCCATCGAGATCCCCATCTGAATCGAGACTGGCGGGCGCCTGGCCGAGCAGTGGCTCGCTGTCGTTTGTGCCAAACAGACCCAGCGCCGCGTAGGTTTCGGTCTCTCCAATCAGGGATAGACGGATTGCACCTTCCAGGATGGTGCCACTCCGAGCGTGCACGTAGAGGTTCGAGTCGTCGGTCAATCCCGTCTGGTTGCTGCTAAACCACGAACTATAATCATTGTTCGATTCGGCGGCCAGGAAGTAGTCCCACTTGCCGACTTGTCCGGCTTTGCCCCAGTTGGCGCTTTGCAGCGTCGACGGATCTGCAGACACGTACAGGAATCCGTCGACCGAAGTCACCTGGTCGGTTGCGATATAGAGCCAGCCCTCGGCAACGGCCAGGTAGAGACCGCCGGTGATCTCGCAAGCGGCGGCATCGATTGTTCCATCCATTACGAAAGGCTGATCCGGTCCTGGAGTGGGGGTGGGCGTCGGCGTGGGTTGCGTACTTCCCTCGACGGCAAAGTGCCAGTCGTTGCCGCCGTTGTTATCCCACACATTCGGCACGCAGTCGTTGAAGACGAAGTCGAGTTGGCTCGTGTCCGCATCGAGCGTAATCGTCGTGATCCAATCGTTGCCCGCGACATGCGTCATCGGCTCGTCCACGAGCGACTGCCAGTCGTTCTTGCCGCGATGGATGCAGACATCTGCCGCACCATCCAGCGATGTGCTCGACGCATCGTACGTGATTGTCAGTGTCTGTCCTGCCTGAGGCGGATTGGGATCGAGTGTCACGCGATCGGTTTCTTCTCCACCGCTCCCACTGCCATCGCCGATGTAGACGTGATAGATGTCCGTCTTCTTCACGTTACCGGCGGTGTCGGTGGCTTCCACGTAATAGTCGATCAATACATCGCGCAGATCTTTGACTTCCACGCTGTAGTGATCGGCGATGTAATCAGGCAGTTCGAAGAAGTCCAGGCTTGGGTTATTTGTCGGATCGTCTTTGGGGAATGTGCGCTGATTCATCGCCAGTGTCTGCCATTCGCCTCCTTCTGCGCCACCGGCGAACGTCTCGTTCTGCGACGAGTCCAGTGGATTCACTCCGTCCACATCGATGCGGTACTTCAAGTTCACACTCTGCATGCCGCTCACATCAGAGGCGAACGTCCAGATCACGAAGTCACCGTCATCGTAGTAGATCTGGTAGCCATGTGCGTTGCCGAAGTTCTGTCCACCCGGATTGTACGGCCAGCGCTGCAACGTCCAGACGCTCGGAGGCGTAAGATCGGCGGCGCGGCGCGCGTTGATGATCGCGTCAGCATGCTCGACTGCTTCGTTGCAGCCGATCGTCGCCTTCACTTCCATGTCGAGCGCAGCGCCGTAATACACGTTCCCTGAGTCCAGCGATCCCAGGAAGTAATGCCACGCGCGATCGACGTCGTGCGTCGATCCATCGGGATGCAGAATCTTCTGGAGATCCGGCGTATGCCCGCTCATCTGCTCCGCCGTCAGGACGCGATTCAACGCCGCCGTGAAAATCGCATAATCGCGCGGTTTCTCGTGCCAGCCGTTGATTGGATCGACCTTGTAGCTGGAATCCAGCAACGGGT
This sequence comes from bacterium, assembly GCA_020444065.1. NCBI lineage: Bacteria > bacterium. The sequence continues at coordinate 946,172 of JAHLLQ010000001.1, read as the reverse complement.
AGTTCCAGTTAATGTACGTCGGCGAACCAAAATCACCGTCCGCGTTCACCCAGGCGCCGTCCTCGACGTGAATGACACTCGACGTTGGGGGCGTGAAATCTTCGAGATACTGTTCGATGGTCGAGACGGCAAACCCCTCTGAGGCGGCGTCGTTTGCGAAGTTCGGCACGGCTTCATTGTAGTAGCTGCTGCCGCCGCCCCAGGCGTTGTCACCATCGTGCGCCATTAGAACGAGAGATGGCTGCGCGGGATCATTGCGCGCCGTTAGATCCTTCATGAATTCCGCATCGTGCGCGGCGTAACCGTTGCGCCAACTCCAGACCTGATCCGCCGGAATGGAAATGACCGAGGACTCCGTCCCTGTTTCCGGATCGATGTACTTCACATAGGCAGGTTGGTAGGAAAGCGGGTTCGCGTTCACGGGGCTGCATCCGCGATCGATCTGATCGCGAGTGAATATCACGCCGTTCGGGTTGATCTGATCGGCGGGATTCGGCGGTTCGCAATTCACACCGCCGGTTCCCAGGATGAGCGGGAAATCCGGGCAGGCTCGCGCGATGTGTTCGCCGGACACGATCGACCACTCGATGCCAACTTCTTCCAGCACCGGAATGAGTCGCGTCGAGAACGCCATCTCGGTCGGGAAGAGCCCGCGAGAAAGCGCATCCGTTCCCCAGACTTCCTTCACTTTCTCGCGGTGGAGGAGAAGTTCCATGCGAACGGTTTCCGCGTCGTGCAGCGGCAGTAGCGCGTGATGGAATGAGAAGTTCACAAGGTCCATGCGGGGATGACCGTCGGTGGTGTTCCACTCGTTGGCTTCGTTGATCGCCGAACTCCAGTTCGTCTGATAGCCCAACTGCTGTGCGGCGCCGAGGCTGCCGACGTTCTCCGCCAGCGCTCCTGAGTAGCTCACAGATGCGCCTGAATCGGCATGGCCGCTGATTCCGGCCAGCGAATCTCGCATGCCCCACTGGTAGCCGATGCGGCGATCGTCTTTGCCGAAGATCTCGCGGAGGTTGTTCTCCGGGTGGGCGCGCCCGCCATCCGTTGCCTGGATCGAATCCCATGCGTATTCATAGCGATCTGTGCCCGACTCCAACTGGTCGTTCCAGTAGATCGGCTGGTGCATGTGCCAGTGCCACGTCGCGTGCGGATTAGTATTCTGAGCCGCCAGCGGAGCGGCGGCCCCCGCAAGCAATCCGAGGGTGAGCAAATGGGCGAAACGCTTCATGGGGATCCTCCCGAAGTCAGGCTACAACTCGGCCGGGAGTTTATGGCGTTGCCCCGCATCGGTCAAGGGAGGGTTTGCGGGGGAGAAGTGTGTCCCGGTTCTCGATTGTAACGCATTTATTGCCATTCGGGAATGCCCTGAAACAGAAAGACGGCGCGGACCGAAGTCCGCGCCGTCTTGTTTGTGTGTTGTTGATACTACAGGGATTAGCGGGTGCTGCGGGTGTTGGTGCCCTGGCGCTCGCCGATGATCTTCTCGGCCACGGCATCGGGCACTGGCTCGTAGTGGCTGAACTGCATCGTGAAGTTCGCGCGACCGGAGGAGATGTTACGCAGGTCCGTCGCGTAGCCAAACATCTCGGCCAGCGGAGCCAGGCACTTGATGTTGCCAAGGTGACCGCGCTGGGTGATCGTCTCGATCTTCGCGCGACGCTGGTTCAGGTTGCCAATGACGTCGCCCTGGTAGTCTGCCGGGGTAACGACCTCGAGTGCCATCATGGGCTCGAGCAGGATCGGGCCGGCCTTGCGGCAAGCATCCTTGAACGCCATCGATCCGGCGATCTTGAAGGCCATTTCCGAAGAGTCGACGTCGTGGTAGCTGCCGTCGAAGAGGGCGGCCTTGATATCGACCACCGGGTAGCCGGCGAGGACGCCGTTGTTCATCGCTTCGATCACACCCTGCTCGACGGCGGGGATGTATTCGCGGGGAACGCTGCCGCCGACGATCTCGTCCTTGAACGTGAAGCCGTAGCCCGGATCGTTCGGCTCGAGGCGCATATGCACGTCGGCGTATTGGCCGCGACCGCCCGACTGGCGAACAAACTTGGCCTGCGTCGTGGACTGGCGCGTAATCGTCTCGCGGTAGGCAACCTGCGGACGGCCGATGTTGGCTTCGACCTTGTATTCGCGGCGCAGACGATCGACGAGGATCTCCAGGTGAAGCTCGCCCATGCCGTGCAGGATCGTCTGGTTCGTTTCGTGATCGACGTTGACGCGGAACGTCGGGTCTTCATCGGCGAGGCGAGCCAGCGAAGTCGACATCTTGTCCATGTCGGCCTTCGTCTTCGGCTCGATCGCGATCGAGATCACCGGCTCGGGGAACGCCATCTTCTCCAGCTCGATCGGATTGTCCGGATCGCAGAGCGTGTCGCCCGTGCGGACGTCCTTCATGCCGACCAGCGCGACGATGTCGCCCGTGCGGGCCTCATCGACGCTCTCGCGGTTGATGGCGTGCATCAGGTAAATGCGTCCGATGCGCTCGTTACGGTCGGAGGACGCGTTATAAACGTAGGAACCAGCCTTCGCCACACCCGAGTACACGCGGATGTAGGTCAGCTTGTCGACGCCCTTCGGGTCGCGCATGACCTTGAACGCCAGGGCGCTGAACGCCTCTTCGTCGCTGGCCTTGCGGATCATGTCCTCGCTCGTTTCGACGTCGTGGCCCTTGACGGGCTTCACATCGACAGGGGCCGGAAGGTACTCGATCACCGAGTCCAGCAGCAATTGGACGCCCTTGTTCTTGAAGGCGGAGCCGCAAAGAACCGGGGTGATCTTACAACGCAGCGTCGCGTCGCGGATGCCCTTGTGGAGCTCTTCCTGCGTGAAGTCGGTTCCGCCAAGGAACTTCTCGGCGAAGATATCGTCGTAGTCGGCGATGGCCTCGAGCATCTTCTCGCGCCATTCCTCGGCCAGATCCTTAAGGTCGTCCGGAATCGGACCGTGGCTGAAGTTCGCGCCGGTCGCATCTTCCGAATCCCAAATACGAGCCTGCATGTCGACCAGGTCGATCAGCCCCTGGAACTTATCCTCGGCGCCGACCGGAATCTGGATCGGAACCGGATGGCAGGCGAGGCGCTCGCGCATCATCTCCACGCACTGGAAGAAGTCCGCGCCGATGCGGTCCATCTTGTTCACGAAAGCCAGGCGGGGTACTTCGTACTTATCGGCCTGGCGCCAGACCGTTTCGGACTGGGGCTCGACGCCCCCGACGGCGCAGAAGACGGCGACCGCGCCATCGAGCACGCGCACGGAACGCTCGACCTCGACCGTGAAGTCCACGTGACCCGGGGTGTCGATGATGTTGATCTCATGATCTTTCCAGTAGCAGCGCGTAGCGGCGGAGGTAATCGTGATGCCGCGCTCGCGCTCCTGCTCCATCCAGTCCATCTCGGCGGCGCCCTCGTGGACCTCGCCCATCTTATAGGACTTGCCGGTGTAGAACAGGATGCGTTCCGTGGTCGTGGTCTTCCCGGCATCGATGTGGGCCATGATGCCGATGTTGCGAATCTTGCTCAAATGCGTTCTCTTCGCCATCTTCTCTTCTATCCTTCAGGGTTTGGTTTCTGCGTTCTGGGGTCCGCCGGAGAGGCGCCGCCGGGCATAAAAAAGTGCCCCGGGCCAAGAAACGCGAGCGGAGCGAAATCTCGCTGCTGCCTGCGGAGCGCGTGCGTGGTATGGAACCTTCGGCCCCCCGTCAAGGCGGAATGTGGCGTTTCTGCCACAATTCGTCAGAAGTTGGGGACGGGCACACGCTTTCGGCGGGCAAGAGTGCCCCTTTCATGATTCGTGCCGGAATTCTCGGCACCGCCATTATGAATTCGTTAGCGACCCCCATTGCATTTCCGCTTTTCGCCCTCGAATCCCGGAACCATACTACAGGGAGTCTCGGAGGTCTCTGCCGTGGCCCAGCCGGATAGTGTCCTGGATCGCGAATACGCCCGATGGCTCGGGCGGGTGGAGTCCCGTGCGATTCTGCCCATGAAATGGGGCATCCTCCTCATTTCGGGGATTTACTGGCTCTGGCTCCACGACTGGGAACTTCCTTCCACGCTGGTCTTCTCGATCTTCTTCATCTACGGTGCCTCGACGGCGGCCCAGCACTACTTGTTCTGGCGCGATCGCATCTCCTCCCAGCAGGTCCGCCCAGTGGTCTACACATCGTACGTCGTGGACCTGGTGTTCATCACCGCCATGATCTGGCTCGATTCCCGGAATCAGACAATTGCGACAACAGCCGTGGGCCCGTCGCCCGTCAGCGACTACTACCTGCTTTACTTCCTGCTGATCCTGCGGGGGTTTGCCCTCTTCCGAACGCCCATGGAGAACCTCGTCATGGCCTCGCTGATCAGCCTGATCATCCTGGCATCGATGGCCTGGTACGGCGAAGGGCTCGGCAGCGGGGCCGCGAAGGCGATTCTGCTGCGGATTGCGCTGATCTGGGCCATCATGGTGCTCGCGACATTCATCATCGACATCGTGAACAAGCAGAAGGACGAGGTCATTCGCGTGCGCGAGCGCCTCGTGCGTTCCGAAGGCCTCGCCGCCCTGGGCGAACTGGCGGCCGGTGTGGCCCACGAGATCAACAACCCCATCGGGATCATCAAGACCTACGCCGAATACCTGAAAAAAGCCGTCCCCGAGGACGATCCGACGCACGACGATTTCTCGACCATCCACAAAGAAGCCGAGCGCTGCGAGACGATCGTCCGTCGCATGCTGGATTTTGCGAATCCGAACGTGAAGGGCATGGAGGAATTCGACGTCGGCGGAACCGTGCGCGAAGTCGTCGAGTTCGTCTTCCACAAGAAGGGCGCCGACAACTTCAAGGTGGAGACCGACATTCCGGACGGGCTGCCCCCGATCCTCGGCGATCCTCAGCAGGTCCGTCAGGCGATCTTGAACATCGTCATGAACGCGCGTCAGGTGCTGAAGGACAGTTCAAAACCCGAGATCGGCGTGCGTGTCCGCCAGATGCCGGGGCCACGCGCCCCGATCGAGATCTCTGTCCACGACAACGGCCCGGGCATCAGCCCCGAGGACGCCGAGCACGCCTTCGAGCCCTTCTTCACACGCCGAGACGGCGGCACGGGCCTCGGCCTCGCCATCACGCGCCGCATCATCGAAGCGCACGGCGGCTCCATCGACATCTGGCCCGCCGCAAACGGCGGAACCAGCGTCGCGATTACCTTCCCAATCGCTGGGGAATCGGACTAATTCGCCATCCAGCCCGACGGCGCCGCGGGCGTTGGTGTGGGCGTGGGGATCTCTGGGCCGCCAGGGACTGGGACCCAGACGGAGGTTTCGTTGCGCTGCATCGCTGAGCGAACCGCCGAAGGGGCCAGAGCCGCGGGATCGTAGGTGAACTCCGTCGCGGGGCCGTCTGTGGGCACGATCGTGCTCGAATCGTCGGACAGATCTTTCGCCAGCACCTCGTAGCGCACAACCGGCCCGAAGATGGGCTGTGAGGCGCTCCACATGACGAGCGAATTCGTCGTCTGCACATCCATCGGCGCGGCCGCTCGCCGTGCGAGTTCGTGCCCATCGAAGACGTGGTATTCGCTCGCGTCGCGGTACTGGTTATTGAAGCCGTCGCCCTGCATGCAGTTCGCCAGATAGTCCGTCACGCCATCCAGGTTCTGATCTCCCGCGCCAGCGGAGTAGGCGAACAGGTCCCCTGTGTCTGCGGCGAACAGGCGCGTCCACATCACGTCTCCGACACTTCCTGTCTCGAAGTCTGTCAGCAGACGCGCGTTTGGTCCTGTGCGCCACTGAGGACCGCCGAAGAGCACGTGCGTCAGCCCATTGAAGGCCTTCCCGCCCGCAGAGGCCTGCGGCGAAGCCCAGAACAGATCGTCCGCACCATCGCCGTTGATATCGAAGGCATCGATCGTGTCTGCACTGATGCCATTGCTCCAATGGCCTTCGATGCGAAGCGCCGCCGTCGTCGGGGCGTCCGCGAGATCCACGTCATCGAGCGCGCGAAGGCCTTGCCCCCCCCACAGCACCCAGCCGGCTCCTCGCGCGTTATCGTAGTTGAATGCACCGATCAGCAGATCCTCGATCTCGTCGCCATCGAAGTCACCGCTGGCGACCTCTTCGCCCATGAGCGTCGAGGCGTAGGGACCATAGATCGTGGAGAGTTTCAGTTCGGGCGGAAGCGATGCGAGATCCACTTCCGAAAACGACTTCAGTTCCGCGGCGTTCCAGAACACCGACACCTCGCCGGCGTTGATTCGCATGTTATCCGGGCCGTCGCCGCCGCCGCTCGCGCTGTAGCTGAGCCCATCGATGCTCGCGAGGCCGCTGCGGATCACGCCTGCCGCGACGGCAAGATCGATCTTCCCGTCTCCGTCCCAATCGCCGGCGTAATGCGTCGCTCCAAGCATGTCGGCAGCATCGCGTCCATGGATGATGGTAAGAGTCGCTGTCGTCTGCGGATCGCCGATATGTGTGACGACCTCTTGCGGCTCATCCATGCCCCAGGCAATCGCCACGCCGCCCGCGCGATCGCGGCTGTTGGCCGGCCCATCCGCCTGGTCCATGCTCATCACGATATCGAGCAAGCCATCGTCATCCAGATCCCAGACCTTCACCCAACCACCGAGACGATCGAGGATTTCGTGGCCGGTATAGAAGCGCACCGGCTGATTCGGCGGCAGGTCCGCCATGTCCAACTCGGTGACAGCGTTCCCCCATTCCGGGCGTCCGAAGAGGATCGCGACTTCGCCGGCGCCGCGCGTCGATGGATCGCCGACGTATGTGCCTTGCGTACCGCCGAGAACAAGGTCGTCGCATCCATCGCCATTCAAGTCCGCGACGATGAATTCGAGACCGAGCTGCGCGTAATCCCTCGCGCCCCACGCGACCAGGCGACGCCCGATATACGTAAACGTATCGATCTCGCCTTCGATTGTTCCATCGCCGAAGATAATCTCCAACTTGCCGCAGTTCGCGCGGAGAACATTGCCGCGACTATCGCGCATGCTGGAGTAAAACGGCGTGCTGGCCACGTCGGGAAACCCGTCGCCGTCGAAATCGCCGGACAGCACCGGCGCGCCCCGTCGCCCGCCATCGAGATCGTAGAAATAGACGCTTTGCACGCCGTCCGGCGGGTCGGCCAGATCGGTCGAAACACCCTGAGCCATAAGGGCGATCGGCGTCAGTAGGAGGAAGAGGAAAAGAAGGGGGCGATCCATGGCGTCTCCGAGAAGTCTTCCAGATCGCCCCCTTGAATCATGCACCGGCGGCTTTCGCCAGCAGTTTGTTGAGTCGCTCCACCATACTGCGTGGATCGGTCAGAAGCCCCGCCGCCAGCAGCGCGTTGTCGTACAACTGCTCGGCCAGGTCCTTCGCGAAGTCTTCGTTCTCCGTGCGCAGTGCGTTCAGTCGATGAACCAGCGCATGCCGCGGGTTGATTTCCAGGCTAAGGAACTGCGTGTTCAGTTCGCTGTCGCGGTTGATCGACATCATCATGCGCTGCATCGCGCTGCTCATGGGGCCTTGCGTCGTTGCCGCAGCCGGGCTGTCGACCAGGCGCTTGGAAGACTTCACTTCGTGCACGCGAGTCTCGCCAAGGGTGCTCTTCAGCCAACCGCACAATTCGCCTGCAGCTTCCGTGGAAAGCTCCTCGCCCTCAGACTTCGCTTCACCCGGCAGTTCCAGATCGCCGCGGTCGGCGGAAACGAGTTCCTTCTCCTCAAACGTGCCGAGGTTCGACATCACGAAGTCATCGATCGGCTCGTAGAGATAGAGAACTTCCAGATCGCGGGCCTTGAAGGCCTCGACATAGGGGCCGGCCTCGATCGCTTCGCGCGACGGTCCGTTGATGTAGTAGATCTGCTTCTGATCGTCGCCCATGCGGCTGAGATACTCGGCCAGCGACGTCATCTTGCCCTTTTCGGTCTTGGAGGACTCGAAGCGCAGGAGCTTTGCCAGGTCCTCGCGGTGCGCGAAGTCCTGCGCGGCGCCCTCCTTGATGAAGCCGCCGAACGTCGTGAAGAACTCCGCGTACTTCTCCTCGTCGGACTTCGCTTGCTCGGCCAGGAACTTAATGAAGCGCCCCGTGATTACGCGCGACAGCTTGCGAACCAGTGAGCTGTCCTGCAGCGTCTCGCGCGAGATGTTCAGCGGCAGATCTTCGCTATCGATCACGCCCTTCACGAAGCGCATCCATTCCGGCAGCAATTCTTCCGGCTGCTTCATGATCAGAACGCGGCGACAATGCAGATCCACGCCCGGCTTCGTGCGGCCGAATCCGAAACGTTCGAAGTTATCCTTCGGCACGAACAACAGAGCATTGATCGCCAGCGGGGCGTCCGCCGAGAAGTGCATGCGATAGCTCGGTTCATCGGTCGAGTTGCCGATGAACTTGTAGAATTCGTTGTATTCCTCGTCCTTCACGTCGTTCTTGTTCCGCAGCCAGATCGCCTGGATCGTGTTCACCTTCTCCGAATTCACCAGGATCGGGAAGGCAACGAAGTTGGAGAACTGGCGGACCACATCCTTGATGCGGAAGTCATCGGCGTACTCCTCACAGTCATCCTTCAACTCGACTGTGATGCGCGTGCCGCGCGGCAGGTCCTCGGCGGGGGAGATGGTGTACTCGCCGGCGCCATCGCTCTCCCAGCGCCAGCCGGGTGAGTCGGGATGATACGACTTGGTTTCGACTGTAACCTTCTTGGCCACCATGAAGGCGCTGTAGAAGCCCACGCCGAACTGCCCGATCAGGTTGACGTCCTGCTGGGCACTGTCGGCCAGGCGGGACAGGAAAGAGCGCGTTCCAGAGTGAGCGATGGTACCGAGATTCTCGGCCAACTGCTCTCGCGTCATGCCGTCGCCGGTGTCCGTAATGCGGAAGGTCTTAGCCTCCTTGTCGAGATCGATGTGGATCTCCAGCGGTGCCTTGTCGTATTGTAAGTCTTTATTTACCAATTGTTCATGGCGGAATCGCTCCAGCGCGTCGGCGGCGTTGGAGATGAGCTCGCGTACGAAGATCTCGCGGTGCGTGTACAGCGAATTGATGACGATATCCAGCAGGTGCTTGATCTCTGCCTGGAACTGATGGGTCTCGGGGGATTTTGTTTCCGTGGCCATGTTTCTGGTCTTCCTCCTGATGATTCCGGTGTTTTCCGTCGGTCGGAATTGCAAACGGGGGGCCACTTGGAATGATTGTCATCTTGACCTCCGCCCCCGGACATATACTATGTTAAGGATAAAGGAATCGTTGACCTAATCACGGCATGAGCCATCCAGGGGGAATTGACAGCCACTCAAATATCGCACCTTCTGGGACGAAGGAACCGGGGAACCAAACAGCCAAGCGGAGGGAGTGATCCCATGAGTCGTGTGTTTGCAGCGGCGCCGGATTCGTGTGCCGCAAACCAGGGGGGTACGTGTAAGAAGCAGGCGGGATGGGTTCTAGCGGCAGCAGTTCTTCTCTTCATTCTCGGAGTCTCCGGGCCGGCCGCGGCCCAGACTATCACCGAAGACACAATCTGGACATCGGCAGACAGTCCCGTTCACACCACGGGCATTACTGTTGCAGACGGCTTCACGCTGACCATCGAATCAGGCGTCGAGGTGCGTTTTGCCGACAATGGTCGCCTGCTTGTTCAGTCCGGCGGCGCCCTGGTCACCGCAGGCTCTGAGGCTGAACCGGTCATCTTTACGCATGATTCCGACACGCCGACATCCGGTGGATGGATCGGTATTGTCGTAGCGCAGAGTGGGACCCTCGAGCTTTCTCATGCGATTGTCGAGTACGGCGGAGCCTCCCACGATCCGTGGCAGGAATCGGGAATCATCTCGACGTCTTCACACGACACAACACTCGAGAATTGCGTCCTGCGCTACAGCTATCAAGACGGCATTGTCACGGTCGAGAACAACTCGGCGGACTTCCCGGCAATGATGGAACTCTCCAACGTCGAGATCAGCGACTGTCCGCGCTACGGAATCCAGTTCCAAGGTTTCAACCATCCCACCCAGTCAATCTTGAGTGAGGTGAACATCCACGACTCCGGCGATTCGGCGATCAGGTTCCCCGGATTTGACCGGAATCCTATCATCACGTCGCCGACATTTGCGAACAACGGATTCGATGGAATAGACGTTGTGGCCTCCAACAACGAGACGCGCGACTATACGATCGGTGGGAACACCACCTGGCGCGTCCCCTACATCCGAACGCCAAACGGAATCACCGGCCGCATCGAGGAAGGCGCACGCGTTCTGATCAATGGCCAGCTGTACAACTACGATCTCTTTATCGAAACAGGCGGGACGCTGGTTGTTGAGGGAACCGAGAACAACCCAGTTGTCTTCACGTCCGATGATGAGAATCTCACGCCGGGCAGCATGCGTGAATCCATGTTCCAACGCAGCAGCACCATCCGACTCTCTCACTGTCGATTCGAGTACGGCAATACCATCTACGTTGTGACGAGCGACTTCGAGGCGCGCAATGTCACCATCGATCACTCCGCTGGGCGAGGATTGTACTACTCGCCTGACACGCGTGAACCCTGGAGCCGGGCATTGATGATTGATCTGACGATCAACAACTGCGCCGCGGAACCCCTCATTCTTCCAAGCTACATGATTTGGACTCCGGTGTTGCAGGGGCTTTCGATGTCAGGCAACCTGCACGACTGGATAAGTCTCGAGGGTGTCAGCTACTTGAGCATGCCCACAGGAATCGACATCACAATCGAAGATCCCGGGTATCCATTCTACACAACCTACGGAATTTCACTCTACAGCGAAAACACCATTACATTCGGGCCAGGTCTTGAGGTCATTCTCCGGGGTGGAACCACGGTACATAACGGCCTTTTGAGGGCGATCGGCACGGCGGAAAACCCCGTGAAGTTCCTGGATTCCGAGTTCGATGCCGGCATCCCGTCGACGTTGAATGTGAACAACGGCGGGCGCGTCGAGTTCTCACACTGCATCGTCGAAGGATTCGTCTCGATTTCCGGTGGGCCGACATACGGATACAGCGCATTCGATGCAGATAATTGCATTTTCCGCAACACGACCGGGTCCTACGGCGTTCACGTTGACTCGGGTGCGCGCACCTCATTTGCGAACTGCGAATTCACGGGGCACGACTATTCCGCCCTGTCGCTGCAAGGGTATGTGGCCGACTTCGATGCCGTTGTTGAGAACTGTGTGTTCCACGACAACGGAGACGTGGGACTCGACCTGTATGGTCCCGCGCGCGCATACAATTGCGACTTCTATGACAATGCAGGAATCGGCATTCGAGCCTACGCATTTGTTGGAGACGAGTTCCCATCCGTGATCGAAGGGTGTCGTTTCTCCGGCAACGGCACCTACGCCGTGCAAAACGCATCGACCTACCAACCCACGCCGCTTCCCGCGCGCAATTGCTGGTGGGGCGATCCCAGCGGTCCCTATCATGCCTCGTTGAATCCGGACGGCCTGGGCGATCCAGTGAGCAACAATGTGGCATTTGTCCCGTGGGCGACTTCGCCCGATGAAGCCGGCTCATCCGAAGTCCAGCCATTCGGATTGGACTCACCAACGAGCGCCACAACCGCAGGAACGGACTACTATGTTCTGACCCTGCAAAGCGGCGACGTCGAGAATCTGCTGATTCGCCTGACTCCGAACTCGGGCGATGGAACGTGGATTCTGACGGAACGCGATGGCGAACAACCAACGCCGGCCTTCTATGATCGGCGGGGACACGAACGCGACGGCGGCTGGAACATTGTTATTCCCTCACCGCCGACCGGCATTTACTACATCGCCGTGGAATACAACAGCCCCAGCGGCTCAGGCAGCTATCAGCTTCAGGCAACCGATGAGCGGTACTACCTGGAAAGCGTTGAAACCGAAGCCGCCGGTAATGCAGGGGAATTCACGCAGGAACTGACCGGCGCAGGGTTCACATCCGGCATGTCGGTCGAGCTGCGCGATGGCAGTCGCGCTGTTCTCGGAACATTCACACCGAGTTCCTACACAGCGACCAAGCTCGTTGTTCCGATGGATTTGACCGGCTTGCCGGTTGGGACGGCGGATGTCGTCGCGGTATGGCCCGACGCGACAGAGCGTATTCTGTCTGCCGCATTTGAAATCACCCAAGGTCTCGGCGCGGAGTTCTCGGCAAGCTTCCAGCATCAGACGTGGAGCTTCCGTGCAGGCCGTCCGCAGATTGCATCGCTCACCTATCAGAACACCGGCGATGCAGACGCCGACGCTCGAATTCTGGTTATTTCCGCCACGGTGGATGATGCAACGCTTCGGACATCTCTCCTTGAAGAAGCCGGAACGGACAACCTTCAGATTCTCTCAATCGGACCTAGCAATAATGCCGGTTCGATGCCTCCCGAGTTCCGCAAGACGATCGACGTGTACTTCCAGCGCCAATTGAATGAATCCTTCCAACTCGTCCTGGAGCAGAAGCTCGCGGACAGTTCCGTGATCGATTGGGACTCGCAGAAGGACACGCTGCGCCCTGAAGTGATCGACACTGCAACTTGGGATGCAGCATGGCCGACGCTTAAATCCCGCCTCGGTGCCACCACGGCGGACCACATCGATATGTTGAAGGATGCTGCCCAACGCATCAGCAATCGCGGCACGGCGTCTCCGGATCCGGCCTACTCGGTCAGTCACCTGATTGACCTGGAGGCACGCCTGGCCGCCGGCGCACCAGCCGCTGCGATCAGTGGCCGATTGCTGCTGCTGCCCTATGGAAGGCCCCAGCCTTCGGCCGCCGTGAAGCTCTACGACATCGCCGATCCTGACAGCGCGCCTCTGGTCGCGCGTTCGAATAGCAACGGCGAGTTCTGTTTCAGCAATCTGCCCGACGGTGACTACGACCTGTACGTGAACGGGTACTTCCTCGATTCACCCGTGATGTTGACTATCTCCGGTCAGATCGATGTGCAGGCCGGCGACATTCCGATCTACGACACCGATCCAACGATCCAGGGACCGGATAACGTGCTGCTTGGCCGCTCTCCATCGCTCACCTCGGGCGGTTCCGGCAAGGCGATGCTCGTGTGGGATAACGGCGGCGAACTCTATTCGCTGGCGTGGCAGAATTCGACGTGGCAAGGTTCGGCGGCTCTCGCCGACACCGTTGGATCTGCCCCTCACGTTGTCTACGATGCGAACCTCTTCGGGGCTGGTCAGGATGGTATGCTGGCCGTTTGGGAAGAGATGGACGCGAACGGTGTGAACACGCTTGTCTGGTCCGCCGGTGACTGGGATGGGACCGCGTTCCAGTGGACTGTCCCGCAGGCCCTGACCAGCGACGCCAACGACGATCTGGCGCCGCGTTTGACGTTGGCTCCCGACGGAACCTGGCGCGTGATTTGGATGCAGCGCGCCAACGGCACGGCCGACGACACGGATCTCTACATGGCGGCCGTCGATCCTTCCTCGGCGGGGGATTGGTACACGCCGCCGATCATTCTTGAGAATCCCGCCCGCGATACGTGCGACAGCTTGAACTTCGCGACGAAGATCGAGATTCCGCAGCGCCTGCAGGAAGTCTTCGGCAAGAGCTACGCCGCCGAAGTTGGCTTCGAACTGTGTGAAGGGCCGAAGACCTGTGGCGAGTACAAGAAGAGTGGTGGCGCGAACATCGCCATCGAGTTGGGCGATTCGCTGAAGGCCAACGGCAGTGGCACCATCGAGGCCTCCTACCGCCTCTCCTGCAAGCCTTGTCGCTACATGCCATGGACGATGAAGATGACAGCCACGGGCGGTCTGGAGACGGAGTTCGCTCGTCCGTTGCCGATTATTGTCGGCGGTGTTCCCGTTGGGAAGGCGACCTTCTCCATCCCGGTCGCCGTCCAAATGAAGGGCGCGCTGTACTGGAATCACGAGTTCACAGGGCTGCCCGACACGGGATACATCGGAATCGACTGCATCGCCGGCGGACGCGTTGTTATCGAGGATAACCTCGGCGTCGGCAAGGGCCAGGGCGATCTGAACATCACCGGCTCGTATCAGTGGAATCCGAACGAAGGCTTCAAGGTCGACGGCGCATGCGTTACGCTATCCGGCGAAGCTGCGATCTTCGGCGGATTCGCGAAGCGCAAGATCAGCAAGCAATGGGGCGATGCCTGTCGCCGCGGTCTTCCAGATTTCCGCGAAGACCGTTGGGTGACCGATAAGGTGATGCACTACTCGCGCACGTATATCGATGGCGATCTTGTTGTAACTGAATCGCTCGAGACAGTTGCCGAGCCTCTGACGGGAACGGGTGGCACGTACGAAGGCACACCTGTGCTGAGTACGATCGCCTCCGATCTGTACGACGACGGTCAGCCTTCAGCGCTGCGCAATGGCACCGCAGGTGAATCGCTCATGATCTGGACCAAGGACGTTGGCGACTACGCGAACGGCCTCGGCAACCAGGTTGTGTTCTCCGTCGATGACGGAACCGGCTGGTCGGCACCGTCGCCGATCCAGACGGAGCGACAATTCAATCGCGATCCGCAGATGATCTTCGATGCGAGCGGCAATCTCTTCGCCGTCTGGTCGCAGGCCTCGGCTACTGGGCTCGATTCCAACTCGCCAATTGCAACTGTCGATGCAACTGCTCAGCAGTCCCACATCGTGTTCTCGCGCCGAATTGCCGATGTCTGGTCGACGCCGATCGCGATCGATACGCTGCCGGGACGCAACGAACAGCCCGCTATTCTCCGCATTGGATCGAAGATCTTCGCGGTCTGGGTGCAGGTTGTTTCCGACACGCAGTCGAACATCGTTTCGTCGACATGGACTGGAAGCTTCTGGAGTACCCCAACTGTCGTCAGCACGTCTGCCTGGTGCGACGGGCCGACGATGGCCGCGGTGGACACGATGGCGCTGTTGGTTTGGTCCGAGGATGAGGACGGCGATCTCGATACACCGGCCGACACGCGGCTTCGTTACGCAACGACCGGAAGTGGAACCTGGGCAGGTGTTTCTTACATCCCGGCTACACTCACCTCTGAGGTTTCCAACACGACGACCGCGAAGGTTCTCACTCGCGCTGACATCGCACGCGTTGAGCGCGCTATTCCGCGGCCGGACGATGTATGCTGCGGCGATTCCTGTAAGCCGACCTACAAGAAGCCGCGTCCGCGCAAACCGCCCGAGCCGCGCGACGAAGTTGATCGCACGCGCATGAATGAAATCCAACCTACCGATCCCAACGAGAAGCAGGCGCCGCTTGGCTGGGGCGTTTACCACATCGTCGAACGAGATGACGAGCTGGTCTACACGATCCTGTTTGAGAACAAGCCCGAAGCGACGGCGCCCGCACAGGAAGTGTTCATCACCGACGACTTGGCTGCCGATATCGATTGGACCACGTTCCGTGTTCAGGAACTGGGATGGGGAGATCAGCAAATGAGCTTCCCCGAACGTCCGGCTGCAATAAACGAGTACGTCAGTATCGCCGACTACCGTGCGGACGTTGGGGCGGAGTGGCTTGTCAACATTCGCGGCAGCGTCGACGATACGTCCGGTCGCGTTGACTTCACGTTCCGCACGCTCGATCCGGAAACGGAGGAACTGCCGCTGGATACGTTGGCAGGCTTCCTGCCTCCGAATGACGAAACGCACCGCGGCGAGGGCTACATCGTCTTCTCCGTGAAGCCCAAGGACACGACGGCGACGGATCTTTCCGTCACGATCCGCAACATTGCCACGATCATCTTCGATCTGGAAGACCCGATCGTGACGAACGAAGTCGGCAATGCCATCGGTGATATTCCTGCGCTATGGAGCGAGGTCCTCTCCGATGTGCTGGCAATCGATGACGGCAACGAACCTACCGATATTAACGGCGATGGAGCAATTGATGTCGGAGACATGATGGGTCGTTAGGCTCAACCCGACCGCATGAAACGAATCGGCCCCTCTTCTTTGTGAAGAGGGGCCGCAGTTTCTTACAGCGTCTGCTCGACAGGTTGTGCGTCGGGTTGAGTGGGTGGATCCGGCAATCCCACAATGGGTCCGCGCAGCAATTCGATCAATGCCGTCACTTCGGCCAGCGTCCCAACTGTGATGCGCATTCCGTCGCGCAACTCTGGGGTGTCGAAGTAGCGAACGAGGATACGGTTATTGCGGAGTTCTTTGAAGAGCGCCGGCGCATCGCCACCGCGCGCGAAGACGAAATTGCCTGAGCTGGCAGGCACCGAGAAACCAAGATCGTGCAATTCGGAAGTCAGCTTCGCGCGCGTCGAGCGAATGCGGCCGATAATCTGCTCCGTGTATTCTACATCGTTCCACGCGGCCAGACCCGCCGCCAGGCCTGCGGCACTGACGTTGTAAGAATCCTTGATGCGGAACAGCACATCCATAACGCCCGGAGATCCGGCTCCTAACCCGACGCGAAGCCCGGCGAGACTATGGCTCTTGGAGAAGGAGCGAGTGACGAGGATGTTCGCCAGTTCTTCGTGAAGCAGCGGAACCGACGACTCGCCCCCGTACGCGATGTAGGCTTCATCCACGACGATCAATGTCTGGGGGAGCTGCTCGGCCACGCGGCGGATGATCTCGACGGAGACCTCCAGACCGACTGGCGGATTCGGATTCGTGATGAACAGCACCTTCAAATCTTTCGGTGCATTCAATAGTGCTTCTTCCTGCGTGCGTCCACCGACGTTCCAGCCGAGGCGAACCTCTTCCGCTCCAGCCTTTGCGACAAACACCGGGTATAGCGAATATGTCGGCCACAAATAGCCGACGCGCTCGCCTGGCTCAACGTACGCCTCAACTGCCAGGCGCAGGATCTCGTCGGAGCCATTCGTGATCAGAATCTGCTCCGGTCTGATCGTCAAATCGCGTGCGATCGCTTCGCGCAGCGCATCCGCCATTGGCGGCGGATACTTGCGTGCGGCGTTCGGATCCAGATTCGCGAGCGCTTCCATCACCGCGGGCGAAGGCGGATAGGGGTTCTCATTCGTGTTCAATTTGATCAGATCGGCCGTCTTGGGCTGCTCTCCGGGCGTGTAGCCCGTCATCGCGGCGACGCTGGCTCTCGGAATGGGACCGGTCATCTCAGTCTTCCGTCTTTCTTTGATGGGGCATTCTTGTGTCTCGCCTGAAGTGATACAAGGACGAACTTGTCTTCCCGCGTCACTGCTTCTTCAGCCGCTTCCGGATGGAGAGGGCGTGCGCTTCCAGCCCTTCAGAGTCGGCGAATCGTGCGGCGGCTGGGCCCACAGTTTTGAGCGCCTTCGGCGGGCACTCGATCATCTGGGTCATCTTGAGGAAATCCTGGACAGAGAGCGGTGAGAAGAATCGCGCGGTTCCGCCCGTCGGCAGTACGTGATTTGGCCCGGCAATGTAGTCGCCGATGGCTTCGACGCTATGGCTGCCGATGAAGATCGAGCCCGCATTGCGCAGTCGCTTCGCAACCGATCGTGCTCCGCGCGTGAGAATCTCAAGGTGCTCTGGAGCCTTCTCTTCCGCGAGCGCAATCGCTTCGTCCAGGGTCTTTACCTCGATCACGACGCCATGGTCTCGCAGCGACTTTTCCAGGATCGTGCGGCGCTTGGCTGGCTCGACCTGGCAGCGAACTTCTTCGGCCAGTGCCTTCCCATCCTTGCGACCAATGAGGATCGCGACTGACTGCGCATCGGGATCGTGTTCCGCCTGAGCCAACATGTCCGCCGCGATCCACTCAAGGCGCGCCGAATCGTCGGCAAGGATGAGCACCTCGCTCGGTCCGGCAACCATATCGATTCGGATCGTGCCGTAAAGCAGGCGCTTGGCTTCGGCGACGAACCGATTGCCAGGGCCGACTACCATGTCCACGCGCGGGATTGATTTCGTTCCGTACGCCAACGCTGCCACGGCCTGCGCGCCCCCGATCTGGTAAACTTCATCCACGCCAGCCAGGTGAAGGGCCGCCAGCGTGGCCGTGGAGTCGAAATCCTTTCGCGGTGGGGGAGTGACGGCGACAAGGTGCTCGACGCCCGCGACGCGTGCCGGGATGGCGTTCATCAGCACGGTGCTCGGGTAAGCTGCCGCTCCACCTGGAACGTACAGGCCGGCGCTTGCCAGAGGCATCCACCGTTGACCAAGCCGGAACCCGGCTTCGTCCGTGAATTCCCACGACTCCCGCAACTGACGGGAGTGAAACTCGCGGATCCGCTCGGCGGCCAACTCCATTGCCTCGCGCAGATCGGGGGCGAGCGCGTCCCACGCCTGTTTCAGTTTCTTTGCCGGCAGGCGCAACTGGCGGGGGCTGAGCCGAACGCCGTCAAACTTCTCCGTGGCTTCCAGGAGGGCCTTATCGCCGCGGGTGCGAACATCGGCAATCAGCGCTTCCACCGTCCGGTGCGTCGCCGCGTCCTCCGTCGGCGCATGCGTCAGGCGCTCACGGATGGCGGTTTTGTCCTTGGGAAAGCGATAAACGGGAATCACGGCAGCCTCGATAAACGAATTCGCCCGGCGTTGGGGGCGCGGGACTTATGTCCCTGGAACGGCCCCCTCGGCAACCGCAATTGATGTCATCTGCCCAGGAGACATCGACTGGCCGGAGGCTTGGGTGGGATTCATAACGAAAGGGCCTTGTGGGCATGGCACTCATCTGGCATAGATACACCTTGAAGAGGGCCGGAAAGGCCGGAAATAGGCTCGGAATCTGACCTTGACCCAATTTCGGCCCGAGTGGTCTCGTTTCTTCAATCGGGCCGTTCGCAATGCCGCTTCGGCGAGGTTCTGGCGGCAAGTCGAGCATTCTCCCTCGCAAGGTGAGACAGATGAAGTGTGAACGCTGCGGAAAGGATGAAGCGCACATCAAATTGACCCGGATCGAAAACGGTCAGGTGTTCCAAATCCACTTGTGTCAATCGTGTGCTGCCGAGGCCAGTCCGTATCAGAAAAAGATCCTCCAGAAGCAGGCCAGCATCGATTTGCTGCTGCAGGAGCTTCTGAAGAGCCAGAAGGTGAAGATTGCCGGCAACGCCGTCGAAGGCGAGGAAGCCGCACGCGTTGACGTCGGTCCATGCCCATCTTGCGGCCTGGAGTATTCGACTTACCGGACCACGTTCATGCTCGGTTGTCCGGATTGCTACGATACGTTTGCGGACGAACTCGAAGAGGATCTGCGCAAGATCCACCGCGCCACACGTCACGTCGGCGACGGACCAAGCCCGGATGCCGAACTGGTGGATATTCAGCGTCGCTTAGAAGAAATGCGTGACGAATTGCACGACGCGATCGAATACGAAGACTTCGAGCGGGCCGCTTTCCTGCGCGACGAGATCGCGAAGTTGGAAAATCAGCCTGTCAGCGAAAAGACGGACGAGTCCAGTGAGTCGGATGAGGATTCCGAATCCTCCTCCCCGAAGGAATAGCCGAAGTGGACTATCACGTGTTCTCTGCAACGGATCGATGGCTGGATGACGAGTCACCCATGAGCAACATGGCCGTGACCAGTCGCGCCCGTTTTGCCCGAAATCTGACGGGCTTTCCGTTTGTGCCTCACGCTCGCAAAGATGTTCTGGAGCGCATCGATCAGTTCATCGAGAAGGCGATCCGGAGTTCTGAGGCCTTGAAGGATTTTGAGCGCATCGAACTGAAGACGCTCAGTGCCACAGATCGTAGCTTCCTGAAGGAAAGCCGACTGATCAGCAAAGAAATGGAAAGCGGCAGCGACTTCCTGACCGTTTACATGGCGCCGGATGCAATGGCTTCGATTCTGGTGAACGAAGAGGACCATCTGCGCATTCAAGTTCTGGAGCCAGGCCTGCAGATGGAGAAAGCCATCCAACGTCTGCAAAACCTGGACGACGCGTTGGGCGATGTGCTCGCTTTCGCGTATTCGGATCGATTTGGATACCTGACTGCATGCCCGTCAAACGTGGGTACGGGGCTGCGTGCCTCGGCGATGATGCACTTGCCCGGACTAACAATGCTCCGCGAGATCGAGTCTAGTCTGCAAGGAATCGCACACTATGGACTGACGACACGCGGATTCCACGGAGAGAACACCGACTTTACAGGGGATTTCTATCAGATTTCCAACGAGGTGACGTTGGGCAAAACTCCGGAACAAATTATCGATGTCTTGAATGGCGTCATTGAACGCATCATGGATCGCGAAGAAGAGGCACGTATCAACCTCTTCAAGAACCACTCGACAGTTGCGAACGACAGTATCTGGAGAAGTTATGCCTTGCTGTCGTATGCTCGCAGGATCGATTCCCAGGAGGCAATGCGGCTGCTCAGCCGCTTGCGGTTGGGCATCGAGCAAGGTTACTTCCCATCGTTGTCACATCACGAGTTGAACCGTCTCGTGATGGATGTGCAGCCGGCTCATCTGGAGCGACAGAAGGATGGATGGGGAGCGACAACGTCTCGCGATGAAGCGCGTGCAAACCTGTTGCGCGAGCGAATTCGCAGCGCCGTAGAGAAGAACTGAACGAAGAAATCTGGGGAACCAGCCTGTTGTGGCACGAGAGTTGTTGTCCCCGATACATTGACAGGCGGCTTCATCTGCCCCAGGATAATCTCAGAAAAGAACGAGGAGTCCGCAGAAGCCGCATCGCCACACACCCCGACACAGCGGATTTCTCAGGAGGACAGTACTAATGCCGATCAATGACACCCCATTCACCCCAGGCTGGAAAGAAGTCATGCGCCAGTCCCGCAACGAAGCGGGTCGCCTGGGTCATGATTACATCGGCCCGGAGCACTTCCTCCTTGGCATCATCCGCAAAGCCGAGGGATTGGCGGTGCAGACGCTGCATAACCTGAACGTCGATCTGGAAGACGTGAAGATGGAACTCGAGCGCATGCTCGAAGTGGGCAAGGGCCCAACCGTCGGCATCTTCCCGCAGAACGTTGAGGCCAAGAAGGTCATCGAATCTGCGCGTAACATTGCGAAGCAGTTGAAGCATAACTGGATCGGAACGGAGCATCTGCTCCTTGCCTTGATCAAGGAAGAGAACACGTTGGCGGCGCGATGCCTGCGCCAATTCAATGTGGACTTCAACAAGGTCAAGCGCGAGGTGCTGAACCTGATCGAGGGCAACGCGCCATCGACCGGCACCGCTCCGTCTTCCGGCAAGGCCGCAGGCGGCGAGGGCACCGAGAAGTCCAAGACGCCGGCTCTCGACACGTTCGGTCGCGATCTGACCCAGTTGGGCCGTGAAGGCAAACTGGACCCGGTGATTGGCCGCGAAGATGAGATCGAGCGCATTCTTCAGGTGCTGTGCCGCCGGACGAAGAATAACCCGATCCTGCTCGGCGAGCCCGGCGTTGGCAAGACAGCCATCGTCGAAGGCCTGGCACAGCGCATCGTAGCCGGCGACATTCCGGACCTCCTTGTGAACAAGCGCCTGCTTTCGTTGGACCTTGCGGCGATCGTGGCCGGTACCAAGTACCGTGGCCAGTTCGAGGAGCGCCTGAAGGCGATCATGCAGGAGATCCAGCGCAGCCAGGACGTGCTGATCTTCATCGACGAATTGCATACGTTGGTCGGCGCCGGCGCCGCTGAAGGCGCGATCGATGCCAGCAACATGCTGAAGCCGGCCCTGAGCCGCGGCGAGATCCAGTGCATCGGCGCCACGACGCTCGAAGAGTACCGCAAGTACATCGAGAAGGACGGCGCGCTGGAGCGTCGCTTCCAGAGCATCGTCATCAATCCGCCGAGCACGGACCAGGCGGTGGATATTCTCAAGGGTCTGCGTCCGCGGTATGAGAGCCACCACAACGTGATCATCAGCGATCAAGCGGTCGACGCGGCCGTGACGCTGTCCGAGCGTTACGTCACCGATCGCCATCTGCCCGATAAGGCCATCGACGTGATCGACGAGGCCGGATCCCGTGCCCGCCTCATGGCGAACACGAAGCCGACCGAGATCAAGGAACTTGAAAAGGAAATCTCCGACCAGGAAGAAGCTCTGCGCGAAGCAAAGAATCGCCAGGAGTTCGAGAAGTGCGCCGAGATCAAGACGAAGCGCGACGAACTGATGGCGCAGAAGGAAGAGCAGATCGAAGCCTGGCACAAGCGCAAGACCGACACGGAATCGTTGCACACGATTTCCGGCGAGGACGTTGCCTACATTATCTCGAAGTGGACCGGCGTGCCGCTCGTCAGCCTCAAGGAAGAGGAGACCGAGAAGCTGCTGCGCATGGAGGATCATCTGGCCCGTCGCGTTGTCTCGCAGCGCGAAGCGATCGAAACGATCAGCAAGGCGATCCGCCGTTCGCGTTCCGGCCTCAAGGATCCGGCGCGCCCCACCGGCTCGTTCCTGTTCCTCGGCCCGACCGGCGTCGGCAAGACCGAGTTGGCAAAGACCCTGGCCGAGTTCCTCTTCGGCAGCCAGGACGCCCTGATTCGCATCGATATGAGCGAGTACATGGAGAAGTACAGTGTCTCCCGCCTGCTCGGTGCGCCTCCAGGCTACGTCGGCTACGAGGAGGGCGGGCAGTTGACCGAGAAGGTTCGCCAGCGCCCGTACTCCGTCGTGTTGCTCGATGAAATCGAGAAGGCCCACCCGGACGTGTTCTCGCTGTTGCTGCAGGTGTTCGACGACGGGCGCCTGACGGATAGCTGGGGTCACGTGGTGGACTTCCGCAACACGATCATCATCCTGACCTCGAACGTCGGAACGCGCCGCATCCGCCAGGGCGGAACGGTCGGATTCCAGGCACAGTCGGACGAGATCGATTACAAGGCCATGCGCGAACGCGTGATGCAGGAAGTGAAGAAGGTCTTTAATCCCGAGTTCCTGAACCGGCTCGACGAGATGGTCGTCTTCCATTCCCTGACGCGCGACGACATCGATCACATCGTGGACATCATGATGGAGCGACTGAACAAGCGCCTGACCGAGAAGAAGATCACCCTGACGTTGGCTGATGATGCCCGCGCTCTGCTGGTCGAGAAGGGACACGATCCCGAGTACGGTGCCCGTCCGCTGCGCCGCGTAATCCAGAACATGGTCGAGGATCCGCTCTCCACCATGATGATCTCTGCGGAGATCGGCGAGGGTGCCGAGATCGTTGGCCACTTGGCGGAGGACAGCGAGTCCCTGCGCTTTGAGATCACGAAGCCCGACGAATCGAAGGAAGAAGAACCGGCCCTGAGCGGCACGACCTGATTCCTTGCCACAGACTGACGATAACCCGCCGGGCGCCTCGTGCGCCCGGCGTTTTTTGACCCCGCGCGGAGGGGCACCAGTTCTGCGTCATCCCGCCTATGCTATTGACGGGTGGCGGGGGCATCGACACCCTGATGGTCCGCTCGCAGCAGCGCAGCCGCAATTCTGAACGGGAGTACCCTTGTATGATTATCGTAATGCGCCATGGCTCGGACCAGGCAGAGATCAGTCACGTTGTCGAAGCTATCGAAAACGCGGGACTGAAAGTCCACATCTCGCAGGGTGTCGAGCGCACGATTATCGGCGCCATCGGCAACGAGGCGCAGATCTCGAGCATCCCGTTCGAGGCGTTCCCCGGCGTCGAGTCGGCCACTCCCATCGTCAAGCCATACAAACTCGCCGGCCGTGAGTTGCATCCAAAGACCTCGGCATTCGAATTGGCTCCGGGGGTACAGATTGGCGGCGATGAACTCGTCTTGATGGCCGGCCCGTGCAGCGTCGAGCCCGGCGACGTGATGTTGAAGTCCGCCATCGGGGTCAAGGCCGCCGGCGCAAAGGTCCTCCGCGGAGGTGCGTTCAAGCCTCGCACCTCGCCCTACGATTTCCAAGGGCTCGGCGAGGAGGGACTGAAGCTGCTGGCGGAAGCACGCAAGGAAACCGGCCTCGCCATCATCACGGAAGTGATGGACACCCGCGACGTCGAACTCGTGTATCGATACGCCGACATCTTCCAGATCGGTGCGCGTAACATGCAGAACTTCAACCTGCTCAAGGAAGTCGGGAAGACGGACAAGCCCGTCGTGCTGAAACGCGGTATCGCCGCCACGATCAAAGAGTGGTTTATGTGCGCGGAGTACATCCTTGCCCAGGGCAACGAGCGCGTGATTCTGTGCGAGCGCGGTATTCGCAGCTACGATCCCTCGACGCGCAATCTATTCGACGCGACCGCCGTGGCGATTGCAAAGGCAGAGACCCACCTGCCGGTGATCGTCGATCCCAGCCACGCCGCCGGCACATGGCAGTGGGTTGAGCCCATCTCTCGGGCCGCGGTTGCGATCGGCGCCGATGGATTGATCATCGAATCGCATCCCAACCCCGAGCGCGCTCTTTCCGATGGCGCCCAGAGCCTGCGGCTGGAGAAACTGGCGGACGTGGCCAAGAACCTGAAGCCCCTCGCGCAAGCTATCGGACGAAGCTTCTGATCCTCCAAGTCGGCAGGCAAATGCTCGAGCCGCTCCGACCATCGAAGAACCCGATCCTGCGACGCGAAGCGCGCCTGCTGTGGCACGACTTGCTGCGCCAGCCGATGTTCTGGGTCGTGGTACTTGCGGCTTTCGGACATCTCGGGTTCAGCGTGCTGCTGCTGCTCGGCTTCTCCGAGAGGTTTGATGCGTACTCTCAGTACTATCTGCAGTTCACATTCTTCCATTCCATCGTTTATTTCGCTCCACCCTTCTTCATCTTCTTTGCGTGGAGGCGCTGGCGTCGATCGACTCGATTCGAGGAGATGTACCTGACCGGGGCCTCGGCTGCAGATCTGTTTTGGGCGTTTGTTTTGACCCGCTGCGGTTTGTTGTTTGGACTGATCGCGCTGTTCTACATCCCGATGCTACCCTGGGAAAACTGGTGGCTGCTGCGTTTCGAAGAAGGCGACGTAGTCTCATTGACGGACGACTCCTGGACCCGCCTGCACTTCCTCATCACCTGGCTGTACTTCATTTCCGCGATCTTCTTTGGCGTCATTGGTGGAATCTGGATCCAGGAACGTCGCCACGGCCGAGCGGGGCACAATTCGCTCCGGGACTCTTTCGCCAGCAACCTGTTCCTGGATCTGATCGCCTATTTTGTGGTCCTGAAAGCGCTGCCAAACGCGAGCTTCAGCGATCTCATTTCTTGGCCCGACTTCCTTGCCGTTCTTCTGGAACTCCACGCAACGCCGTGGTTTGGACCGCCCTACGCGGCACTCAAGATCATCCTTACGCTTCTGATGGCCCGAACCGTGATCAAGGGCCTTGGTCCTCGGGAACCGTGACGAGTAGAGGGGGGCAACAAGAGGCCAGGCTTTCTCCGCTTGCTTACAGGGTGCCGTTCCGCGTTTCAATGCAGGGACGCCGCCAATCGCCCGAGAGGTCAACCGCATGACTGCACCGAAGCTGCCACCATTCGCTCCCGTCGGGGCTCTGCTGATCTCCGGACTCGGATTGATCGGCGGATCGGTCGCGTTGGCGGCGCGACGCGTTGGGTTTGCGGATCGCATCATTGCAGTCGGTCGAAATGAAGAACGGCTGCGCGCCGCCAAGGACGCCGGCGTCATCGATGAATGGTCGACCGACGAAGCGACCGCCTTACCACAGGCACACTGGATCGTACTCTGCAAACCCGTCGAGCTCATTGTTGACGAAGTCGAACACGTCCTGTCCGTCGCGCGTCCCGGAGCAATCGTCACCGACGCCGGCAGCACAAAAGAATCGATCGTCTCTCGCGCCGAAACGCATCATCACCACCACGACGCGCAATTTGTCGGCAGTCATCCGATGGCTGGTTCCGACAAGAGCGGTTGGGAGAATGCGCGCGCCGATCTGTTCGACGGCGCGACGTCCTTTGTGACGCTGACAAAGAAGACGCATCGTCGCGCCGCGGTCCGCACGGGGCTATTCTGGGAAGCGCTCGGTTCGCGCGTTGTCTATGCCTCGCCCCAACGCCACGACCAGATTGTCGCGCTGATCAGTCACGTTCCACACCTCGTGGCCGTTGCGCTTATCGATCAACTGCACCGCAGCGGAGAGGACCCGAATCTCCTGCGCCTGTTGGCCGGAACGGGACTGCGCGACACCACTCGAATAGCGCAAGGCAACCCCGAGATGTGGGAGCAGATCTGCACACAGAATGCACTCTCGATCGCCGAGATGCTCGATCGCGTCGGCGGCCGATTGCACGACCTTGCACGGCTCCTGCGCGAGCACGACACCATCGGCCTCCGCAATTGCCTGCATCGCACGCGCGACCTGCGCAAACAAATTGGCGACACCCCACCGAAGGGCTAGACCACGTCTTCCTGAATCCGCTCCACTTCTTCTCGAAGTGCGTAGACCCAATCCTCGTTCCACCTGTGTTGCGTCAGTTCGTCCAGATTCACATCGGCCCCTTCGCCCCACCACAAGGGTGCGAGGTTTTCAATCTCACCGATCATGTATTCCATTTCTGGTCGGAACTTGGAAAGCGTACGAAGCAGGAGGCCAAGTAAAGCAATGGTCAATGCAAACAAGATGGCAGGATGGGGAACTGCGATTGAGAACGGAATCGTCACAAGCGCAATGAGCACCAACGGCCATGCCAATCGGAGGAAGTCGCGAACTGCGCGGCGATGAGCCAACTCGGGGGCATTTGTCAAGGCATGAGCCCGAAATGCCAACGCGGATGACATGAGCGCAACAGAACCGCTTATGAAGGCGACGAACATGCCGAAAGCATACACGATAAGGGGGAAGTTCGGTATGGTCCTGACAGTCGGGGGGAGGCGCAGTAAGTACTTGATGATCCAATTCACCATCGGAATCAGCATCAGCGCGATCCAAACGGCGTTTGCCACAAACCCGGTCAAGGCAGTCGGCACGGTGACTTGTGCTTCCAGATACTGTCGCGGGCTAATCGACGATGCAGACAGATTGGCGGGAGCAAACAGCGAGGCGCGCTCGTGCAAGATCTTGCCTAAGCACCGCTGAACCAGAATGCTATTGATGAAGACCGCAATGATGCCGCCGGAGAACCCTATTGTCAGAAGACTCAGTATCCCCTTTGGGCTGAGACCCACAGCCATGAATGCAAGAGGGAGAAGCACACAGAGAAATCCGAAGGTCGAGAGGATGCGGTAAGTTTTCTGGTTGAAGAGTGCTTTGCTTAGGGAGCGATCCATCAAGAGTGGGTTCTTGAGCGAGATCAAATTCCCCAACACGATGGCCACGTAATTGAAACCAACCCGATATGTCCACGGCCAGTGGGCGAGACCCTGACGTAGTTCGTTGTACTCTTCTGGTTTCATAGACCTTTCCCACTTTCAACTCGCGCTTCGGCATTCAGGCGCAGCATTTTACCATGCAGCGGCCGTGTCCAATCGCCGAGCCATTTCCTCTTCGTCAGGTCATCCAGATTTACGTCTGCGCCTTCGCTCCACCACAACGGGGCGAGGTTATCGAGTTCCCGAAACAGCTCCTTTATCATGCGTCGCAGACGCAGAAAGACGAGAACCCCTGTAGTGCAGAGGGGGACAATGAAAAAGAGATCCAGCAAGTCGCTTTGAAAGAGGAGTCCGAGAACGACAGCAAGCATGGCCAGGATGACCAGAGGGAGGCAGATGCTCATCATGTCCGCAACAGCTCTGCGATTCGCCAACTCGATATCATCCGTCAAAGCGTGTGCTCGGAAGGCAATTGCGCCAGCGACAAGAGAGAAGTGACCGGCAAGGAGAACAGGAGCGCACAGTAGTCCAAGACTTGCGCTCAGGGCATCGGAACTGAGCATGCCGGAAGATGTAGTTCCGGAGATGATTTCGTAGGGCGCAGAAATGACGTACCCGATCAAATACAGAGCTTGGAGTGAGAAGGCGACAAAGAGGCTCAGCGAAGCAGGGATCAGGACATGTACAACCACGAACTCGCTCGCAGAAATCGCTGACCCCGACAGGCTTGCGCGAGAAAGGAATGCCGAGCGAGATCGAAGAGCTCTTCCCTGAACCCATATTACTACCAGAGCATTCAGCATCACGATCAAGACACCCATCGCCATTGGAACGACGGAGTCAATTCCCCGGGCCCCGCGGAATAGCCCTGCCTGAATGGGCAGGGCCGAAGCCAACAGCATGAGTGAATAGACAATCGTGAGAATGAGATACTCCCTACGGGAGGCCAACTGCCTGCTGATAGCAGGTTCCGTCAGCAGCGCATTGTCGAGCGGCAGGGGCATCCCCTCGAACTGGATGATGAAGGATATGCCCCATCGATACCGAAGTGGCCAATGCCGGAGCTTTGCCTTCAGCTCTTTCAGCTCCGAGGGCAAGATCATGATTCGCCCTCCCAGGCTCCCTGCCGTTCGACAAGCCGCGCCGCTTCGGCTCGCAGCGGCCGCGCCCAATCGCCGAGCCACTTCCCCTTCGTCAACTCATCCATATTCACGTCAGCCCCCTCGCCCCACCACAAAGGGGCGAGGCTTTCGAGTTCGCGAATCGCCCGCAGAATCCGCCGCTCCTGGACGTAGACACTGAACATGATGCAGGCGAAAGCCACGAAGAATAAGAATGCGAATCGCAGTTCTCCATTTGCCAAGAGAGCAAATGCGGAGGCGAGAAACGCGGGAATCCACAGCAAGTGCCCTTTGAGATAGTCGGCGGTCATCCGTTTCTCGGCCAGATCTCGATCTGCCGTCAGAACTCGCGCTTTCATTGCAGTGGCAGTGGCGATCATTGTTGTGTGGCCAATCAGGGCCATCACACCTGCGAGGAAAACATAGAGGAAGTAAACGAGATCTGAAGAGATTCCGCCACGCCAAGTTCCGGTGAGGAAGAAATCGACCAGGAGTTTTCCGAGCATCGCGACGAATAGCGGTGTTGCCAGTGCGAGGACCAGGACACGCGCGACCGCCGCAGAAACAAGGACGTGGGCCTCGACGTAATCCTTAGCGGCGATCCCGGTCTGGGCAATGGCGGCAGGGGATGTTAGCGGTTGTGTCGTTGCAAGAAGCCGACACTCAATGCGTTGCACGATAATCGCGAAGAGCAGGTTCGCAAGGAAGAGCCCCGATGTAGCCGTGATCGCCACGAAGTTGAACCCGCCGGGCAGACCGCAGATCTCCAGAACTGCAATTCCAATGAGCAGAACCAGAAGACAAGCAAACCAGAGTTGGCGATAGTACACAACTCGTACAAACACACGAGACAGCGCGGGATCAATGAAGAGAGGATTGCACCACGGACTGAGCGTCCCCGGAATCAGGCCTTTGTTTCCCCCGCTCAGGTGCTTCAAGCCATACCGCACAATGAAGGGGCAGTGATCGATACTGCCTGATTGGATTTCGGATTCTCGCCGCATGTTCATGTTTCCCCAATCTGGGAACTGGCGTTCTCGCGTAGAATCTTCTCCCGCAGCGGCCCAGTCCAATCACTCACCCATTTCTTACCGGTTATTTCTCTCCAGT
Source organism: bacterium (assembly GCA_020444065.1). Classification (NCBI taxonomy): domain Bacteria; species bacterium. The sequence continues at coordinate 916,884 of JAHLLQ010000001.1, read as the reverse complement.
CTTCCTCCGCGTCTCTCTCCCACCAGAATGGGGCGAGGTCGATGAGGTCCTGAAACCAATCTCCACATGTGATGGGATAAAGAACGATGAGAAGAACGAGTGGAATTGGGAACAGGAGCCCAATCAGAGGCGTTGGCAGTTGAAGCGCGTAGACAAATACGCACAATATACCAAATACTGGAAGAGGCGGAATCACTAGTAGCAGGGAATCCCAACCCATTCGCAGCAGGGCGAGAGACGTTGATCGCGTCAGGACCCGTGCGCGGAATGCAATCATGCCACCCTGCAGGGTAAACGGTACGATCAGAACAAGGGCGATCAGGCTACCGAGCAGGGCGCTGCTCCCCCAGATTGTAAGCCACCCGAGGATCATGATGAGAATGATTGCCCCAGGGAGCAGGATTGCCGCGATCAGATTGATAGCCGTGGGCAACAGGATCGTTGCTACGACATTGTCTTGAGCATCGAGTGTGCAATCGATTGGGATGTGTGGCGGCCACAAGTCAGAACTCCGGTTCGCGATCCGGAATACAGCAGCCTGAACAGCAATGACGGAGGTGCCAACGATCAGAAGGCCAAGCAGGAGACTCGCCGGAAGAAAGTGTTCTTTGGCTAGGCCCCCATGGAACGATGAAGCGAGCGAGGCGCAGGCAAGAGACCCCATAAGGATGCCGAACCACACAAGCCAGATGAAGCCGGGAGCGCGCCTCTTGATCTGGAAGAGGAGGCGTCGATCTGTCAGGAGCTTGCTCGCTGAAGGCTCCATTGTTCTTTGGACAATTAGTTGCCCCGCCCCATCCAGCAGTCGCAAACCCACCCTAATCGGAAGGGAACAATGCGCGAATGCCGTGGCTCGGCGTCGGCTCGTCAGCCCATCCTCGTCCCAGCCATAGGGCTCCACTGTGCGGGGATGCGCGAATTCAATCCCCCGCATCCAATCCCACAGCCGCGCGCGGTTTGCTTCCGGTTCCATCTCCATGCCAGCCAGGAACCACCAGTTCGAAGAATGATGGACAGTCTGTCTGAACGTGGCGAGTGCTCGATTTCGACATGCAGTTGACCCGGCAATGAGGAGCCGAATGGCTGTCACGACGACGATGCCGAAGGCGAACACATACGCCAGGAAAATGGCATCAAAGACCCCGACAAGGGATGAGAGCGCAATGGGGAGAATCGCCCATCTCCCCATATCTGCCATCATCCGAATGCGCGCCCACCAGTAACCGCGCGTGAGCAGTCGCGCACGGATGGCGTACGTTGCCCCGGCGAACATCATGGAGAAACCGATCGGAATCTTGAGGAAGAGAGTCAGGGGGATTGTCAGGAGAGCAAGTATGAACTCCGATCTCCCTCCGGAATGGAGTAGATAGAATACGAGCGCTCCGCATAGCCCAAGCGAGTAGAGGAGATAGGTCACGAATTGCAGCGCCATCGGGCGGGCGATCATGCCGAGGACCATTTCGCGCGGAGTCATGCGTGTGACGGCGATCTCATCGACGGGCACCGACCAGCGCAGTCGGAACCACTGTCGCATAACCATGATCTGCATCAGAACGGCAGCACCAAACGGCGCCAAGACCGCGTCGGCCAAGACGAATCGCATACACTCGCTGAAGATACCAAGCCTGGCCAACAACGTAAAAAGAATGACTTCCGCAACCAGAAAGGCAATCCATGGCAGCCACGCCGCTCCATGATCCGCAATGCGATCATGGCGCGGCCCATAGTTATGAATGACGAGCGGATTCTCTTGGATCGCGGCGAATTCATCACTCCAACCCTTCCGGCGGAGCGAGAGCAGCCACAGGCCAAAGCGAATATCGGGCGGGATGCGGTACTCTCGGCTGTCGCTGTCGGTCCGCATCCCATCCCTCTCAGTATTCGGCGTACAACCCGCCCGTTTCTTCCATCCAGTCGGCGATCTTGTCGCATGCACGGGGCACATCGTTGTCGGACATGTCGACGACGAACGTGCGGAGCTTAGACTCCGAAACCATCTTGCGCATCAACTCCTGCTCCTCAACGAAAAGGTCGAGGTCGTCGTACTGCGAAGGGTTTCCGCTGACCTTCAGGCGCTCCTCACGTGCCGCCGCGAAGGACTCAGGCGTGCGCGTGCAATATACCAATCGGAAATCGAGAGCCGCGAGCCTGTCTTCGAGCCAGCCGAAGTCGTAGTCTTTCCCGCGCGTCTTGAACTGGAACATCCGCGTGGACAGATGGAAGCGATCGACGATCCAGGAGTAGTAGCACTGGAGTTCAAACAACCGCATCCACGTGCGGTATGTCTCCATCGCGCGCTCTTCCTCTTCCGGATTGAAATTGATCAACCCCCGCCCCCACGGGAAGTTGGTAAACGCGCACCACTCGCCACTGATGACAGGCGAGTGATAGCGGTATTTGCGAGGACCGACGATTCGCGGATGCTCGTTCAGCGTGAACGCGATTTCGGTCTTGAATGTCAGGCGTGTGCCTTCGAGGATGATCTTCGGACAGAGCTTTCCTGCCATGATTACTTCCCCCGTTCGTGTGAGATTGCTACCGCCGGCGAATGTGCAGAAGACCCGATACGAGCAGTGTGAAGGGCTCCCACCAGCGAGGAGGTCGATACGGAACCCAATCCGGATCTTCAGGGTTGCGGATCCACCATTTGTCGGACTCCCTCAGCGTCCACATTCCGACCTCCACCGCATGATTCACAATCATGCGTGGCAGCAGTATTAGTATCACGATCGCCACTGCCGTAGGAGGCACAATCAAGATCGGGAGCAAGAAGAAGAATATCAGATAAAGCGTTGAAAGCGATATCAGGAGCAGTGCCGGCACAAATGCCCATGTGAGAAGCCAATCCGTGATCAACCGTAGTGTTCGTTGTGGCCTGCGAATCATCAGAGACGCACGCATCCCCGCGGCAGCGCCGCCCGCGATGGAGGCCTGAAGAAGAAAGAATCGCAACAATCCACCGATGATGCAGCAGAATGAGAAGATCGTTAACCGCATCCCGATCAGGCTGTTTGGAAACCCGATCGCGAGAAGGATGCAGATCATCGCGCCGCCGATCATCCAGGCGATGGTTGCGACGAAGTTCCCGAGCGAATGCAGCGAACTTGCGCGGAACAAGATCCCGTGAGCGTACTCGTCGGGCTTCATTGTTGTCAGCGCCATGTTGTCGATACCGATACGGCGGCGAAAGGTCTCGAACTGGCTGTCGGTGGCGGCGGCCGCGAGCAGACCCATCAATCCCGGAAAGATCAAAACCTGAGCAGCGAGAAGAGCGAAATACAGGTTCGGCCGCAATGCCATGCCGGCGCGATATGCCACGTAGAGGTCTCCCATGGTGATGATCACCCAGGGTGCGATGCGGAGCAGATCTCCATGCCAGCGAGATGCACGAATGGACTCCTGCACCAGGGCCGATTGCTCCGGCTGATCGGGCCAGAGAAACGAAAACCGGAGTGGCTTTGAAACGTAAGTGCTGCCCCAGCGGAGGTGCTTCGGGAGGGGACTCATGGCCTGTCTGACGTGATCACCGGGCCGGCGCTCGGATCTTGCAGGCTGTCGCGGATCGGACGCGCCTCGGTCGGCATCAGTTCCTCGGCCTCTCCCCAGTAGTTGCCGCGCGCCATGACAGTCTGCGGCGTCTCGTTGATGATCCCGTAACTACCGGACTGCGGCCACAGAAGATTCGCACCACGGCTCTGAAACGGACCGCCACCGAGATCGGCCGTGCCTCCGCGTACGATGATGCCGGCCGTGTTTTGGAGGATACGCTCGTTTTCAAGTTTCAGATTTCCCGCCTCGACCAGAACGCCCACGCCGCTGCCGGAGATCAGCGCGCGATTACGATCTTCCTTCACGACCAACGCACCGCTGGCGGAGGAGAGGCGGATCCCAACGCTGTTCTGCCGGAAGCGACTCGCGCCCGTGCCGAGGAAATTCCCCAGCGTCACCGACGTCGGATTGTCGTGGTCCGGCGCCAGGTGAATCCCCGAGTCGTAGCCTTCGATGTTCGCCGCTGTGACTAAGAATGTCTCCGGCGAATGGCCACGGGAATCGAACAGAATGCCATCTTCCTGACGGTCGATGGCATTGTATGCGCTGCCGAGGCGCAGGCGAATCTCCTTCGCGGAACCGCTCGTCCACGTTCCTCGAACTGCCAGCCCGGGGCGGACGTTCTCGGCTGACAGATCGCTGATTTCGATCGCACCCAAGGCAGTGGAACTGAAATCGATTCCCTCGGCATGAATCGAAGGATTGAGCTTCGGCCGAAGTTCGACATTGGAGAGAGCTGCGCTCTCGAAGGTCCCAGCAATACGGACTCCAGCCTCAGAGAAGCCATGAATCTCTAACCCCGCTGCGTCGAAGTTTGTGGCTGGGGAGGGCGACTCCACGAGCAGGCCAGTGCCGGCGAGTTGATGCACCGTGGTGTCCCGCAATGTGGCACTGCCGACGATATGCAAAGCGGCGCCATCGGTACTGCCGGTCTCGATGGAGAGCCCCTCTGCCGAAAGCGCAATGCCCTCATCGCCACTCCACTCGATTGCAGTCTGGCTGGTCTGCGAGCCAATGGATACGTTATGCAGGAACATCGCACGATTCTTCGCGACAAGCGGTTGGGCATTCAGGTCAAGCAGGCGCATTCGCACATTGCGCATCTCGATCGAGCCTCTCCCCGGAGCCGCAACAACGCCGGCCGCGGGGAAGCCATCGATGTCCACATCCTGCAACTTCAGTTCGCCTCCACGCCAACTGATCGCCGTCTCCGGCCCGTCAGGTGCGAAGGAAATGGCGACGCCTTCCAATGAGAGTTGTGCCGCGTTGGAATCGATTGTGGCGTCTGCGCCTTCACGGGCTACGAGGCGGGTCTGATCCGCGCCTTTGCCCCGAATCGTCAGCCTCGACGGCATGCGCTCCAGCGGCGGATACTCACCAGGGCCGAGCAGGACCGTGCGAACGCGGGCGGCGCGGGCTTCAACTTCTTCGCGCGAACGATACACGGAACTTCCGTACCCCAACGTCCGGCGATCGGCCGTTGAGTCCCAATGAATCGTTGAGCCTTTGAAGTCTCTGCGAATCTCAAAATAAACCTCGCCGTTGCCCGCTTCTCCGATCGGATTGTCCACGTCCCCGTCATCGATCAGATCATCGATGGCAACATGTCCGAGATACTCGAGTCGATTCTGGAACCAGCGATTCCCAAACGCCGTAACGGAGTTCGAACCCTCGTTGCGAATGGCGAACGCCGTCGGCGCCGGAACGCGCAGCACGTTCGCCCCGTTCTCCACCTGTGTTCCCAGGTCGACGCCATCCGCTTCCTTGGCGATCAGGATGCCGAGCGCATTATCCAGCACCTTGCTGGTGCGCAGAACCAATTCGGCCCTGCTTCCAACACTGATGCCGACTTCACGATTTGAAGCAACTGTGGCGCTGACTCTCGCAGTGGCGCCGTCTGTCACGGAAACGCCGGTGCGGTTATCGGAAATGCTGCCACCGTTCAGAATCACCTTCGATTCTTCGGCGAGCAGGCCTGTGTCGCACTGCTCGATATGGAGATTGGACGACGCCAGCGAAGGCCCCCGAAGTTCCACTCCTACATTCCACTTCTCGATGGAGGCATTTGCGAGTTTTACCACCGAATCGTCACCAAGCAGACGCATACCCGCGCCGTTTCCGCGGCCTGAAATCTGGATACGATTTGCATTTAATGTACCGAAGTCCACCGTCTCGACGAATGCACTCTCACCCTCAGGGAGGAAGATATCGTCAGCGGAAACATCTGCGATCTTGATCGTTGATTGTCCGACCAGTTGAACTGCACTTGCGCGGAACGATCCGCCGATTACCGTACGATGCAACTCCACCGGAGCGTAATCTGATTGGACAGACAGAGCGGATTCGAATGAATCGGTGATGAAGCAATCTTCAATCGCTAGCGGTGCCGTCAGATCGTCGGCCGTGATGGCGCTTCCGCCGCCGACGAATTGTGCTTCGATGCGCCCAATCGTGTTGCCATTCAGGTGCAGGAACGAAACTCCATCCTGCGGCAGGGCGATGAACTCGGAATCGGTAACGAGGAGTTCTGCGCCGTCCGTTCCACTCACGGTCACTCCCTGCGGAGTGTGGAAGAACGTGCATCCCTCCAGGCGAACGATCGAATCTTTGGCAGCGATTGCTGGTGATCCCGCCAAGCCGGCGAAGCGGCAGCCGTCAAATTCGGCCTCACTGCCGGCAGCAAACTGGAACGCCGAAGCCTGTCGATCTTCTTCGCTGCTCCAGAAGACGATTCCGATGAACTGCGCATCTCCCGAGATCTTCCACCCGGCGGGAGGCACCTGCCAGGTCGTCTCGCCACCTGTGGACTTGTACCTGGCGGCCGGGAGTTGCCCTGTCGGAGGCGTGTATTCGCCCGGGGCGAGCAGGACGTTGTCGCCGGACTGAATCTGAGCCAGAAGGTCTGGGAGGGTTTCGGGGGAGGCCTGCAAGTCTTTTGCAGAGGCCCCGGCAGTGCTGAGAAGAAGGGGGAGAAGTAGTATCGACAGCCGACGCGCCGACCGCATCACCATGCCGTCTCCGTCGAGTCGTCGATATCGGGGGGCGTCTGGTGCCCCAGGCCGAGCAATTCCGTCACGCCGGCATGCACCAGCGAGCGGCGGGGGATTGATGCCACGTTGACCGTTCGGAGTTGAATTCCTTGGCGTTTGCATTCCAGGTATAGCCGCACCAGATGGCCGATGGCCATGGAGTCGATGAAATCCACACGCCGGAAGTCGAGCAGCACCTGGCGGCGTTGGGATTCCTTCCAGGTTCCCACCTGAAACATCAATTCCGCCAGAAACGACTCCAGCGGTTCACGAACATCGATCAAGTCTTCCACGACGGGGCCTCCGATTTCAACAGGCGACTCCTATGGCGGGGGCATGACAGCATCAAGGAAAAACAGAAGCCCACCCAACGACTTCGCTTTGACAAGCCAACTGCCTCCGGCCAACCTATCAGCATCATGCGAAAGAAGAAAATCGTCAAGCGCCTGATCATCCTTGTCGTCCTGGCCTCAGTTGGGGCGTTCGTCTACTTTTTCTACCTGCAGGGCGCCAGCGAGCAAGATCTGCGCAATCTGGAGTCCAATATCCGCGCCGGGGCGGCCAACCTCCAGTACCAGGTCGGCGCGTCCCTGGATACGCCGAGTGGCCCCAGCGGCTCCGCCGTCCAGCAGGCAAAGGCCTGCCGGGCGAACCTGCGCCGGATCGAATCGGCAAAGCGGGCTCTGGCTTCCCAAGGGATGTTCGCCACGGGCGAGGTGTCGATCGATGCGGTGCGAAAAGAACTTGGAGGGCGGATGCCGTCATGCCCCTCAGGCGGCCAGTATCGGCTCGGATCGCTGGAGCAACTCCCGACCTGCTCCATCGGCGGCGGACCGACGGCCGACACGGCCGACGATCATATTCTGAGAAACTACTGAGACAACACTATCACATCGCGTAGGGCGAGCGCTGGCCCATAACGAGGCCTTTCGGGATGATCATCCCGCGCAGGGCTTCGAAGAACGCCAGCGACTCCTTCTTCTGTGTTCCTTCGACGTCCAGTAGAATCTCCTCCCAGTACATCCAGTCCGGCCAGAGCGATTCGTTGCTGAACTCACCTTCCCCCATCCAGCGAAACAGCGTCACTTCGTCTCGATTGTGGAATTCCAGAATCACCGTGTAGCAGTCAATCGAGTCCGCCGCCGTGAAGCTGGCGAACGGGTGCATATTCTCGTAGCGATAGTGGACTTCTTTCACTTGATCGAAGGGGATCTCGCGTGTCTTCGCGAACACCCAGAAAAAGACGCGGCGAAACGTAACGACGCGGCGTTGGGGATCGGCGCGCAGCGACTTCAAGCACAGGCCGAGGGAGATTATCGAGAAAATCGTCGAGGTCCGGGCGACCAGCACGTTATTCTCGACCGTGACCTTCGGTCCGGTCGACAGGAAGGGGATCTGCAGAGCCATCATTGGCCTCCGGTGGGGGAGCTTGACGCCACCTTCGCTCACAACGGCATGGACGTAAAGGGCGAATAAGGGCGATGGCTCCCAGCCCGAGGCAAAGAGAACCCCCGGGACCTTGCGGCCCCGGGGGAGGATGACTTGTCGATTGTTGCAGCCGGGAATCAGCTCCAGGACTGCAGCGTCTTCATGTAATTGGCGCGTTCATAGGCGGTTGGGTCCGGGCACGAATGCTGGCTCAGAGCGCCCTTCATCTGCTCGACCGATTCGTACTCGTTCTCTTCCATCCATTCCTCCATGCCCGCGATGAGCTTGCCGAGCACTGCCGGGCCGTTCCTCAGGACGGCGGAGACGACCTGTGCGCAATCTGCGCCGGCCATCATCGCCTTGATGACGTCTTCCGATTGATGAATGCCGGTCGTCAGCGCCATGCTGACCTTGATGCGCGTGTACAGAATGGCAATCCAGCGAAGCGGCAGGCGCAACTCGTGCGAGTTGCTCAGAACGAGGTTCGGAATCACCGACATCGTTTCCAGATCGAAGTCCGGCTGGTAGAAGCGGTTGAACAACACCAGGCCGTCCACGCCTTCGTCTTCAAGGCGCTTGGCAAAGTTCGCGAAGGAACTGAACTGCGGTCCCAGCTTCATTGCCACCGGGATCTTCACGTTCCGCTTCACTTCATCGAGGACATCGAGGTAACGCTTCTCGACCGTCTGTGGTGTCAAATCCGTCTCAGTCGGAAGGTGGTAGATGTTCAGTTCCAGACCATCGACTCCGGTCTCTTCGATCTTCTTTGCGTACTCGATCCATCCGCCGACGGACACGCCGTTCAGGCTGCCGAAAACGGGGATGTCGAGTGCATCCTTCGCGCGGCGCAGGTTCTCGAGGTAATCGTCCGGGGTCACCAGGTAGTCGTCGGCTTCCGGGAAGAACGTGATTGCCTCGGCGAAGCTGTCTGCTCCGCGTTCCATGTGCTTGATCATCTCCAGCTCTTCGTGGCGAATCTGCTCCTCGAAGATGGAGTGTGCGACGACGGCCGCGGCTCCGTTGTCCTCAACAGCGCGCAGCACGTCGATCTGATCGGAAAGGGGCGAGGCTCCCAGAACCACCGGGTTCTTCAGCTCGATCCCCATGTATTTCGTACTCAGGTCCATTTCATTTCCCTTTCATTGACGTCATGACTGTGAGGCTTAGTTGTCGCTTCCATTGCCGCCGTTGTCGGACGATCCCGGGGCAGAATAGGTCAGGCCGGCCATCTGCTCGTAGAGCTCCCAACGGCTGCGGGCGTCTTCTTGTGCCAGCTTCATCAGCTTGTCCGCCTGCTCCGGAGCAGCGTTCATCAGCATCTTGAAGCGGGTCTGCTTATCGGCGAAGTCGCGATAGGAGATCTTCGGCGCCTTCGACTCCAACTTCAGAGGGTTCTGCCCCTGCAGCACGTTGTCCGGGTTGTAGCGCATCAGCGGCCAGTGGCCGGCGTTCACGGCGTCCTTGTGCAGGTCCGTTGCCGTCCGCATGTTGATACCGTGTGCGATACAGTGCGAGTAGGCCAGGATCAGCGACGGGCCCTCATAGGCCTCCGCCTCCAGGATCGCACGAACCGTCTGGACATCGCTGGCGCCGTAAGCGACGCGAGCCACGTAGACGTTGCCGTAGGACATCGCGATCAGGCCGAGGTCCTTCTTGGCCTGCGGCTTGCCGCTCATCGCGAACTTAGCGACGGCGCCTCGCGGCGTGGCCTTCGAGGCCTGGCCACCGGTGTTCGAGTACACTTCGGTATCGAGCACGAGCACGTTGACGTTCCGGCCGCTGGCCAGGACGTGATCCAGGCCGCCGAAGCCGATGTCGTATGCCCAGCCGTCGCCGCCCATGATCCAGATGCTCTTGCGCACCAGGTAATCGGCGATGGTAAGCAGGCGCTGTGCGTCGGGCGACTTGTCGCCTTCCAACTGCTTCTTCAGGATTTCAACGCGGGCACGCTGCTCGCGGATACCCTTCTCGTCCTTCATGTCTGCGCCGACGAGTTCCTTCGCCAGCTCATCGCCGACCGTGGTCGAGAGTTTCAGAACCAGCTCGCGGGCGTACTCGGCCAGCTTCTCAACAGTCAGCGAGAAGCCGAAGCCGAACTCGGCGTTGTCTTCGAACAGTGAGTTCGACCAGGCGGGGCCGCGTCCGTCCTTGTTCGCTCCCCACGGCGTCGTGGGCAGATTGCCGCCGTAGATCGACGAGCAGCCGGTCGCATTCGCGACGAGCATGCGATCGCCGAACAACTGTGACACGAGCTTGACGTACGGCGTCTCGCCGCAGCCCGGGCAGGCGCCGGAGAATTCGAACAGCGGATCCAGCATCTGGGCGCCCTTGACCGTATCGAGACGAAGCTCGGTGCGATCCGGCTCGGGCAGGTTTGTGAAGAACTCCCAGTTGGCTGCTTCCTGCTCGCGCAGCGGTTCCTGCGCGGCCATGTTGATCGCCTTGTGCTTCGGGTTGCTGCGATCGAAGGCGGGGCAGACGTAAACGCACGCGGCGCAACCGGTACAATCTTCCGGAGCCACCTGAATCGTGAAGGCCATGTCCTTGAACTCTTTGCCCTTACCCGAGGTCGACTTGAAGCTCTCGGGGGCGCCTTCGAGCGCCTTCGGGTCGCACGCCTTCGTCTGGATCGCAGCATGCGGGCAGACCATTGCGCACTTGCCGCACTGGATGCAGACGTCCGGATCCCAGACGGGAATCTCGAGGGCGATGTTGCGCTTCTCCCAACGTGCCGAGCCAATCGGCCACGTGCCATCGTTCGGCAGGTCGCCGGTCTTCAGATCGTCGCCGCGGCCGGCCATGATCTCAGCGGTCACTTCGCGCAGGAACTTCGGTGCCTTCTCCGAGATCATCGGCGGGCGGCCAAAGCTGCTGCTGACTTCGCTCGGGACCTTCACCTCGTGCAGGTTGGCGAGGGTCATATCCACGGCCTTCCAGTTCAGCTCAACGATCTGCTTGCTCTTGCGGCCGTAGGTCTTGTCGATCGCCTGCTTGATCTTGGCGATGGCCTCTTCGCGGGGCAGAATGCCCGAAATTGCGAAGAAGCACGTCTGCATGATCGTGTTGATGCGCTGGCCCATGCCCGCATCGCGAGCAACCGAGTAGGCATCGATCACGTAGAACTTCAGTTGCTTGTCGATGATCTGCTTTTGCAGTTCGCGGGGCAGGTGATTCCAAACGTCATCCGCACTGTGGATGCTGTTCAGCAGGAACGTCGCGCCCTTTGCAGCGCCCTTCAGCATGTCGATCTTCTCGACGAAAGGCCACTGGTGGCAGGCGACGAAGCTGGCGGAATTGATCAGGTACGTCGACTTGATCTTCCGCGGGCCGAAACGAAGGTGCGACACCGTCATCGAACCGGACTTCTTCGAGTCGTACACGAAGTAGCCCTGGATGTTGTTGTCGGTTTCTTCGCCGATAATCTTGATCGAGTTCTTGTTGGCGCCCACCGTGCCGTCGGCACCCAGGCCGTAGAACAGCGCGCGAACCACGTCCGGACGTTCGGTATGGAATTCCGGATCCCAAGGAAGCGAAGTGTTCGTCAGGTCGTCGATGATGCCGACCGTGAAGTGGTTCTTCGGCTTCTTGGCGGTCAGCGTGTCGAAGACGCCCGCGACCATAGCCGGCGTGAATTCCTTCGAACCCAGACCGTATCGCCCGCCGACGATGGCCGGCACACTTGCGAAGATCGGGCTGTCGCTCGCGGCGTCCTCTGCGAACGCCGTCACCATATCCTGGTACAGCGGCTCGCCTGTGGCGCCGGGCTCCTTCGTGCGATCGAGGGCGGCGATGGCCTTCACCGTCTTCGGGAGCGCGCCGAGGAAGTGCTTGATCGAGAATGGACGGTACAGGCGAACCTTCAGCACGCCGACCTTCTCGCCCTTCTCCACCATGTAATCGACGGCCTCGTCGGCGGTTTCCGCGCCGGAGCCCATCAAAACAATAACGCGCTCCGCATCGGGAGCGCCGTGATAATCAAAAAGCTTGTACTGGCGGCCTGTCAGTTTCGCGAACTCGTCCATTGTTTCCTGTACGAGATCCGGGCAGGCATCGTAGAACGCGTTTACTGTTTCGCGGCCCTGGAAGAACACATCGGGGTTCTGGGCCGTGCCGCGCAACACCGGATGATCCGGGCACAGAGCGCGCTCGCGATGAGCCTTGATCAGCTCATCGTCCATCATTGACAGGCAATCCTCATTGGTCAGCGCTTCGACTTTCTGAAGCTCATGGCTGGTCCGGAAACCGTCGAACGCATGAATGAAGGGGAGGCGGCACTTCAGCGTGGCTGAGTGCGCGATCAGCGCCTGATCCATCACTTCCTGGATGCTGTTGGAGAACAGCATGGCCCATCCCGTCGAGCGGGTCGCCATCACGTCGGTGTGATCCCCGAAGATGGACAGAGAGTTGGTTGCGACCGCGCGGGCGGCGATGTGGAAGACCCCGGGCGTCAATTCGCCGGCGATCTTGTACATGTTCGGAATCATCAGCAGAAGACCCTGGCTGGCCGTAAACGTCGTGGCCAGGGCCCCGGCCTGAAGCGCGCCGTGGATCGCACCGGATGCGCCGCCTTCGCTCTGCAGTTCGCTGACGATCGGCACCGTACCCCATGCGTTGGGGGTGCCGTCCGCCATCCATTGGTCGGCCCATTCTCCCATCGGCGACGAGGGTGTGATCGGATAGATCGCAATCACGTCGCTCACCTTGTAGGCTACGTGTGCCGCAGCCTGATTCCCATCGAGAATTGCTGTTTCACGTTTCATTTAGCTTGAGACCTCTCAGAAAAAAGACAAGAGTTATCCTCTTTGTCGCAACGCTAGGGAACAGCCCCCCGCGGTGCAAGTGGGAAAACCAACTATTTAGCCCCCTTCGGTCCAAGTCTCAAAGCGGGTCAAAACGAAACGACACGGCCCATTGGACCGTGCCTATTCCGTCATGTTTATGTATGAGAATAAAGGAGTTGGGGCGCGATTAGGTCGACTCTTCTTCGTCTCGCTCCATCCGATCCGGAGCTGAGATCGCCAGCAGCATCAGGCCGTTACGCAGAACCTGTCGAACCGCTTCCGCAAGGGCCAGACGCGCACGGGTTCTCTCCGGCTCTTCGGCCACAATGATCCGGAATCGGTCGTCCTGGCGCGCTGCCGACCAGTAGCGATTCCACTTCTCGGCCATTTCCAGCAGGTACGCCGGGATGTGATGGGGTTCCCGATCCCGGGCGGAGCGGCCGACGACTTCGGGGAATTGCAGCAGGTGCAGCAGGATCGCCCGCTCATAATCCGAATCCAGGCAGGCAGAGAGATTCTCGTCCGCCTCGGCCGGGGCGAAGCCCGCCTCTGCGGCCTTGCCCAGCAACGTGCAGATGCGCGCGTGGGCATACTGGACCTTGAAGACCGGATTGCGATCGCTGTGTTCCTTGGCCAGATCGAGGTCGAAGTTGATCTCCGAGCCCGCCGAGCGCTCCAGCAGGAAGTAGCGCGCCACGTCCGCGCCCACGTCATTGACGAGATCGATCGCGTTGATGACGTTTCCGCTGCGCTTGCCCATATCGAGGCGCTCGCCCGCGCGGACCAGGAACACCAGTCGCAGAAGGATGATCTCCAGCTTCTCAGGATCGTGCCCGAGGCACTGGATGCCGGCCTTCAGGCGCGGGCCGTAGCCGACGTGATCGCTGCCGAACACGTTAATGTAGTGATCGAAGGAGCGTTTGAACTTCTCGTGATGGTAGGCGAGGTCGGGAACCAGATAGGTCAGGGTCTCGTCCGACTTCACCAGAACGCGGTCCTTATCGTCGCCGTGGTGCTCCGTGCGCAGCCAAAGCGCCCCGTCCTCCTCGTACGTCTCACCCTGCTCCTTCAGCGTCTCCAGCGCCTCGGCGACCTTGCCGGCCTCGTACAGCGCCTTCTCGCTGACATACTCGTCAAAGAACACCTCCAGGATGGCCAGGTGGTTCTTGATCATGTCCAGACAGCGATTCTTGGCGTAATCGGCGCGATCCGCGGGCTCCATCTCCCACACACCCTCGGCGCCCTTTTCCTCGATCAGGTCGTGCGCGAACTCCAGCAGATACTCGCCCGGATACATGTTCTCGCCCAACTCGGCCTCTTCGCCGAGCGCCTCGCGCAGACGCACATCGAACGTCGCGGCGAGCGTCGCGATCTGGTTCCCGCCGTCGTTGATGTAGTATTCCTTCGTCACATCGTAGCCGCCCGAGCGCAGGATGCGCGAGATCGCCTCGCCCAGCACCGCGTGGCGCAAGTGACCAATGTGCATGGGGCCGGTCGGGTTGGCGCTGACGAACTCGATCAGGATGCGCTCTCCGCCGCCCACGTTTTTGTCGCCGTAGTTCTCCGCATCGGTCCGGACCTGATTCAGCAGCTCGTTGTAGGCCGCATCCGATAGGCGCAGATTGATGAAGCCAGGCTTTGCCACCTCGGCGGACGCCACGAGCACGTGCTCGACCACGTCGTGAGCGATTTCCTCGGCGATCTGCATCGGGTTTCGCCGCATCGGCTTGCTGAGCATCAGCGCCACATTGGTCGCCAGGTCGCCGTGCTCGGGCTGGCGGGGGAGCGACAGGCCGTAGCTCTCTCGCGCCGGAGCGTCCACGCCGGCGCCCTTGCAGCGCCCGTCTACGATCTCAAACAGAAACTCATTGATGCGGTCCAGAACAGTCATCGCCATCGGCGGCAAACTCCTTTCGATCAAAACGCGGCGGAAGTGGACCAGCCCAGCCCCCAAGCGTCAAGGGCGGCGAGTCCCGGGGCTTCTTGAATATATCCATTCGAGTCCCGTATTGACTATGCAGAGTTCTGAGTTGCCCACGAGTCTGTCCTGAACTCAGGCTGTCCTTATCCAGCCCGGATACCGGAAAATCACCTGTGACGTTCGATCCTCAATCCGATCCCATCTTTCAACGCCTGATTAGGCGCGAGCGTTGGAGGCGGAAACTCCTCCGACTCGGGATTCCGGTAGGTACATTCATCGTTGTGTTTGTAATCGTCTCATCGAGTCGGATGAATCGGCGGCTGATCGATTGGGCTCTTGACATCCTGATCCCAATAGTCATTTGGGGAATCTTGTGTCTACCGTTCGCTTTGCGGGGAAGGAGGATGCATAGGGAGGCAGCCGAGGCCACGACGCAACTTCGGGGAATTCTGGCAAGGGCACCGACAGCCGAAGGGACTGTCCCAGGATTGGGAGACGCACTTCTCGGCATGCGATTGTGGTGGCATGAGCCGTACGTGACTCCATTCGAGCGGTGGTTCAAGCGCCCGAAGTACTTCCAGGCCCCTAGCGACTCGAATCTAAACGGCTTGGCAGTGACTTGGTTTATGAGGCAGACTGGTCGCGCTGTGGAGTTCCGAGAATTTCTGGAGTGCCTTCTCTACGCGTACGATACATTCCATCCACTTGATCATCAGGAGCCGGAACCTGAATCTCCTCAGCCAGCGACAATGAGCGAGTTTGCCCTGAAGACGCATCGTCTTGCACTTGTGTGGAGGAGCGTGATCCTATCCGCCTCCACAGTTAGCCCTGGAAACGCCCACCTGTATTTGGAGTTGTCGAATGTGGACGAAGGGCAAACTCGCGGGAAGTGGGAGGAATGTGAAATGGGGAAAACGAAGATCAGAATGAAGACCGGATCCCGAATCTTCCTCAATACAGAGTCCAAGAGGCGTGCCGAGCTTCGTGCGGAGGAAGAGGCCGGACTCAATATCGAGTGGCCAAGAGTGGCACCACTTCGTGCCGTCGCGGGCGGCGAGCAACCAATTGAAGACATGCTGACTGCCCCTGAAGCGATTTCTCTTCGCGATGATCTGCTGCTGGCCTTCGATCTCTACCCATGGCTGACCAGAGAACGCCACGCACAGGCATACCTCGAGGAGGACAGCAAGCGCGCGCTCCTAGCGCTTGAGTATCAGCCTGGATCCCATTTGAAGGTCAGTCTCGTCAGTCGATAGAAGCGCATCCCCGTCCGCAAAATCATTTGCCAAGCGTCCAGTCTTCGACTTACAAAGAGAGGTTCTGGAGGAATGCACAATGGCATCCCGCGAGACATTGCTGAAAACAGCCCGTTTGAAGGTCGATGTCCCGATGCCGGCGGATCTTCGGGCCTGGTTCGGCGACGTCGATATCTACCTGTTCGATCAGTTCATGAAGGGCCGTTTCACCCCGGACATGCGCGTTCTGGATGCCGGATGTGGGCCCGGACGGAATCTTGTCTATCTGATGCGCGCAGGGTTCGACTGCTATGGGGTGGATGGATCCCCCGGGGCCATCGACGAGGCCCGACTGCTCGCCGCGGACCTGGCACCAAGTCTCCCGCCGGAGAATTTCCGGAACGAACCGATCGAGGAAATGTCCTTCGACAGCGGCACCTTCGACGCCGTGATCTGCAATGCGGTTCTTCATTTTTCGCGGGACGAAGAGCACTTCCGCAAGAAGCTCGACCAGATCGATCGCGTTACAAAGATCGGTGGGATCATCTTTGCCCGTCTGATGTCGACGATCGGCATCGAGCACAGTCTCCGCCACATCGATGGGTTGCGATACCAGTTGCCCAACCGCAGCGAGGCCTTCCTGGTCGATGAGGAGTGTTTGTTGGCTGAGACGGGACGTTTAAACGGCCAGTTGATCGAGCCCCTCAAGACGGTCAACGTTCAGAATCAGCGATGCATGACAACGTGGGTCTTCCGCAAGGGGCCGATGCCTTAAGGCCCCCCTTTCATTCACCGCCCTCTTTGAAGTCCAACGAAATGGAATTCACGCAATAGCGCAGCCCTGTTGGTTGCGGGCCGTCGTTGAACACGTGACCGAGGTGCGACTTGCATCGGCTGCAGACGATCTCGGTACGGTGCATGCCGAGCGTATTGTCCACCCGCTCCTCGACGTTTTCCTCACCGATCGGTTCGTAGAACGACGGCCATCCGCTGCCGGAATCGTACTTGGCGTTTGTCGTGAACAGCGGCTGGCCACACGCGGCACAACTGAACGCTCCGTCGCCATCGACATGGACGTACTTGCCCTGGAAGGCGCGCTCGGTGCCCTTCTCGCGCAGCACCCGGTACTCCTCCGGCGTCAGGCGTTCTCGCCATTCCGCTTCCGTCTGGGGTAGATTCTGGTCTTCGTTCATCACAGCCTCCTTCGCGATGGTTGTCTCTGATTCAATCTGGCGGGATGCAGAACTGCTTCGGCTCTCGCAAGCCAGCAGGATGATGGAAATGCAGATCAAAACGGGTATTCGCCACATGGTTCTTCTCCTCTGGGGGGAAGAATAGCGGCTTCCATGCCTTCAACTGGGAAGCGTGCGGACCGCGGCTGCCACGGCGGCGCGTTCCGTTACGCCGGCCATCACATCCGCGTGCGGAGATCGCAGCGTCAGGCGAATCAGTTGCGGAGGCGCCATCGTTCGTCCTCCTCCATTCGCGTCGGAGACGCCGATTCCGCGAGAGACATTCAACACGCAATCGTCGCCAATGTCGTAGACGCCACAGGTGTACTTCAGCCCATAGCGACTCGGCACGACGATCGGCCCGATCAGTGGAAACGCCAATTGCCCGCCATGGTTGTGACCGCTCAGGACGAGGTTTGCGCCATTGCGGGCGGCCCCAGGTGCGTTGTCCGGCGTGTGGCTGAGCAGAATGACCGCCTCGCCTGTTCCGCGGCGGACCAGCTCACGCCAGTCGCTTCGCGTCTTTCCCCACGGCGCATCCGTGCCTGCAAAGATCAGTCGGCGGCCATTGCGTTCCAGTGTCCATCGCCGATTGTGCATCCACCGAATGGCGTGGCGCGCGCAATGCTCTCTAACGCGGTCCGGTCGCGTCCAGTAATCGTGGTTTCCCATCACGCAGAGCGTCGCCAACTGCCCACGAATTCGCGCGTGGAATTCCACAGCGGCAGGGATGAAGCGCTGCATCGAGATGAAGTCGCCTGTGAAGACCACCACATCGCCGTGCAGGAGATTCGCCTGCTGCGCGACCGCATCGAAGTAGGCATCCCGACCGAAGCGCGGTTCGTAGTGTACGTCGCTGACTTGCACGATCGTCAGCCCATCGAAGGCCGGTGCGAGGCAAGGCACCTCAATCTCGCGATCGATGACTTCCAGATCGAACGTCGTCTCGATCGGACGTAGATAGAAGGGGAGCTTGGTAGGTGCGTGTGGGATGGAAGGCATCGTCGTGCGATCTTCGATGTGATGACGGGAAGCTGGCGGCGCGATTCGATCCGTCGTCCATCGCCCCAATCGCCACAAGCCGTACAACCAGACGATTCCAAACCCGCCAAACAGCCAATGAGAGGCCGGCACCGTCGGGTGCCAGGATAATGCACTCTGGACGGTCTCGGTCCTCCAGAACGCGATCAGCAGCGCTGTCGGGATCCCCACAATCGCGACGCCCCAGACCTTGAACCAGAGTGTTTTGCGCGGGGTGTCGCGGATCGTGATCAGATAGCGATTGAACCCCTGGAGCCAGACGTGACCCAGAGCGGCAACGACAAGGAGAAATGTGAACAGTTGAAGCATTCTTACGACCGTATATTCCGCTCAAGATCGGCAATCTACACCGACATACTCACCCTGCACACAGCATGCCGAGCGGGGCCAGAAAAAAGCCCGGCCGCCCCGTCGGTCTTGCTTGCTCCCTGGCGCGATGACTTCGATAATCGCAGCACTATGAAGATCTGGCCACTTGTAATCGTCCACGTCCCAAGCACCGCCACTCGCGAGCAGTGGGAACTCTTCTGCGCCGATGCCCTTGAAGCCGGTTGTACCGGTTTCGAGGAACGCGACAGCGACGGCGATGGTTTGCCGGAATCGATGGTGCTATTCTTCCCCTGCCGCAAGACCAAGATGCCGTTCGAGGGCGAAGAGCCCGGCGAGGCGGAGATCGAAGGCGCGCAATTGGCCGAGAAGGTTCTCTGTGCCGAAGCGCAGGTCTCTCCGCATTGGCGCCGGATCGTCAGTGAGATCGCGCGCAAGTGGCTGCCGGAGGAAGGGCTATCCGTGCATGCCGAAGCCCTGCCGGATCAGAAGTGGGGCCAGTCCTGGGTCGAGTTCTATAAAACCACGCGCGCCAGCGACCGGATCTTCGTCGGGCCGCCACGCAACGAGAAGCTTCCCGAGGACGCGCCGAGCAACGCCATTCGCGTGCAGATCGAGTACGACCAGGTCTTTGGGACCGGTACGCATGAAACCACACGTCTGTGCCTGCGTCTCATCGAGGCGAAGGCCGATCGATTCCAGACTCTTTTGGATATCGGGACCGGAACCGGCGTCTTGTGCTTCGCCGCCATTAAGCTCGGATACGAATACGCCATCGGCCTGGATTCCGATTCGCTGGCGAAAGAGAACTTCCAGCGCAACGCGAAGCTGAACGACTGCGAAGAAGAGACACACTTCATCCTGGGCGATTCCGTCCAGGCTGCCGTCGGCGGCGCACTGCTTGCCGGCCGCTCGATCCCGGAACTCGTCGTCTGCAACATGCTCAGCGACGCGTTCGATCCGCTGCTGCTCTCCCTGCGCAAGCTGCGCCGCCCCATGATCCTCTCGGGCTACCTGCTCTCCGAACTGGAGATCCTCCACGAGCGGTTCGCCCAGACCGGATGGCGCCTGATCGAAGAGCACAACATCGAAGAGTGGGGCGCCTGTTTCCTGGAGCCGGACGCCGGCTTCCAGATCTGACCAGCGACGCAAAACGTACACTCGCGAGCAATCTTCCGTACCGGAACGCATCCGGACGGTTTGTCTGTACTCGAGCTCGAGCTACTCAAGTCCCGCAAGTTCAGTTTTCTTCGTAGACTCTGAAATGTCGGCAAGCCCTTTGCCTACGATATTCCCATCAAGCAAAGCTCAACCAAGGAGCCCGGACGTGTGCGCCTATCTTGATCCGTTGCCCCCTTCCCAATGGGATCGCCGCAAAGCCCGTCATTTGCTCAATCGCGCCGGATTCGGCATTCCACCTCGCGTCGTGGATTCACTGGCCGACCAATCGATTGACGAGGCAATCGATGCATTCATCAGTTTCGAGCAATTCGAGGACGAGTTCGAAGAGCCGACCGATCTGCCCGACCCAGTGACGCGCGATGAATTTCGAATGTACCGCGGCATGTCGGAAGACGAACGCCGCAATGCGCGCCGCGAACGTATGCGCGACGAGCGCCAGGCGATGGAGCGCCTGAAGATCTGGTGGCTCGAGCGCATGCGGCACTCGAAGCGGCCGCTCGTCGAGAAGATGGCGCTCTTCTGGCACGGGCACTTCGCCACGAGCGCGGAGAAGGTCAAGTCGTCACGATTCAACTATGAATTGAACCAGGTCTTTCGCCAACGCGGTCTCGGCAATTTCCGCCACCTGGTCAGCGCCGTGGGGCAAACGCCGGCAATGCTTGAGTTTCTCGACAACCGCCAGAACCGAAAGGGACATGCGAACGAGAATTGGGCGCGTGAGTTGATGGAGCTCTTCACGCTCGGCGAAGGACACTACACCGAGGAAGACATCAAGGAAGCCGCCCGAGCGTTCACCGGCTACACGCATCTGCAGGGCGAGTTCGTCTACAACGAACGCCAGCACGACGATGGCGTAAAGACGGTGCTGGGTCAGACCGGAAAACTGAACGCCGACGACGTGCTCGACATCCTGTTCGAGCAGCCTGCGCTTGCGCCGTTCATCTGCAGAAAGATTTGGGAGTACTTCGTTTACGAGAATCCTGATGAGAAACTGATTGAAGAGCTCTCGATTGCATTCCGCGCATCAAAATACGAACTGCGGCCACTGATGCGAACGATCTTCCGTTCGCAGGAATTCTACTCCGCCAAGGCAATCGGCAGCCAGATCAAGAGCCCCGCGCAGTTCGTCGTGATGCTTGTCGAGCAACTCAACATCCAGCCACGCCGTGGCCGATTGCTGACCCTTGCGATGGCCGCGATGGAGCAGAATCTCTTCTATCCACCGAATGTGAAGGGATGGCCGGGCGGGCGCCATTGGATCAATGCGAACACGATCCTCGTGCGCTACAACGCAGCGGGATATGCCGTGACGGGCCAGGCCCCGGATGCCGCGCCGCGCCAATTACTTGATGAGACCAACGAGCAATTCGAACGTCGCCGCCGCTTCTTCGAGCGTGCTGCACGACGAGCGCCTTTCGACGTCGCGGACTTCTTCGCATCCTGGAAGAGCGCACCGATCGGTGTCGTCCTGGACGACCTGGGAGACTACTTCCTCGGTAGGTCGCTCGACGCGAAGCAGCGAGCGGAATTGCTCCAGGTCATTTCATCCGGCGGCAACGAAACGACGCTGCTGTCCACGAAATACACCGACGAAGACCACCTGCGCGCTGCCGTGCACCTTCTGTTGTCCATGGCCGAATACCAACTCTGCTGATCACGAGGAGTCCGAGAATGTCCAATTTCGTATTCACCCGCCGCGAATTCCTTCGTTCCAGCGCTATCGCTGCCATGGGCATGGCGATTCCTTCGTTTCTCGCACGTTCCGCTCTCTCCGCCCAGACGGCATCGCCCGCATTTGCCCCGGCAAAGGACGACACCATCCTTGTGGTGCTTCAACTCGGCGGTGGAAACGATGGCCTGAACACCGTCGTTCCGTTTGGCGACGATGCCTATCGCAAGGCGCGCCGCCGAATTGGTGTGGAGACGAGCAAGATCCTGCAGCTGAACGATGAGTTGGGTCTTCATCCGTCGCTCGCGCCTTTGAAGGAACTCTACGATGGCGGCGAACTCGCCGTCGTGAATGGCGTTGGCTATCCGAATCCGAACCGATCGCACTTCCGCTCCATGGAGATCTGGCAGACGGCTTCAGATTCGGATCGCTTCTTGAACTCGGGTTGGATCGGGCGCTACTTCGACAATTGCTGCAACGGCACGGCTCGCCCCGAATCGGCGATTCACGTTGGTCCGGAACGTCCCCAGGCGTTCGGCGGAAAGATGGGTGTGGGCGTCTCATTCACCGATCCCGAGCGCTTCGAGTGGCAGGAAAGCCTGCACGCTGACGACCAGACGTTCCGTCATCTCAACAAGGTGGGGGAGAGTAATGATGGCGATTCAACGCTCGATTTCCTGCGCCACACGACCGCGAACGCCGTGCTCGGATCGGACAGCATTCAGCGTGCGCTTGGCCGATCCGAGAGTCGCGCGACCTACCCGCAGAGCCGCATTGGGAACGCACTTCGCACTGTGTCGAGCCTGATCCATGGTGGTCTTGGCACGCGAATCTACTGCGTTTCGCACACCGGGTTTGATACGCACGCGAATCAGGCCGGGCAACATGAGCGCCTTCTGGGTCAGTTCGCCGAAGCGCTGAACGCCTTCCAGGCCGATCTGCGCGCAGGTGGCCTGGATGAGCGGGTTGTCACGATGTGCTTCTCTGAATTCGGGCGCCGAGTTGAGGAAAACGCCAGCGGGGGCACGGACCACGGCACGGCCGGGCCGATGTTCATCGCGGGTTCGCGCATTCAACCCGGTCTGCACGGAATATACCCAAGCCTGACCGATCTCGATGAAGGCGATCTGAAGCACACCGTCGATTTCCGAGATGTCTACGCCACCATCCTCGAAGGCTGGCTCCGCACGGATTCGAAGCTAGTGCTTGGCAGAGAATTCAATCAGCTTGGCGTTTTGCAGAAGGTTGCGACGTGATTCACGCTAGCTTCAGGAAGAGCAGCCTGGTCACACCGTACGTGCGATCGTCATCAATTGCCCATCCGTCGGGAAGGGTGAATTCCTCGCTGCGCTCGACTTCGTGAACAACGAGCGCATCGGGCGCGAGTAGATTGCTTTGCCCCAGAGCCTCAAGTGCTCTCCATCCAGCCCCGGAATGATAAGGTGGCATGATGAAGACGAGCGAAAATCCCTCTGCAACGCCTGGAACAGCCTGGATCGCACCGGGCAGGCGACGTGCGATTACCGTTGTGCAGTCCTCATAGCGCAGCTTCTGGATGTTGCGGCGGACAATATCAGCGGCCTTTGGGGAGGCCTCAACGAATGAGACGGAAGAGGCCCCGCGGCTCAGGGCCTCGAGCCCCATCGCGCCCGAGCCTGCAAACAGATCGAGCACTCGCGCGCCCCGCAAATCCCACTGGATGATGCTGAAGAGCGACTCTCGGACGCGGCCACGCAGAGGGCGCGTCGCATCGCCCTCCAGCGTGAACAGCTTCGTGCCGCGGCGTTCGCCGCCGATGATTCTCAGCACGACTCCTTCTCCAACCGCTTGATATCCTGTGTCTCTTCCCCGGACTTCTCGAGTTCCTCGAGAATCTGATTCTGCAACGCCCACAGAGCATTCGGCGGTTCTTCGCCAGCGGAGTAGTCGTGAAAGAGCTTCGCCCGCGCGCGCACCTTGGCGAAAGGCATTGGAAGTTCCGTTCGGTCCCAGCTCTTGAAGCGAACGGCCGGCGCGCTAAGCATCACGACAGTGTAGAGGCGCGCCTCTGACTGCTTGGCAAGCGTCAGGATGCCGGGCCGAGGAACGGCGCGCGGGCCGCGCGGGCCATCCACGGCGATCAGCCCGACCAGGCCTTCGCGAACGACTTTGATTAGTTCAATCAAACCCGCAGCACCGCGAGATTTCGAGCTTCCCGAGACCGTCGTGGCGCCAAAACGCGAGATGACATCTCCGAGCAACTGGCCATCGCGGCTTGGACTGACCATCGTCGCTGATGGAATGCGCCGCTTCCCCATCTTCAGGTGCGTGCCGAGGAACTGCAGTTGATGACCATGCAGGACCGCGATCACGCGGCTGGGATGCTTGGGCCGAATTTCCTCGATGAAGTCGGGCGTCTCCCATTCGATCCGCCACGTCCACATCCATGCTTTGACCGGCAGTACGGCGATCGGCAGGACTACATGCTGCAGGAGCCAGAACTTGGTAGCCCGCCAGCGTCTGTTCTTCTTCTTACCCATCGATCGAATGCTCCCAAACGAACGGCGCCGCCCAGATAACTGGGCGGCGGCCGGTAGGTGCAAGGGGTTGTTCTCGCGTTCCGGTTACTTCGGGAAGTTGTAGGAGTGCACAGCCTCGTGCGGGCGCGGGATGACGTTGACGGAAACCAGATCGCCCACGCGGCGCGCCTCGGCGGCGCCGGCGTCCACAGAGGCCTTCACCGCAGCGACATCGCCCTGGAAGATCGTCGTGACCAGAGCTGCGCCGACCTTCTGCCATCCGAGCGGAGTCACGCGAGCGGCTTTCACGCCGGCATCGCTGGCGGCGACCATCGCGGCAAAACCCTTCGTTTCGACGAAGCCAAGCGCATCGCCATCGCCGGAGCCCGCAGGGCCCTGCTTCGGAGCATTCTTCTCGGCCGGGCCGATCGGCAGAACGTTGTTCAGCATCATGTGGGGCGACGGAATGACGTGAGCGGCAACGAGCTTCGACAGACGGCTGGCAGCTGCCGCACCAGCGTCAACGGAGGCACGGACCGCAGCCACATCGCCGCGCAGTAGAACGATCGCGTAGCCGCTGCCGATCCAGAGGCGATCGGAGATCACCGAGTTGGCAGCCTTGACCGCCGCGTCGGCCGCTTCGGTCAGCGCCGTGTAGCCGATCATTTCGATCATGCCAAGTGCGCGCATTCCGGGGTCGAGTTCTTTCAACTTGTCCGCGCCGATGATAAACTTGGTGGCGAACTCGTGCAGGTTCGGAATCACGTTGCTGGTCAACAGCTCGCCGACGCGACGGGCGGCAGCGGTCCCGGCATCGACCGAGGCCTTCACGGCACCGACATCGCCGGTTACCAGCGTTGTCACGAAGCCGCCTCCGATGTCGACGCGGCGGACATAATCCACCGACGCGGCCTTGTTCATGGCGTCGGTTGCTTCGACGCAGCCGGTAAATCCTTTTGTTTCAACGAATCCATAGGCGCGGGGCATGGGTCACTATTCCTTGTGGGGCGTTCTTCCGGTTTCCTGACGGGTCATCCACCTGCCGGGGTACGCCACCCCAGAATAGGAAGATAACCTTGTCGAATAACCTGATCGGCGGCGGTGGCATCAACCATTTTGTGAGTTCCACGCCGCGCTCCGACAGGCCGTCGGCCGTCGGAATCTGCATGTATAGCACGACCGGTTGCTGGGATGCCAAGACGTTTCCGCCCCGAGACGACAAGAAGTTCTTCACAGATCTGCTGCGGAACAGGAAATGAAGTGAAACAGGAGGAAGAGCCGATTTCCATGGGATGGTCGGAAGTCAGGAGAACAATTCGAAGACTCAACGCGTTTCACTGCTCGAAACGGCGCGGATTAAACTTGCCTCTGTTGACCTTCGCGTCTGAACCAATGGGTTGATCGGCCTGCGCCCGCAGACATTACCCGTTCCCAGCACCTTTCAGGAGTTCCACGTTCATGGCGCCTTCCACCACGACGCGCGAGAAGAAGAAAGCCACCACGACGGCTCCCACTGTCGTCTCACTTCCGATCGAACCGCTCGCGACCGACGCAACCACATCCGGCCAGTTTGCTTTTCGTCCTCCGACCAAGACCCGCACGTTCATGGGTCTTGATATCGGCACCACAAAAATCTGCGCGATCATCGGCGAGATCGATCCGAAGGGGAAGACCACGATCCGCGGCCTTGCAAGTACACCGAGCCAAGGTCTTCGCCGCGGCGTGGTCGTTGATCTCGACGAAACCGTCAATTCGATCCGAACCGCGATCCGCAAGGCCGAAGAAATCGCCCAGGTTGCGGTGCGCGACGTCCTCGTCGGTATCGCCGGCGGACACATCCAGTCACATCAGACGAGCGCCGTCGTGACTGTTGCGAATCCGGAGCGTGGCGTGAATCGCGCCGACATCCGTCGAGCCGTCGACAAGGCAATTGCCAACATCGTTCCCCTCGAGCGCGAAATCATCCACATTATCCCGCAACGCTTCATCATGGACGACGGCCCCGTCGCGAACCCCGAAGGATTCGCCTCGCGCAAGCTGAAGGCCGAAGTGCTGACTGTGACGGCCGCCGTGACCAGCGCGCAGAACATCGTGCGCGCCGTAAAGCAGGCTCGCTATCGCGTCGGCGGCATCTACCTCGAGCCACTCGCCTCCTCTCTGGCCGTTCTCACCCCCGAGGAGCGCGATCTGGGCGTCGTGCTTGTCGATATCGGCGGTGGCACGGCCGACATTGCGATCTGGGCAAACGGAGCCGTGCGCTACACGAGCGTGGTCTCTTACGGCGGCGACGCGGTGACGGAAGACATCCGGCGCGGGCTGAAGGTCAGTTGCTACGACGCAGAGAATCTGAAGAAGCGCTACGGCACCTGCCTGCGCCACACCGTGAACCCCGAGGAGAAAATCGAGGTCCCCGTCGCACTGACCGGCAAGAAACAGGAGATCAACCGCCAGTTCCTCGCAGAGATCATCGAGAGCCGCGTGCAGGAGATCCTCATGCAGGTGCGCGAGGAGTGCGAGAAGTCGCCTTACTACGAGAAGGCCTTCGGCGGAATCGTTCTGACCGGTGGCGCGTCGCTCCAGGAGGGCACCGATGTCCTTGCAGAGAAGATCTTCGAGCGCCCCTGCAAGATCGGACGCCCGTGTGGTCTCTCCGGGCTGTCGAGTCTGGCGAACTCGCCCATCTATTCGACCGGCGTCGGCCTGATCTTCTATGGCCTCCAGCACGAGCACGACACGTCCTTCGTCTCGGAGGACAACATGTTCCACCGATTGATCCGATTCTTCAAGAAGGCGATCGACTGGTACTGAGGACACCGCCGTCGCGCGGCTGAACATCGTGAAAAGAAAAAGGCGCGGAGATCAGATCTCCGCGCTTCCTTTTTCTACTGCACTTGCAAGCTTACAGCCAGCTTCCCGGTCCTGCTTACTTCTTGGCTGTACGTTTTCTGGCGGTCTTCTTGGCTGCTCTCTTCGGTGCAGCCTTCTTGACGCGCTTCGTGGCCTTCTTAGCGGTCTTCTTTGCTGCGGCCTTCTTGACTCGCTTTGTGGCCTTCTTCGCGGTCTTCTTTGCGGCCTTCTTCACGCGCTTGGTGGCCTTCTTTGCGGCCTTCTTCACGCGCTTGGCGGCTTTCTTGGCGGTTTTCTTTGGGGCTGCCTTCTTGACGCGCTTTGTAGCCTTCTTTGCGGTCTTCTTGGCGGCCTTCTTCACGCGCTTGGCAGCTTTTTTCGCAGTCTTCTTAGCGGCCTTCTTAGCGGTGGCCTTCTTGGCGGCCGGCTTCTTCGCCGACTTCTTGATGGTGCGCTTCTTCGCGGTCTTCTTGGCAGCCTTCTTCACGCGCTTCTTCGCTGTCTTCTTGGCGGCGGCCTTCTTCACGCGCTTGGCAGCTTTCTTCGCAGTTTTCTTAGCGGCCTTTTTTGCGGTCTTCTTGGCAGCCTTCTTCGCGGTCTTCTTGGCGGCGGCCTTCTTGACGCGCTTGGCGCCCTTCTTAGCGGCGACCTTCTTCACGCGTTTTGTTGCCTTCTTGGCGGTGGGTTTCTTTGCCGCCTTTTTCGCGACTGTTTTTTTGGCGGCTTTCTTCGCGGATGCCTTCTTAGCCATTGGAACTTTCACCTCACTACTGGAATTTGGGTTTTTGTGCGGAGCAGGCTATGCTGTTTTTCTCCACACCCGCGGGAAGCTCTCCGATTAATGCTTCTATTGAATGCCATGGTCTTGATGACGGCTGAAACGTGTCAACAACAAACGACCGAACCTGTGGAAAAAACGACAAGTTTTCCACAGGATCGCAGGCTTTGAGAACAATGTGTGCGCTTGCGATTCAATTCGCGGCAACAACACGTTCCCAAACAAGCAGGTAAGGTGAGTTTGGATACTCGCTGCGAAGGCTTTCGATCGCATCGTTCGATTCGTTTGTTTGTCCCAAGACACGATGTGCGACTGCACGGAAGAAGTACAAGTCATCCCACGCCGCGGCCTTTACGCTCGCTGGCAGATGGCCATCGATTTGATCGATTTTCTCCAGTGCATCGCGCGCCGTTGCTTCATCGATCGTACCTGCTTCGAACTGATCCGCGTGCTTCATCAATTCGTAGTACGCCGACAAAGCGAATCGTCGCTCTACCTCTCCCATACGTTCCTCAAGAGCAGCTTGAGACGCTTCATCCAGGCCTTCCAAATCGATGCTTTGTGCCAATTTCATGGCCTCCGAGTAATCCTCGGAGTCGATCGCGGCCCAGAGGCGCTCGATCCGCTGTTTCCGCACCTGCTCCTTCAGTTGTGCCTTCAATTGCAGGGCTTTCCTGGCAATTTCCTCTGTCGCGGCACCCGCATCAAACTGCGAGAGCATGGCCAGGGCCTGCTCATCCCGCCCCGCTTCTGCTTCTTCCACTGCGGACTCGTAGGAGAGGCGCTGCTCCAGTCGCGAGATCAATTGCTGGCGGGTCTGAAGCTCTCCCTCCTGATCCAAGAGCATCGCGAGAGCGCGTGTGTCTTCCAGAAGCAATTGGATCACTGACGGGGCGCTTTGGGCGGCCAACTCTTCATCGATCTTCTCCAGCATTGCCCTGAATCGCCGCCGACCCTTTTCTGTGAAACTCCGCAGAGCCTTTTCACCAACCTCAGACGCCGGGAACATCACCTTCAACTCGTCCGCATACTGTTCGAGCTGATCCAGGTTTTCGGCGCTGAAATCCGCTTCTGCAGCGCTTGCGACCTGCTCCTCGAGGGCAGCGCGAATCAGACTTCGGTAGTTCGAAATTGTGTGCATGACGCTTGGCGGGGGAGAGAGACTCTCGATCTCCGCAATCACATCCATCGCCCCATCGTAATGCCCTTGCGCCAGGTTGTGCGTCACCAGTTGCAAGCGTTCGTCGATCGCCTGCTGAATCGACGACTCCAGTAGCAGTGCCGAACTCTCCAGATCGTCATTCGACAGCGGACGGGCCATGATCGAAATCAATCGATCGCTTTCGACGAAGTTGCGGTCGGCAAACTGGCGCCAGGCTTCATCCAGGAGTCGTTCTTCGCGCGACGGCCAGAGCGAGATCGCTACGATCGCGACCGCAAACGCCATGATCATCCCCGCCGCGACTAGTGCTGCGCGTACCCGGCGCGCCAGGGGCAAGGTGCGCTTCAGGGCACCAATCGCGCCGAGGTACTCGTGCGCTCGACGTAATGAAATGTCAGACGCCAGGACCTCATCCCACTGTGTGCGCGCTTCCTCGGGGCGCTCGAGCCGGGCATACAGCGTTCCCAGCAGCAGACGGGCCTCGGTGAAGGTGTTGTCCAATTGCAGGGCGCTGTCCAACTCCGAGATCGCCTCGATCAAACGACCGCGCTCGGCGTGCTCCAGGGCCTGATTGTAGTGATTCTTGGCGCGATTGACGATCAGCCGCAGCATGGACAAGTCCTTGCTGCAGTGATAGCATTTCTCGCGATCGTCGCGATTGATCGTGTCGCAGTACGGACAACGCATAAGCGCAAAAATCTCCCGGGCCGGCCGATCAGAACTGCCTGGCCGTGTTTCCCTCCAGCGAGGTTGGGGACATCCCCGCAAGGCGGTCAAGTCCAACAGTGCAAACGATCAGCACTCAGGTTACTGATTATCGCGAGTTGCCAGCCAACTGATGGGCGACTCTTCATCCGATGTATCGCCATGCTCCTTGACCCCAGTACACATGTGGATGATCCTCTTAATTCGCAATGCGAAGATTCGGGGAAGGGGAAATCTACCGTGTCGGAGCGCGTCCAGCAATCGATCGATTTGCTCACGGTTCCTGAGTATCGCGCTCTCTATCTGCGCGATGATAATCCATATCCTCAACGGCTCAATATCGGCCTGACGGCGCGGTGCCCGCTCAAGTGCATCCAGTGCCACCAGTCCATGCCGGGCTATTCGCCGACGATTGAGCTGGACGATCGATCCTGGCAACAGCTCAAGGATATGATTCCCCATGCAACCGAGATCACAGTCGCGGGCGCAGGCGAGCCTCTGCTCTACAAGGACTTCGAAGAGGTCATTCAATACATCTGCGACTGCGGCTGCAAGATCGAGCTCTACTCGTCGCTCAGCGCCTGGCGTCCTTCGTACGCTGAAACAATCGCCCGATGCGTGAATGTGTTGTATTGCAGCATCGATGCGGCAACTAGCCAGACCTACGACAATATCCGCCAGGGCGGGAATTTCGACCACGTGAAGGACCGCGTCCGGGCCATCGCAGGCGAGCGCGACCGCCAGCATCCGGAGGGCGGCTGGCTAAAGATTCATCTCGCGTTCATGCCGATGCTGCCGAACGCGGAGGAACTGCCCATGCTGCCCGAACTCGCGGCGGAACTCGGGGCCGACGCGATCTTCTTCCAGCCGATGTTCGATCTCGATGAACTGCACATCTGTATGATGGAGGCCGATCGCATTGATCGCCTTCGCCGCCTCATGGATGAATGCCGGGCGAATTGCGACCGATTCGGAATCGAGTTCGTCAATTCGGTTCCGTTTATGGATGAGTGTGAGGTTGCGACAACGAAACCCGATTTTACCCCGAGGAAAGACGATACGGCCGGCGAATCGATGGAAGCCTTCAGTTGGAAGTCCGCCGATGAGGGCATGATCCTCGATTGTACGGCCTCCCACTACCAGATCATGATCACCTCCGATGGCGAGGTTC
Source organism: bacterium (assembly GCA_020444065.1). NCBI lineage: Bacteria > bacterium. The sequence continues at coordinate 886,329 of JAHLLQ010000001.1, read as the reverse complement.
GCCCCTGCTGGCAGCGCTATAACGTCATGGGGAACATTCGGGAGGAGGATTTTGCCGTTATCTGGAATGGCGGCAAGTTCCTGGATTTTCGGAGAGGAATGCACACTCCCGGTGAGAGCCCTTGCCCCGGGTGCGCATCGCACAAGTGGATTCCCGCGCCGCGCTCGGAGAATCTCCCAAACCCGCTGCTGCCCGAACACATGCACGACCAGCACTTCATCCAGGGCTTCTGGGGAATGGAAAACCCTACAGGGGACTCCAGCTACCGCTGGACGAAGAAGGAATTCCACCTCTTCTTTGCACGCACGGGCAAGGGGGCGGCATCTCTTCAGTTGGCCGGTAGACTGCCCGAAGAGAACTTCCATTCGGACGATGTGGATTCACTCACCATTTTGATAGCTGGAACCGCGACACCGATCAAGTTCAAGGAGGCGGGTTACTTCGCGATTGAAGTCCCGGTGCCGTCGGATGGTGGCCATGTTGTCGCTGTCCAGGTCACATGTCGGCGTTCGTTTCGTCCGCGGGTCAGGTATGGCGTTGCCGATACTCGCGAACTTGGGATCCTGTTCTTGCAGGCAGGTCTGAAGGAAACCCCTCTCTCCATTCCCTCGGTGCGGAGAGCAAAACGGAGACTGAAGGGGCTTGTGGCAAGGTGGTTGGGCAAATCCGGCCGTGCCACGGCTACGTGGCAATTCTCCGCCCATAGAAGACGTGATCGCACTCGCGACCGTCGATTTCCGCGGCGCCGGGCAGCGTTCCCCAGCACTCGAAGCCGAATTGCTCCAGAAGACCGATCGTTGCCGGGTTGATGCTGAGCAGCAGGGCGATCACCGTGCGGTACCCAAGCGCCCCTGCTTCATCCAGTGCTGTCTTCATCATCGCGCGACCGATCCCGCGCCGGCGGTGGGACTCGTGCACGTAGTAGCTGACCTCGACTGTATACCGGAGCGCCTTGCGGCCGTTTCGCCACGCGCTGAGCGAGCACCAGCCGGCCACGCACCCATCCTCGGCCTCAGCTACCCAAATCGGATAGCGATCCGGCGTGTGCTCCTCGAACCACGCGCGGCGTTCCTCCACCGTCAACGGATCCAGATCGCCCGTCGCATAGCGCAAGGCGATTGCCTGATTGTAGATCTCTACAATCGCGGGGAGGTCTTCGATGCGTGCGTATCGAATCTTCATTCTCGAAACACAAAGGCCCTCTCCTGCATCGGAAAGGGCCTTCGCGATCCTTTGTCCAGAGGATCAGAACCAGGCCTTCTGGCCGATCTGGTATTCCTGGATGAATTGCTCGTCGGTTTTCGTCAGGTAGATGATACCCTCGATGATTCCGATGATGCCGCCGAGTCCACATGTCACGATCGCGATCGCGATTCTGATAATGCCGCCTTTGGTGTCGCCCAAGAGGAATCGATGAATCGCAAGACCGTTCAGGACGATCGCGAGGACGCCGCACAATATGCGTTTGCTCTCCTGGTCAGCCATAGTCCGGACCTCCACAGTGAATTGTATTGTTCGAACGCTAAAAAGGTGTCGGATGACCCTCATCTGGCGCAACTCGATTTCTCGGATTCCGCTCCAATGCGTATGCACAACTGTTCTGAGAATTGAATACTTCTCGGCTTCAGACGTAGAAGATACCAGGACATTCGAAGGAGTCTTATCATGGAACGCCGCCCAACTGAACACGAACGGAATTTAATGAAAGACCATCAGGAGCGAGTGACCGGCGGCGCTCCCGGGGCTCCGACTGTCCTTGTTGCCATGGGAGAGGGGCCATGGGGGCTCTCCCATGAAGAGCGCATGAAGCGCCTCGATGAGCAGGAATCAGAGATCCGTCGCAACCGGTCTGCAGGTGACGATGAAGACAGCGTCGATCTGGGGCTGTTTGGATTCTGAATAGCGGGCACCTGCCAGCACTTCTCAACATGATTGGGCTGAACGTACTCCTGCACACTTCCCCTTTGGCCTTCGCGCCTACCTCTCGACATTTCCATCACTGGCACCCTCCTTGCAGATTGCATGAGTAGCATTGGCGAGACTGTCCTGCTATGCCGAAGCGATTCCATCGTGGTAATCGCTTTCAAGGCAGTATTCTATCATGGATCGACTTTCTACTCGACGGCTCCTGCAAGTCCTCTTTCCGATCGCCTTCTTGGCGCTGCTGACTTCTTGCGCGAAGTACCAACCAAAGCCATTGCAGCAATCCACGGAGCTCGGATCATCAATGGATCCGGATCGCGTCCAAGAAGGGGCGAAAACTCTTCAGCACCCAATACTCCACCCGATCGAGTTGAATCCCGAGCAGGGACTCACGCCGGATGGCGCCGCGCTTTTGGCCGTCCTCCTGAACCCAGAGTTGCGGGCAATTCGTGACAGAAGGGCTCTGGCAGATGCGCAATTATTGCAGGCCGGGATCCTGCCAAATCCGAATCTCTCGGTCAGTGTCGAGGAGCCCGTCGCCGGTGTGACCGCTGGATCCGTGACGGCTTTTGGGCTTGGCCTCGATTGGGACGCGACTTCCCTCATTACGCGATCGGCGAAGATCAATCGAGCCACGGCACATCGGGACGCCGTGGAGTTCGACATCGCATGGCAGGAATGGCAGGTCGCCGAGCACGCGAAGTCGTTGGCCTATCAACTCGTAACGCTGCAATCCGTCGTGGATCAGCAGCGGATCATTGTGGGCGATCTTCAACGAAACCTGTCCTTCGTGCAGAAGGGAATAGAACGAGGGGTTCTCACCCAATCGGATTTGTCCTTCCGACAGGATACCATGCAGAAAGCTGAAGCCGAACTTGCCGATCTCGAAGGACAAGCGGACGAAGCTCGCCTGAAGCTCAATAGCACTCTGGGGCTGCTGGCCGACTCACCGATCGCCTTGAAAAAGAGCACTGAAATGCCGAAGGCCATCGACCTGGCTAACAGCGATCAGCTCTTCGAGGGCCTGGAGGATCGGCGGCTGGATCTGGTGGCCCTTCGCCGCGGATACGATAGCCAGGAGGAGGCCGTCCGCACTGCGGTGCTGAATCAGTTTCCGAAGATCAGCATTGGTCCGACGTTTTCGCGCGACACTGGGAACGTGGTCACGGCTGGGATTGGCCTCTCGATTTCCCTGCCTTTCTTCGATCGAAACCAGGGACAGATCGCGATCGAGCGGGCAACTCGACAGCAGCTCTTCGACGCATACCAGTCCCGGGTTTTTGAAGCGCGCTCCGACACCGAACTCCTCCTTTCGCACATCAAAAGCCTGAAGCGTCAACTTGACGTGGCGCATTCGACTGAAGAGCTCTTGCACCGGCGGATCGCAAGGCTGGAACGAGCTCTCAAGGAGGAGCGAACCAGCGCACTAGCTCTCGATGATGCCCAAACCGAGCTGGCCCGACATCGCAAGGCAATGACGATCCTGGAAGGGCAGATCGCTCACGAAATCGTCGCGCTGGAACTCACGACTGGCTTCTACGAAATCCCGAGAGGGGAGCAAACTCTCCTCCAGAAAGCGAGCGTTCAAAAGTGAGCACGAGACAACGGAATGAGCGATTGCCGGTTCTCGCGATCGTGTGCGTGGCGGGCGCGGCGCTGATCTTCTATTATCTCGTTTATGGAGGGGGCATCCCCGGTTCCTTCCAGAAGAAGTCCCCAGAAACTTCGGGAGAGGCGGCGAAATCTCTTCCTGTTCCCAGTGTGATCGCTACCGATCAGCCTCAGAGACGCGAGTTTCAGCGGACTGCCTCCTGGTTTGGCCAGGTGGAAGCTCCGTACAGCACACACTTGCGTGCCCCCGTTGACGGGCAGATCACGACGCTCGCCGTTGCCGACCAGCAGGAGGTCCAAACAGGCGATCGGATCGCTATGCTTGGCGGGCCAATGATTGAGTCGCATGAGAAGCTTCTGCAGGTCGACATCGATTCTCAGAAGGAACAACTGAAGCTGGCAGAACAGTCCGTGCAGCGCATCGAAGAGAACGTCAAAGAACAACTCGCCACGAATGACCAACTCCTCTCTGCCCGCGAGGCGAAGCAGGCGATCCAGGGGAAACTTCAGAAGATGCATGCCTCCCTCGACGCGTTTCGACAGCAGTTGGTGATTGATGCGCCCGCTTCGGGGGTCTTTGTGAATCGCCAGGCAAGTCAGGGCGAACTTGTCCGAGCGGGTGATCCGATCGGCGACATCCAAGATACTCACCGATTGAGAATCGTGGCAAGAATCTCACTACCGGACGGTTTTGAGCTGGAAGGTGCGAGCGTTAGCATCGCCGATGCGAGGGAGGACTTCCGCGCAGCGGAGTTTCAGATCACTCCCACTACGACCCCCAGTGGCGCGATGGTCCTCTGGATCACAGGCCCGGAAGTGAATGCCCGACTGCGGCCAGGTCAAAGCGTGAACGGGGTCATTGCTGAAGCAGCAAAGAAGGACGAATTGGCCGTTCCGGAAACCGCAGTGATCTACGGTGAAGACGAAAAGCCTGTCTGCTTCGTTTCGAAGGCAGACGGATACGAGAAGCGGACGATCAAGACCGGCCTGACGCAGGACGGATGGATCGAAGTGATCTCCGGAATTTCCGCGGACGACATGATCGTCACAAAAGGTGCATTCGAGCTGTATTACAAGAGCTTCGCAGAAGAATATAAGCCCAAGGACTGATGAGATGCGCTCGTTTCTGCGACTGGTCATCGACAATCCAGTGTTGGTGCTGTTGCTTGCCGTTGTCGCGGTCTGGTCCGGCTGCTTTGCGTTTCTTCACCTGCCTGTTGGTCTCTTTCCCGGGCTGGATGTACCAGTTGTAAACGTCATTTCGCATGATCCCGGTGCTTCCTCGGGGAGCACGGAAATGCTGGTGACTCGGCCAATTGAGGAACGCTTGCGAACGGTTCCGGGCGTCCGCAGGGTTTCTTCCAATTCAATTCAGGGCATCTCGCAGATTTCGGTCGAATTCGAGTGGGGAACCCATCTCGTCGATGCACGGCAACTCGTTCAGGCCGAGATTTCATCTGTTCAATCGACCCTGCCGGACGGTGTCGCTCCCCGCCTGGAAAACATCGGTACGACCCTCGAAGAGATCGCCGGATGTGTGATCTACGGAGACGATCCGGTCGCTCTGCGGATCGCGGCACGCACAGATCTCTCAAGTCGGCTGGCGGCCGTCCCGGGAGTCTCGCGGGTCGAGGTCATCGGCGGCGCCGATCCGGCCTTTGTCGTGTCGCTTCGTCTGCCCGACTTGGCGAGGAAGCATTTGATGGTCAGCGATGTCGCCTCTGCGCTGGCGGAATTCAATACATCATCGGCGCTGGACTTCCTGGACCGCGGCACAACGGAATACTTCATTCGCGGCGAGAGCCGTCTTCAGACAGTCGAGGATGTCGAAACTGTCCCGATCCTCAGCGACGGACCTCATCCGGTACTCCTCCGCGACATTGCGACAGTGAGGGCGAGCACGGTTCCACGGCATTACAGTGTCCACGGAAATGCCGTACCTGCCGTTGCCTTCATCGTGAGCAAGAGCCCTTCCGCCAGCACCATCGCGGTGGTGCGTGGAGTCGACAAAGAACTGGAGCAGCTTCACTCGGTATTGCCTCCCGGTGCCACGATTCAGAAGTTCTACGACCAGGCCGACATCGTCTCGGAGGCGCGCGATTCTCTCTTCCATGACCTGCTGATTGGGGCATGGCTCGCCGCGCTGATCCTCCTCCTTTTCATGGGGACGCTTCGAGCGACGGTGATTGTCGTGTTGACGATCCCGATCGCACTGCTGACGACCCTCGCCTTCATGCGCGCATTCGGGCAAACCTTGAACGTGATCACGCTGTCGGCCCTGACGCTGGCCGTCGGAATGGTAGTCGATGATGCGATCGTTGTTGCCGAAAGCGTTGTTCGTCACCTGCAGGCTGGGACTGACAGCCGGACTGCAAGTCTGGAGGGAGCCGCAGAGATCGCCGGACCCGACGCCTCGGGGACCCTGACGACTGTTGCGGCATTTGCTCCGCTGCTCTTCCTGGGAGGTCTGGCCGGCCTGTTCGTCCGTCCGTTCGGGCTCGCCGTCAGTATCGCTTTGCTGGCATCGCTGGCGACATCGCTGACGATTGTCCCGGCGATGTTCGCGCGGTTCGGTAAACTTGGGACGAGGCGGACGCCCGGCGGCTGGTTACTCAAGAAGATCGATGGATTGCTGCAGGCGATCCTGCGAATCGCCATGCGAGTCCCATGGCTGACAGTCATCGTTGCGCTTGCACTGCTGGGACTCGGAGGCCTGGCGGCGAGGCTTGGCCCGATGAACGTCCTTCCTCCCATCGATGAAGGAGCGATCCTGATCGAGTATATCATGCCGCCGGGCGTTTCCCTCGAAGAGAGCGACCGCATAGGCGGCATCCTGGAGCGCGGGGCCTTGGCCGAACCCGGCGTGGTCACAGTCTATCGCCGCACCGGATCGCCTGAACGAGGTTTCCAGATCGAAGGCGTCAACCGAGGCGAGTTGACCATCAAACTCGCGCCCCGGACGGTTCGTTCCCGCACGCTCAGCGATGTGATGGAGAGCCTCCGCCGCAAGTACGGCAAGATCCCGGGCGTCACCTTTCTCTTCCACCAGCCGACCCAGGAGAAGATGGATGAAAGCCTCAGCGGACTTCCCGCGGTCTTCGGAGTGACGATCTTCGGAACAGACCTGGATCAACTGACGCAATTGAGCACGCGCGTTGAGCAGATCATGTCGGAGGACGGGCAACTTGCGAACATCATCAACAATGCGAAGTTCAAGACCCCGCAAATCACGATACTGCCGAAGCAGGCAAGCATCGCCCGATATGGGCTGAAACCCGGCGACATATTCAACACCGTCCGCGCCGCCCGGCATGGTGTCTCGGCCACGACAATCACAGATCAACGCAAGCAGACCGAGGTCATCCTGCAATTCGAGAAACCGGAAGGCGAAACCCTCGATTGGCTGGAAAATCTGAGCATCCCCACTCCTTCTGGTGACCTGGTCCCTCTTCAGGACGTTGCCGAGATTCGAGTCGATCGGTTGCCCGCTGCGATCGCCCACCTGAATGGTCAGCGCGAAATTACGATCCTGGCCGAAATCAATGGAAGCATCCCGAGCGCCGTCGATCGCTTGCGGAGCAAATTCGCAGACCTTTCTTTGCCGCCTGGATACAGCATCGCGTTCACGGGACAGTATCAGGTGCTTCTGCAGACCATCCGGGACTTCGCGTTGATCGGTCTCGCTGCAGTTACCTTGATCTTCCTGATCATGGCGCTGCAGTTCCGATCCTGGATTCAGCCCTTCATTATTCTGGTCACGATTCCCTTCGCACTCGTCGGCGCCATCATTCTCCTCGCCGCGACGAGTGCGGCCCTCGATATCTCTGCTGGGATGGGAGCCCTGACGCTCGTTGGGATTGCCGTGAACAATGCCATCGTACTGCTGGACTATTCCAATCAACTCGTCGCGAATGGAACACCGGTCAGAGAGTCCCTCCGCACCGCAGCATCCGTGCGACTTCGGCCGATCCTGATCACCGCTCTGACAACGATCTTCGCACTTCTGCCTGTCGCCGTGAACCCATCGATCGGTTCCCGAATCTTCCAACCGTTCGCAATCACCGTGGTCGGCGGGCTCCTCTCAGCTACGCTTGCAACGCTGATTCTTGTTCCGGTCTTGCAAGGAATCGGCTCCCCCAAGGATGCCTGACAGCCGGTCAGGTGGGAATAGACAGAAGTCTCGTGTACCCGATCAGATCGCATTACGGACAGGAAAGAGCCGCCGAATTGACCATGCCGGCGGTTCTTTCCAACTCATTGATTTGAGGGAATTTGGTGGAGCGAGAGACGGGATTCGAACCCGCGACCCTCAGCTTGGAAGGCTGACGCTCTAGCCAACTGAGCTACTCTCGCTCAAAGCGGGGGGTTGTATAGGGCGCGCGGGTGGCCCGAGTCAACTGGAAGGCGAGCGGTTTCTGCATTTCCTCGCACCTCGCCAGACTGGATTAGGAGTTGCCGCCATTGTCTGGGCGCCGGGAGACTCGATTCAGTCTCAACTGCTCGGAGCCCCTCCTCTTCTCCTATGCCTGAGTCATCTCCGCAATCCCCAGGACGTCTGATTCTGTTTGTTGCCCTGGCGGTGGCGGGGCTCTTCATTCTCGGATTCCTCTCCACATTGCCGGCCCGGCTGGGAGACCCCGTGCCGATCAGCACGGTCGAGCCACAACCCGTGGTTGGGGCTCTTCGCGTGGCCAGGGGCGAGGTTCTGTACTGGGACTACACGGCCGGTCCGCCGGTGATTCCGTTGACATACGGTGCTCTGACGTACCTTCTGCCCGGCTACGTCTCGCGCATTGTCGGTATCACCAATCCGCAGGGCGTTCTGCTCGTGGGCCGCTGGCTGACTTTCCTGGCGGGACTCTGCGCCTTGGGATTTGCGGTCCTCCTGGCGCATCAGCGCAAGGTTCCATGGAAGTTCGCCCTTTGGGTGGCGGTTCCGCTGTACACGTTCCCCTACGCGGCGGAGTGGCTCGTGAAGTTCACACCGGACAGCTTCGCGCTAGCTGCGAGTCTTGGCGGGTGGGCTCTGGTCGGTCCTCCGGACCGTGACGAGGACCGTGCATTCTATCTGCGTCTCGTGGGAGCGATCATCCTTTGGATCGCCGTCGCTCATCTGAAGATGATCGTTCTCATCGGCCCGATTGGATTCGCGGTCGAGAGCATCGTCGCTGCTCGTCGGCGATCCGTGCGCTCACTCGTTCCGCTTGCCGCTGCCGGAGCCGCCGTAGTGTTGGGCGTTGTCCTTTCGGCGGTGGCGGCGAACGCACTGACCGACGGAATGTGGAAGCTCCACGTGATCGATTCGGTGAAGGGCTGCGCCTTCAACTTGCGTTTCGCTCTCACCAGTCTTCTCGCCTTTGGGCCTCCCGAATTGTTTGGCAGAGGCGCAACTCCCTTGCTCGGAGGCGCAGCCGTCTTTCTGGCGATGATGTTTTGGGCTGGATTGGGTGTGCGGCGCCAGCCACTCTATGCCGTGCCGCTGGCGTTGTTCCTGGTGAATGTCGCCTTCATGGCCAAGCAGGGTGCGAACATGAACTACTTGCTGGGGGCGATCGTCGCGTGGAGCATCGCGGCCGTCGTCGATCTTGCGAATCGGGAGCCCAAGGGGCTGCGTCGTATCGAAGTCGCCGTCAGCATATGTGGCCTTGCTCTGGTGGCGTTGAATCTCCCCGCAGCCCCACGCGTGTCTCGTGAACTGACACCCGCGACCGAAGAGGAATACCGACGCGCCGACATCTATCGCGAACGATTCGGCGATGATAGAGTGCTCGTGGCAGAATCGGTTTACGGCATTACGCGCGATGCGCCGATCCCGTGGGCGGACAACTATCATGCGTCATTACTTCTGGAAGACGGCTCGCATGCGCTCGATCCCGTCCTGGACAAAATCAAGGCCGGCGAATACGACGTGGTGATCACTGGCCCCGTCGTCCGTGGGACATACCATCGAATCCCCGTCTACCCCCAGGCGATCTTCGATGCGCTGTCGCAATCCTACGCGAAGATGCCTCTCGACCCTTCCGAAGCGAGAATTCTGAGTTTCTGGATTCCGTTGCGTGCTGTTGAGGGCGCTTCCTCTCCCCAGAGAGTCCCCGCCCAGTAATCACAGCGATTCCGGATCGCTTTTCAATGCATGGCGTGCGCTTGGGATCAGGCGCAGGTACTCGTCCAGCGATTCGCCTTCGGGGTGTTCTGTGATCAACTTGTAGATTTTCCCGACGGGATAGTATGGCAACTCCGGCCACACGAGCGCGGCACGGGTGGGATCGTTTGTCGCCTGAAGCTCATCGAATTTCCATTCACCCTCGAACAGCCCACGGCCGACTTCGCCGACGAAAAAACCCATCTGAACGAGCGTTTCCTCGTGCAATCCGAACAGGAAGAATTGCGACCGCAAGAACCGCTCGGCCTCGCGCACCCCCTGCAGCGAGTTCGGAAGAACGATTCTAAATCGCTCCTTCCAGAATGCGCGGAAGTCTCTTGCAGTCTGTGTGGCAGTGGTTATTGGGGTCTCGGAGAGAAGCTCTTCTGCAATTCGCTCGGTCGTCCTCGCCGGGCCCGATCGATACGCTTCAAAGGACCGTTCCTTCTCGATGCGCTGGGGGAGCGTTTCGAAGAAGCGCGCGATGCTCAGTTGTTCGCCCAGTTCCCACTTCTTCTCCGCGATGGCCAAGGGCACAGCGGCGACGCCATCGATCTTCTCTGGCCGGCGCAGAACGAGGCCGAGTAGGGGATCCTCTTCCCACTCTCCGCCATGGCGCGCGCGAATGGCCTCGCCAATGAATGCTGCACAGTCAGAGACCAGTTGGTTCGGAATGTCGTCACTGCTGCGGCGCGCGATCTCAATGGCCTTCTCCACCACCTCCACGGCCCGGGGAGCGAGAGCGACCTCTTGGCCCGTCTGGTCGGCAGCCCACTCCGCGAATCGGTCTGCGCCGTGGCGGATCAACTGATCCAGATCGGCGACCTTCTCGGGATCGGCCAGGCGTCGCCCGCCGAGCAATGTCTTGATCAAGCGAAATGGCATCGGTCTCTCCAGCACTGATGCTTTGCAAGAAAAAGGCCGCCGAGAGCAGAGCGCTTCGGCGGCCGGATCATTCAGTTCGGAAGGGGACGTTAGGCAGTCGCTACACCGTAGAAGCTCAGGATCGCGTCGGCGACCTCTTCGATGTGGTGCTTCTTCAAGCCCGGCGTGATGGGCAGCGCCACGGCGCGGCGGCACAGGTCCTCCGCGATCGGGAACGCGCCTTCCTGGTAGCCGAGGTATTGGAAAGCGGGCTGGCGATGAACCGGCTCGGGGCAGAGCACGCTGCATCCAATGCCCTTCTCTTTCAGATTCTCGACCAGTTTGTCGCGGTCCGGAACGAGGATCGTGTACGCGTTGTACACGTGGTCCCCATTATCCGTGAAGTACGGCACCTGGACCGGGCTGCCCATGAACTTGCGATTGTAGAGGCGTGCATTCTCGATGCACTCCATGTTGTTCTCGTCCAGATCGAGGAGCTTTTGCTGCAGCAGCGCCGCCTGGATCGAATCCAGCCGCGTGTTGTAGCCGATGAACTCGTGCTCGCCACCGGGCAAACGACCGTGGTCGCGCAGCTTGCGCAGCAGCGTCGCGCGATCATCGTCGTTCATCGCGATCGCGCCGCCATCGCCTGCCCCGCTCAGCGGAGCATTCGGATGGAAGGAGTACACCGAAGCCGCGCCGTAGGTTCCAATCCGGCGGTTGCCCAGGCGGGCGCCGGTGGCCTGGCGGACATCTTCGACGACCGAGACGCTGTAGGTGCGAGCGATCGTCACGATGCGCTCGATCTCTGCAGCCTGGCCAAACAGGTGGACGGGGATGATGGCCTTCGTCCGCTGAGTGATCGTTGCAAGGGTCTTGTCGGGATCCAGCGTGAAGGAGTCCGGGCGGACATCCACAAAAACAGGGGTCGCTCCCACGCGGGCGACGGCCTCGGCGGGGGAGGAGAATCCAAAAGCGGGGCAAATCACCTCGTCCCCGGCTCCCACGTTCAGAGAGCGGAGGGCGAGAACCAATGCGTCGGTGCCCGAGCCGACGCCGATCATGTGTCGAACTCCAATAAACTTCGCAAACGTGTCCTCGAATTTCTGGACCGCGGGTCCGAGGACGAATTGACCGGTAGTAAACAGTTCCTTCAGATCTTGAAGGAAGTCATCCATCACAGCGTCGTTGCTGGATGACAAGTCCATGAAGGGTACGGCCATGGCAAAATCCTTCCATGCAGCCACGGCGCCAAAGGCGTCTGGCCGCGAGAATGATCGCCGATACTGGGAGCGAGGCGACCCGCACGTCAATCCCAAGCATTGGGGGAGTTCGCCTTTCGATGCTCTTTTTTTGCAGCGCTTTGAGGGAATCTCGACCTCTTGATATGAACACCTGTCTTTGCGTCGCGCCCGACTCGATGCTGGATCGCGAAACCGACATCCCTGCCAGCAATTGGCACTTGCCATCGGGTGCTTCCGCCCCCCAGTCTTCCATCGAATTGCAGTATGTTCTCATAGGAAAGGAACAACCCCATGAAACGCATTCTCCCGTGGATGGCCGCCCTGGCCCTTCTCGCGGTTCCGTCAATGACCCTGGCCCAGGACGAAGCGAATGCCGCCGCCGCAGCCGAAGCAACGGCTGGCTGGTCCGAAGGTGAAACGCCCGAAATCGGCACCCAGTTTCCTCAGTTCCAAGGCTACACCTACGATGGGAATCTCGTCTCCCTGAAAGACTACCGTGGAAAGGTCGTCCTGATCGACTTCTGGGCAACCTGGTGCGCTCCCTGCCGCGCGGAACTCCCGAATGTGCGCGACGTCTATGCGAAGTACCACGACAAGGGCTTCGATATCGTCGCGATCAGTCTGGACGTCAAAGAGGGCGGGAAGCTCCCGGAGTTTTATGCAAACAAAGAGACAGCCTTACCGTGGCCATCCATCTACGATGGCAAGGGCTGGGACTCCGAACTGGCCAATCGTTTTGGCGTGAAGGCAATCCCCGCGACCTTCGTTCTCGACAAGGACGGCACCATCGTTGCCACGGATGCGCGCGGCGCAAAGCTCTGGCGCGAAGTCGGTACACGGGTTGATCCCGGCGGCGAACTGCCACCGGACCTCGCCACCGAGATCGAAAACTACATGAAGACCGATGACGCGGCCGAGCGCGCCAAGATTGCCAAGATCGTCGAGCCGTGGGTCGCGCGCTTCCAGGCCGAGATCAACGCTGTTGTCTGGCCTCTGGTCGACGAGGAAGACATCGATCGCGACGGCGCCGCGTACGCCTTCAGCCTGATGAAGCCGACGATCGACGAAGGCAAGGACTTCATGGCCCTGGATACGGCGGCTCTTGCCGGTTATTTCGCGGGCGAGTTCAAGCAGGCGGCCGAGATTCAGGACAATGGTCTGAACACCTATCTGAAGCGCGCCCAGAAGTCGAATCCGGACAAGTCGATGGACGAGATTCGCGCGGCGCTCTTCACGCAGGCTCCCGACCTTGGCGCGCGCCTCGCGCTCTACAAGGCTACGATCGGCGAAGTCAAAGAGGCTCGCAAGATCATGGAAGCCGTCGATAGCGCTCCCGAGAAGGCTCGTGCCGGTGCGATGAAGTACATCCTGATGGCCAACGCGGCCTTGAACGCCGCGGAGAACGCAAAGCCCTCCGAGAAGTAACACTCGTCGTACCAGCATTCGTAGTACCGACAAATCTCCGCCCCGGGCTCAAATCGACTGGACGCCCGGGGCGGTTCGTCGCAGATTGGGCTTAGAAATCAGTCGATCGCCTTCAACACCTTCCCTTGTAGAGAGGGGTTTGTCTCATGAGCAAGATACATCAAGCGCTGCAGAGTCTGACGTCCTTCCCGAATCGCCGGTTGAATCGTCAGTTCCTGATCGATGTGGCCGAGGAAATCCTGAAGGGCGAGGCCAGCACTGGTGCCATCGCCGGTTTTCTGACGGCTCTTCGCATGGCCGGCGAAACAGGCAAAGAAATCGAAGCCTTCGTTGGCGTGATGCTTGAGAATGCGAAACCCTTCCCGACGATCGGGGGCGATACGCCGATAGTAGATACCTGTGGGACCGGTGGCGATCACCACAATACGTTCAACATTTCAACGACGGCCGCTCTGCTTCTGGCAGCATCCGGTATCCGCGTGGCTAAGCACGGCAACCGTTCAGCCTCCTCCAAGTGCGGAAGCGCGGACGTTCTCGAAGAACTCGGCATCCCGATCGAAGTTGAGCCGGAGGAATCGGTGCGCTCTCTCGAAGAGAACAACTTCTGTTTCCTCTATGCACGCTCGTATCACCCGGCGATGCGCCACGCTGCACCCGCGCGCAAGGAACTCCGCATTCGAACGCTGTTCAACCTGTGCGGCCCACTGGCGAATCCCGCGAAACCCACTCACCAGTTGGTCGGCGTGCCTGCGCGTGAACTGATTGAGCCTGTTGCAGAGGCGCTCCAACTCCTCGGGTGCAAGTCCGCTCTCGTTGTGCACGGCGCGGACGGGATGGATGAGATTTCCCTCTCGCAGGTCACGGAAGGCATTCATCTCGATCACCACGGTCGCTTCCATCCCTGGCATGTTTCTCCGAGCGACCTCGGATTGAAGCCCTGCGAAGTCTCTGAACTCGTCGGAGGCGATGCTCGAAAGAATGCCGCCATCATGCGCGAAGTGCTCGAAGGCACAGAGGGGCCGCACGCGGACGTCGTGAACCTCAACGTGGCAGCGGTGCTCTGGCTGATCGGCGAAGAACTCGACATCCATCAGGGACTGGCCCACGCGCGCGCCGTGCAACGCTCCGGCGTCGGTGCGAAGCTGCTCGATAAGCTCGCGACCAAGGGATAGCCGATGGACATTCTGAATCGCATCCTCGAGGTCAAACGCGCCGAGGTCCGTGCGCTGAAGGAATCCGGCGCGGCGGACGCTCTGCGCGAAGCCGCCGAGGCCGTTTCCGATCCGCCCAGTTTCTACGATGCGCTCGCCGCAGAGCCCGCCCCGCGATTGATCGCCGAGGTCAAGAAGGCCTCGCCGAGCAAGGGCATCATTCGCGAGGACTTCAACCCCGTGCAGATTGCCCGCCAGTACGCCGAGGGCGGCGCTTCTGCTTTGTCCGTGCTGACCGACCGACAGTTCTTCCAAGGCGATCTCTCGTTCCTCCGACACATTCGCGAAGCCGTCGAATTGGCTCTGCTGCGCAAGGACTTCATTATCGACGAGATTCAGATTGCCGAGGCGCGCGCTAACGGCGCCAGCGCCATTCTGCTTATTGCGGCGGCGCTTTCTCCCGAGGACCTGGCCGCACTTCATCGCTCCGCCAACGAGTGGGGCCTTGATGTGCTCCTTGAAGTGCATGATGCCGCCGATATCGCCAAGATCGAAGCCGGCAACTGCCCCGCACGTATCGTCGGGATCAATAACCGCAACCTCCGCACATTCGTCACGGATCTCGCCGTGACCGAGGAACTCGCCCGCGACCTGCGCGAGCGCTATCTGCTCGTCAGCGAAAGCGGGATTTTTACTCCCGAGGACGTTGAGCGAGTCCGCCAGGCAGGCGCTCGCGCTGTCCTGGTGGGGGAGAGTCTGATGCGCCAGCCCGACCCCGGCGTCGCGGCGCGTGAACTTCTTCAGGCACCGAAAGGCTCCGAACAATGATCACCTTATTCGCCATCTGTGCCCTCATCGGCGCGTACCTGTTGGGGGCTCTTCCCACGGGACTGCTGCTCTGTCGCTGGATCGCCGGCGTCGACATCCGGGAACACGGTTCGGGGAATATTGGTTTTACAAACGCCGCGCGCGTCCTCGGCTGGTGGGCGGCTGTGCCCGTGCTGGTGATCGACGTGCTGAAGGCCTATGCCGCCCCCGCGTGGTTCCCCCTGATGGTTGAGCACCCGCCGTTCCCGCACTTCGCCATCGCGCTCGGGGTCGCCGCGCTGCTGGGCAATCTTGTCAACGTGTTCATTGGATTCAAAGGCGGCAAGGGCGTGGCGGCCAGCCTCGGCGTGTTCCTCGCTCTGGCACCCATCGCAACGCTGGCAGCCTTGGGGACGTTCCTCCTCATGGTGGCCATCTTCCGGTACGTTTCCCTCGGTTCCGTCTCGGCCGCCGCGGTTCTCCCGATCGTTACATTCGTCGTGCACGGCTGGAGCCTGATCTTCGTGATTACGCTCTTGCTTGGGCTGACCGTCATCATCCGCCACCAGTCCAACATCCGCAAGCTCTTGCGAGGCGAAGAGGACAAGGTCACCGAGAACCCCGACCCGATCCGCAAGTAACCGGACCGTACCACCCAAGAAAGTCTGTCATGAACTCATTCTTCGGCTGACGCCGCGGCCTCTGATTTGGTCGTTGGGACCCGTCCAATTCAAGGAGGGTCCATCGTGGCGATCAAGCGCGCGCTCGTGTCGGTCAGTAACAAGTCGGATCTGACGGAATTCGTGAAGCGGCTTGAGGGCGCCGGCGTCGAGATTGTCTCAACCGGCGGGACCGCCAAGATGATCCGTGATGCGGGCGTTCCCGTCGACGATATCCAGGCCGTCACCGGCTGGCCGGAAATGCTGCACGGCCGCGTCAAGACACTGCATCCCGCCGTCCATGGCGGAATCCTCGCGCGCCGCAGCTCGCCCGAGCACATGAATTCCCTGCGCGAGCACAACATCGATCCGATCGATCTTGTCGTCGTGAACCTCTACCCCTTCATCGAAGTCACCCAGCATTCCGGCGTGAACCTCACCGATGCCATCGAGCAGATCGACATCGGCGGCGTGGCGCTGCTTCGTGCGGCGGCAAAGAACTTCGCAGCGGTGACGGCCATTTGCGACCCGGCAGATTACGCGATCGTGGCCGAGGAAATCGAGGCCCACGGCGAGACGACTCCCGAGACGCGAAAGCGCCTGGCCGCCAAGGTTTTCCAGCACACTTCGACGTACGATGCAGCGATCGCGAACTTCCTGAATGGGCACGATTGCGATGATGAGGAGCTGGAAGAGCTGCCTTCCGAACTGACCATTTCCGTTCCTCGTTCTCAGGTGTTGCGCTATGGAGAAAACCCGCACCAGCGTGCCGCCTTCTATCGCGATCCGGCAGACGATGAAACTAGCATCGCATCCGCCCGCCAGCTTCACGGCAAGGAACTGTCCTACAACAACATCCTCGATGCCGAAGGCGCGCTCGAGGCAGTCCGGGACTTCACCGATCTTGCATCGGCTGCGGCAGTTGTTGTGAAGCACGGGAACCCTTGCGGCATCGCTGTCGGCGAGTCCGGCCTGGATGCCTACGACGCTGCCCGCGCAACCGACCCGGAATCCGCATTCGGCGGAATCATCGCGATGTCCGTTGAGGTCGACGTTCATTTAGCGAAGCGCATCGCCGAGACATTCAACGAAGTCGTGATCGCGCCATCCTATGACGATGAGGCGCTGGCGGTCCTAACCAAGAAGAAAAACCTTCGCTTGCTTGCGACCGGCAAGTTCACGCCAAAACGCCAGAAACTCCTCCCGCGCGGAATCGTCGGTGGTCTATTGCTGATGGATCGCGACCTGGGCACGGTGAAGCACCGCGACCTCCGTGTCGTCACCGATGCCACCCCGACCGATGAAGACCTGGACGGATTGCTCTTCGCCTGGCGCTGCGTGAAGTGGGTCAAGTCGAACGCTATCGTGTTCGCCTCCCGCACGGCGACGATCGGAATCGGCGCCGGCCAGATGTCTCGTGTCGACTCGGCGCGATTCGCCGCTCTCAAGGCCCACGCCCCGTTGGACGATAGCTATTTGGCCTCCGACGCGTTCTTCCCCTTCCGCGATTCCATCGACAGCGCCGCCGCCCAGGGCGTGCGGGCCATCATCCAGCCCGGCGGCTCCATTCGCGACGAGGAAGTCATCGCCGCCTGCAACGAGCACGGCATTCCCATGGTCTTTACCGGGATGCGCCACTTCCGACACTGACGGCTCGGCTGCCCCCCGAGCCTTTGAGTCCGGACAGCCGGCTCCCGTTTTTCCCGTTGCCCAAAGAGCCCCACACCCCCGAGCCTGCGTTGTGAATTCACGCCGAGGAGAACGGCTGCATGAACCCGTTGTCGGACTATCGCAAAGAAATCGACGAGATCGATCGCGAACTCGTTCGCCTGCTCGATCGACGCGCAGCGATTGCGCGCGAAGTGGGTCAGGCCAAGGCCGGCGCCGGCCGCCAGACATTTGACCCGGGGCGCCAGCGCGAAGTTCTCGAGCGCGCCCTCGATCGCAGCGACGGAGGCTTCCCGCGCGTTGGGCTTTCGACAGTCATGCGCGAAGTCCTCAGCGCCTGTCTGAATCTGCAGAAGCCCCTGCGCGTTGCTTACCTGGGGCCGGCCGCGACGTTTGCCCACCAGGCTGCCATTCGCGAGTTCGGCAGTGCTGTCGATTTCGAAGCGAATGACAAGATCCGCGACATCTTCCAGGCCGTGCACCAGGGCTGGGTCGACTACGGAGTCGTTCCTGTCGAGAACAGCACCGGTGGCATGGTTCACGACACGCTTGACGGGTTCATGGACTTCGATTGCCGAATCTGCCACGAAGTCTTGCTGCCGATCAGACACTGCCTGCTCTCCAACACAGCGCTGGAAGACGTGAAGAAGATTTACTCGCATCCGCAGACATTCGCACAGTGCGGCACTTGGCTGCGCGAGCACCTTCCAAAGGTCGAACTTATTGAAATGCCGAGCACCGTTGCTGGCATGAAGAAGGTGCGCACGGTCAAACACGCCGCCGCAATTGGCAGCGATCTGGCCGCCGATCAGTACGGACTGCGCATTCTGGCCGCCGGCATCGAGGACAATCAGGACAACACGACGCGATTCCTGATCATCGCAAAGGAAGACACGCCGCCGTGCGGCGACGACAAGACGTCGCTGATGTTCTCCGTAAAGGACAAGCCCGGCGCGCTGTTCACATTGCTGAAGCCCCTGGCCGATCGCGGCATCAACATGTCCAAGATCGAATCGCGCCCGACCAAGAAGAAGGCGTGGGAGTACGTCTTCTTTGTCGACATACTCGGCCATCGGACTCAGTCGGACATCATCGAAGCGATTGCCAGCCTGGAGCCGAACTGCCACATGATGCGAATCCTCGGTAGCTATCCGCGCCAGGCATCGCCGCGTGAACTTTCCGCCCAGCAGAAGGAGCAGTTGAAGTGAGTTCCCTGGAAGGGCTCGACATCGCTGCCGAGTTCCCGATCACGCGCAATTCGATCTACCTCAGTCACTCTGCCATTTCGCCGCTGCCGGCGCGCACGGCAGCAGCAATTCAGCGATATGCCAAGGAGGCTTCCGAGCAGGGACTTGTTGCTCTTCCGCGCTGGATTGCGCGATTGGGAATGGCTCGATCCGAAGCTGCCATGATGTTGCGCGCCGACGAAGCGGAGATCGGTTTCGTCAAGAGCACCACCCACGGCCTGATGATTGTTGCTAACAGCCTTCATTGGCTGAAGGGCCAGACCATCATCGTCGAAGAGCACACATTTCCTGCCAATTGGTACGTCTGGAAGGGCCTGGAGGAACGTGCAGGCGTGCAGGTCGTCACGTGGCCGGAGCGCAATTTCCGCTACGAGATGGAGGACTTGGCACGTCTACTTTCTGAACACGATGTCGCGATGGTGTCGCTCACGGCAGCTTCCTACTCGACCGGATTCCGTCACGACCTGGCTGCAATCGGCAAACTCCTTCGCGAGTCTGGTGTCTTGTTTTGCGTCGATGCGATTCAGCAGTTGGGAGCGTTCCCGATCGATGCAAACGAGTGCTGCATCGATTTCCTGGCGGCCGACAGCCACAAGTGGCTTCTCGGGCCCGAAGGCGCCGGCATTGTTTACGTGAATGCCCATCGCCTGGACATGTTCAACGACACCTTTGTTGGCTGGCTCGGGCGCGAAGGGTTCGAGGACTACGACGCGCGTGATCTGCCGCCGGACCCCACGGCACGTCGTTTTGAAGAAGGCGCACCCAACCAGGTCGGCGTGCAGGGAATGGGCGCCTCGTTGACGATCCTGAATGAAGTCGGCATCGACGTTGTTGCCCAACGCATTCGAGCGAATTGCCGCGTGCTGCAGGATGGATTGCGGGACTTGCGATGGAAGCTGATCTCTCCGGCCGACGAAGAGCACGCCAGCGGAATCGTCGCCTTCGAGCACGCGGAAAAGGACCCGAGCGCAATTGTCAGGGCCCTTGCGGAGAAGAAGATCGTCTGTTCCGCGCGCCGTGGGTTTCTTCGGATGGCGCCTCACTTCTACCAGACGCCGGAAGAAATGCAGCGTGTCGTCGACGCTGTTCGCGAAACTGGCTGATACGAAAATGCCCCCGGAGTGATTTCACTCCAGGGGCCGTGTTTGTTTCCACGATTGATGCCGGGCCTATTCGTCCAGGTCGACATTCCAGTAGGCGACATCGACGAATTTCTGCCACAACGGCCGTTCCACACCCTTCATTGAATGACGGATGATCGACAGCCAGTGCGGGCGCTTGGGCGGCCGGATCAGCTTCATCGGCGCGTACTCCAGCAGCTTGTTACCCTTCTTCGCGTTGCAGCGCTGGCACGCCAGGACGACGTTCTCCCACTCCGATTTTCCGCCCTTCGACTTCGGCAGAACGTGATCGATCGTCAACTCCTCGCGCGGGGGCTTCCTGCCGCAGTACTGGCAGGTGAAGTGATCGCGCACGTATATATTGCGACGATTGAACTTCACCATCCGAGGCGGCAGACGATTGTACCGGGTCAGCAGGATCACCTCCGGAACCATCAGACGCAGGCTCGGCGAATGAATGAACCGGCTGCCTTCGCTTTCCACATGAGACGAAAGCGCCGCCCACGTGGAGAAGTTGTAGGTTTGATACTCCTCGGTGACCACTCGCGCCAGGTCCTGCACCAATAACGAGATGGCCCGCTGCACAGAGCAGACGTGGATGGCCATCCAGTTGCGATTCAGGACCAGCACTCCGCCGGATACCATGGTTTTGCCCTTTCCGGTATGCAACCCGCTGACGGAAATTCCGCGAGGAAAAAACCGTCTAAGATTGACCCAGTAGTTTTGTCGAAAACGCTACGCTGTCTAGGGAAAACCTCGATCCAGTGGATAAAAATTCGTCAGGAGAGCATTTCCGCAGTGTTTTGGCGGTCCGAAACTCGCATCCCACAGCCCACTGCAGTCCTTCTTCTCAGGGTTTGACTCCCCGCCTGTTGGACGCGTAAATCTTCACCCGAGCGGCTGAACCGGGCCGCCCCCCTAAAGGGATGGAACACGCCATGAATCTCGTTGTGAACGGCGATAACCGCGAAACAACAGCTCAGTTTGTCACCGAGCTGATTCACGAACTCGACCTGCAGCCCAAGCACGTGGCTGTCATGATCAATCGCAAGATCGTCAAGCGTCACACCTTCGATCAGCAGGAACTCCACGAGGGCGACCAGGTCGAGATACTCTCCATTATCGGAGGAGGATGACTTCTGATGAATGAACTGACCGCAGTCCCTGACTTCAAAGATGAACCGCTTGTCGTCGGGAAGTACAAACTCAAGTCCCGCCTGATCGTTGGGACCGGCAAGTACGAGAATTTCGATGTGATGCAGCAGGCCCACGTTGCCTCCGGGGCAGACATGGTGACCGTCGCTTTGCGTCGCGTGGATCTCAAGAATCCTCAAAACAACCTCCTGAACTATATCGATACAAAGAAGATGACGCTGCTTCCGAACACCGCCGGGTGCTACTCGGTCGAGGAAGTCATCCAGGTCGCCGAACTGATTCGCGAACTGGAACTGGGCGATCTGATCAAGGTGGAAGTGATCGGCGATCAGAAGACGCTGATGCCGGATCCGATCGGTACGCTGGAAGCCACAAAGCGTCTTACCGAGATGGGCTTCACCTGCATGGCTTACTGCTCGGACGACATCATTCTGGCCCGTCGCCTCGAAGAAGCCGGCGCCGCGGCCGTCATGCCGCTCGGCTCGCCCATCGGCAGCGGCCGGGGCGTTCTGAATCCCGCGAATATTCGCCTGATCAAGGAGTTCGCCAACGTGCCGATCATCGTCGACGCGGGTGTTGGTTGTGCGTCGGATTGCTCGCTGACGATGGAGATGGGTGTGGATGGTCTGCTGGTGAACACCGGCATCGCAAAGGCCGCCGACCCGGTCGCTATGGCCCACGCGTTCCGCCTTGCCACGATCGCCGGCCGCATGTCCTTTACCGCCGGCCGCATGGACAAGCGCCTCTACGCCAGCGCCAGCACGCCGCTGAAAGACTTCTGATCGGCGCGTGCACACTCGCAGATAGAAAACGCCCCCCGGCCTTCGCAGCCGGGGGGCGTTGCATTCTGGTCTGTTCGGCGCAGCTTACTCCATCATCATCCAGCCGGGCTTTGCGCTCAATTCGATCGGAGCCTGGGGCACGCTGCCTGCCAGCACGCCGTAAACACGGATGCCTTCGCGGCCGTCGTGACAAATCTGCCAGTCGGCCAGAACGTCGCCGCCGCAGGATGAGTCGAATGGCAGATCGCCGCTTCCCGACGCAAAGATATCGCCATTGTCCAAGCCATCAAATTGGCCGATGGCCACGTCTGTGCCGTACCGGAAGTTGGCAACCGTCCCGCGGAATTGGCTGATCTGATAGCCGAGCTCACCTTCGAGGATTGAAGTCGCCGGCAGAGCCCCCGACCGGTAGACGAACACCGCACCAGCCGCAGTTCCATCCGGCGTGTTCTTGCCCGGCGCTCCCACGAGCAGCTCGATACCCGGGGCGATATCGTATGCGCCAACGGCCAGCGACCAGCCGAAGAACTCCTGGGACTGGCCGGTGCCGAAGATGCTTATGTCTGAATCGAATGGCATCTCCAGCGTATCGCCGGCGTACTGGCTGGGATTGCTGATGTGGTAGACGCCGCCCAGGTTTGTGCGCGTACCGACCTGGAGCTGTGGAGCGCTGGCGATCAGATCGTCGACCCCGTCGTTATCCAGATCGCCGACCGCAACGGCGCCGCCAAGGCCCGCGAAATTCAAAGTCATTTCGACCGTGAGGTACGGTGGGCTGACGGACATATCGATGCTGGCGGGACGGCCGCCGGAGAACTCCAGGACGACCACACGTCCATTGGCATTCACCGGAATCGGCCAGCGTGGGGCGCCGATCACCAACTCGGGGAAGTTATCGCCATTGAAATCGCCGGCCGTGATCGCCGAGCCGAAGCGCTCATCCGCGACATTCGAGAAGATACGCGTCTTCGGATTCGGGACGCTGTCAATCGTCGCGCGAGACCAGTCCAGCACGGGTCGACCATAGATGATGTCGACTGTACCGCCTGTGGCAGCGCGGGGGGTCCCGATCAGGATGTCATCGAACCCATCGTTGTCGAGGTCGGCGAACTCGACGACCTCGCCGAAGCGAGCGCCCAGGTAGCGGCCTTTGATTTCCACCGCATTGGCGTTAAAGATCTCGTCCTCAACATACGTCAGGCCGCCCAGGTCAGCACGACCCAGGATCAGGTAGACGGTGCCGAGATCGGGATCGCCGAGGGGATGCGGCGCACCGATGAGGATGTCCGCGAAATTGTCGTTATTGAAGTCGCCCGTCGCGACCGAAGAGCCAAAGAACTCGCCGCCGCGCTCGGGGAAGATCTGCACGCCACTGGGGATGCGGCCGAGCGAATCCGCGAACGTCACGGCGGAGTACTGGGGCGTCACCACGGCGTCGGGGCGCGACGTCAGATCGTAGTAGACGCCGCCGTCATCGCTGGCAGGCGGCAGGCCGAGGTAGTCTCCGCCAAAACGGATGTAAATCATACCCGAGTCGACGGTCAACAGGCCGCCCGCGCGGGGCGCACCCATCACGCAGTCCTCCAGCCCGTCTCCGTCCACATCGCCCATGGCGATGGGGGAGATTTCACCGGGATTTCTGCGGTTTTCGGCGATCTGCACACTGCGCGCGGCCGGGACGTCGATCACGATTTCCTGGGCCTGAACGGTGGCTGCGGCCACCAGAAGCGCGGGGATTATGAACGATTTGCATGAAGCAGGCATGCGACAAGGCTCCGGAAGATACAGAACATAGCGGTCCAGATTACTCACAGAGTGTGGAGCGCCCCGGTCGCATCGTCAATCAAGAAGCCCGGGTTTTTCCTGCCCCCCACGGGGCGGCGGCTGGCAACTTCGCGGCCTTTTTTGCCCATGTTCGCTTTGGGCCTTTCCCCGCGGGCCATCCCCGGGGCAGACTCCCCGGGCTGATCGACGCCCTGAAAGGTCCCAAACTTGACACCCAAGCTCAACCCAGCCGATCCCGCGGAAACTCGTCGCGGCGTGATGTATGGCCTCCTGGCGTACGGGGGCTGGGGGTTTGTGACGATCTACTTTAAGGCAGTCGCCCACATCCCGGCCTTGGAGGTCCTGGCCCATCGGGCTCTCTGGTCCTTCATCCTGTTGATCGCAATCGTTCTCGTCCTTGGCGAGGCTCGAACCATCCTCCGCGTGTTCCGCGACTGGCGGACGCTGCTGGCGCTCGTGGCGACGGCGACGCTGGTCTCGATCAATTGGCTGACATTTATCTGGTCCGTGGCCCACGAGCGCGTCATCCAGGCCGCCCTCGGCTACTTCATGAACCCTCTGGTGAACGTGTTGCTGGGGGCGCTCTTCCTTGGCGAGCGGCTCCGCCGCTGGCAGGTCGTCAGCCTCTTCTGCGCCCTGGCCGGGATACTAGCGATGACGACGCTCGTCGGGACCGTCCCATGGGTCTCCTTCATTCTCGCCTTCTCGTTTGGCCTCTACGGCTTGATTCGTAAGGTCGCCCGGATTGGTGCCCTCGGCGGTCTGACTGTAGAGACACTCCTGATGTTGCCCATTGCTGTCGGATACGTCGGGTGGCTGATGGCGACCCACGAGAGCCATTTCGCTGCCGGCAATGGGTCGGACACAATCCTCCTCGTCGCCGCGGGGATCGTCACCGCAGTGCCGCTGCTCTGGTTTGCAGGCGCCGCCCGTCGCTTGAAGTACACCACGGTCGGATTCATCCAGTACATCGCCCCGAGTCTTCAGTTCCTCCTTGGGTGGCTCCTCTACAAAGAGCCCTTCGGGACGATGAAGTTCATCAGCTTCCTTCTGATCTGGCTCGGGCTGGCGATCTTCACCTGGGACGCTCTGCGCCGCACGAGGCGCCGCTAGGCGATTTCCTCCTCAGCATCCCTTGGGCTTCGCCCGAGCAGGATCATCAGCACACCGACCACGGCGGCCAGGATTGCCAGGTCGATGGCGACCGCGAGCGCGTACGCAACGATCCCAACGACGATCAGCGTGATTCCGACTCGCCGACGCGAGGTCACGACCTTCTTTCCGGCGGCAAGCGCGCTGACCAACAACGCCACGAACGCCGTGGCCAGCAGGAAGTCGTTTCGCTTTCCAGTCGATTGGCGGGAGGCGTATTCGAACTGAATTGCGCCCGTGCCCTGGATCTGGCGGAAGACGAACACGTCGCCTTCGCGTGGGAAGTCCACCTGCGCCGCCTCAACCCTAGGGGCGACGGTTGGCGCTTGTATCGCCTGGTTTCTGATCTCTCCGGCCAGTTGCTGGACAGCCACATCCTCATCCGCTTGCATCAATCGCTGCACGTTGCTGTAGAGTTGGATCTGGGCTTCGTTCGCACGCTGCAGATTTTGCGCGCGCTCTTGCTGCAGCTTCATGCCGAGATCGACTTCCTTGCCTTTCTTGGCGACGCCGCGACGATCGTACGCTTCCGACGTGCTCATCGCATAATTGTACTGGCTCGTGGCCTTGGATTGCACAGACTTCAGGCTGCTCAGAGCCTTCTCCAGCGTTTCGCCCTCCGACCGCAGCGCGACCTCGGAGAGATTCTCCGCCCGGCGCGCCTGGCGAAGCGCTTCGTCCACTTCCAGATCGACGAGGTCGACGCGGTTCAGGGAGCCTTCGAACTGCTTGAACTTGTAGGTCGTCGGCATCATCAGGATCATGGCCGACTGCAGCACTGGTACGCCGCCCAACACTTCGGGCAGCTTCTGTTCGCGCTTACCACTGCTTTCGAGCGAATCGGTCTTTGCCGCGTAGGCAACGCGGGCATTGAGTTCCGGATCCAGAATCCCAGTGCGGATCAAAGGAATGAGCAGGACATCCCGACCAGCTTCTTTCCCAAACGTTGGGCTGACTGTCTTGCCCGCGACACGAACTTCGTAAACGGAGATCTCGTCGCGCGAGTACGGCAGGGCAACGCGGAGGAATTGCTCCGACTGGTTCTGAAGGACGAGTTCCAGTTCGTGGCGCTCGAATCCATCCTGAGTCACGATTGTGCGCTGGCGCAGTACTTCGACCACCGCGCGCAGCGTTTCACCTTGTGCATGGCGAACGATTTTGAACGTCGGCCGGGTCTGATCCAGCTCATAGACCTGGTCGGATGGGAGCGGTCGCATGCTGCTCGGCCACTGGACCGCCGTTGGTTCGATGCTTCGCGCTCCGGCGCGGTCGGTCGGATTGAGTTCGCCTTCGAATTCCCGACGCAACAGCAGCAGCGCCCGTGAGCCGGACTGATCCGCAGGAAGAAGAACTGTCGGCACCACCTCACTGCCGGCGGCCGTATCCGCCGACTGGTACAATTGAACATTCAATTGGACCTGCCTGGAGTAGGGGGCGTCCAACTCCGCGATCACGCGAACACGACCATTGCCTTCATCCTGCGTGCGGAAGCTGCGTATTGGTCCATCGACTTGCAGGCGTGAAGCGGCAGCCGCATTCGATTCCGGAAGCGCAAGAACCGCCTCTACCTGTCGCATCCGACCCCGGCGGGGTTCCGCCCGCAGCACTGCTGACAGACTTTGGACGCCGTCGGACACTGTGACCTGATTGAAGATCGTCACCAGCGCCGCCGCATCGATACGCGTCAGTTCAAACGTCATTTCGGCCGGTCGCGCCAACTCGTAGGCACGCAGGCGCAGGTTTGGACCCCTGCGCGAGACCGGCGGCATCGCGTTCTGTTGCATCTGCATCTGCGGCTCTTGCGGCCCCGGTGCGAAGGGATCCCATTCAGAGCCGAAGTACTTCGCCAACAGACCCGTGTGCAGTGGATTTGGCGGCTCGGCCGTGGCGCCGGCCAAATCGACTTCCTTTAGTTCCACATCGGGAGAAAGAACGATGGCGATATTCTGCTTCACGTCGCCTTCCGATGCGATGCGCAGCGGCTGCACGTGTAGCGTGCTTGCCGTTCCCTCGAGCGGAATGGAAGCCAGAAATTGGATCGTTGTCGGATTCTCGACGGCAGGGGAGAGGAAAACCTGCAGCCTGCCGTTATTCCAGATCCAGTCGGTGTACTGGTCGCCACTCAGTTCCTCCACGCGCGTTTCAGGAGGAAGTTCAAGCGAAAGCGTGCGGATAGCTGTCCCGCGTGGTTGAATCTGCAGGGTGGCAGCGTGGCGCAATCGACCTTCCTCAGGCACGAAGAGCTCCGTTACATTCGCATCGAAGACTTCCGGGAGGCGCGCGAGTTTGATCGTCGCATTCCAGTCGGATGCAGTCGTGCGATACTGTTGTGTCGAGAACCCGGAGCGCGCTCCCCGCGCAGCCTGGCGATCGAGCCCAACGGGGCTCATCTCCCGAATCTCGATTCCGCCATCGAAGTTGAACCGGACAATATGCCGGGACGTTGTTCCGCCCCCGACTCCGATACCGCCAACCCTCCAATCTCCCTGGGGGGCAGGCAATACAGACTGCAGCACGATGTTCGCTTCGCGCGTCTCGCGCAGCCGAATCCTCAAGATATCCCCATCGATGACAGCCGATTCCACTGCCGGCCCGGCAACATCCATGATGCGCAGAGGACCGACATTCAGGGACACTTCGCCGGGCAAAGTACCCGCATCCGACGTCGCGCTTAATCGCAGCAGTTGCCAGGCCTGCGCGTAGGCAAGATGTTGCCACGTGATGTCCGTTTCGATTTCCGCACGCCAGTCGCTCGCTTGCTCGCGGACGCTGGGGCCGCCTTCCGCCGACCAGGCGATCGTCTGCGGTCCTTCGGATGCAGAGCCACGCAGGAGAGACGTCTCTCCCTTGCGTTCGATGATGACTGGATGCGAGGAGTCCGCCGTGGCATTTGCAAAGGGAATCGAGATCTGCCAGAAACCCGTCCCTGACGCAGGCGCCTGAAATTCAAGGCGTCCGCTTGTGCCTTGCGAATCACACGGGGCCTCGAAACTCGCCTCCACGATGCCGGTCCAGTGCGGGGGAAGAAGCAGCATCGGCTTCTCATCCTCCATCTGCAACGTTGCCCCGGGAGGTGTGGATTGCAGTTCCGAGAAGGCGAGTTGATCGAATGCAACCGGCGTCAGTGAAGGTCCGTCGCCCGTGTTGAGGGCATGCAGTGTCAACGTGCCCTCGACGACCGAGCGCTCCGGCAGCCAAGTGCCAACCAGCTTCCAGGATGCGATGAATGCCGGGGGATGTTTGTCGGGAAGCGACTCCGTCGAAGCATGTGCGGCATTCCACAGTTCTTCGAACATCACACGATCGACGAAGACATTGGGATTCTCTCCGGGCTGCGGGAGTCCTTCATCGTATGGCGCGATCAGGCGAACGGGCTCCTCCGCGTGCGTCCCCTGCAACGGGGCTAGCGCAAGCAGAAGCGCGCCAACGGCGACGGCCTTCGCTTTGGGTGCATGTCCCGTGTAGTGGATCACCCGTGCCAGCAATGGAGCCAGCAGAGAGAACAATGCACCCTGGAGCGCTGCATTGTAGAACGCCACCCATGGTGTGGCCACAATCAGCGGGCCGAAGAACGCCACGGCCAGTGTGAGAACGATGGCATGCAGGTAGTACTGGCGAGCAGCGATCCACACTGCGCCGAGAGCAAGCGCCACGAGCAACCAAACGGCAAAGCGCAGGCGCTGGAAGGAATGCTGATCCAACAAGCGGACACGCATCGACGCATCGCCGGTCAGCCCCTCAAACTGGCGCTGATAACCGCCTTCGGGAATCTCGATCGCGAGAGAAAGCAACCCGGCCTGGCGTGCGTCTGTCGCAGTAGTTGCAATGGCACCATCGCGACTGCGGGAACCGTCCTGCCCGAAGAGGTATGTTAAGTTGGAAGCGCCAGGACTGGCACCCGGAGACCCCTCGCCTTGCAATACTAACGCATCCTGGAATCGCAAGCGATTCTGTTCAGCATCTGTACTGAAATCAAACGTGTCCTCCGTCATCTTATCGGTCATGATAACCGTCGGAATCTCATCGACACTGGGACCGCTAGCGCTCGAGCTTGCTCCGAACGGGCTCGCCGCTCCGCTGTCTACCCGGTTGACATCAATGCCTGCCATTGCCTCCTCGGCTTCGCGCAACTCTCTGTCGGCGAATTCGGCAGGCGTGCTAAACGGATCGGAGTAATAGTTCGACTGCACCCGCTGTTCCTCTTGCTGGCTAATGGAATCACCCTCAAAACCCCAACGGTATTCCTCGGTGGGAGCAGGACTTCGCTCAGCTGACTTGACTCTGCTGACGACAGTGCGCCCGTCTCTATCGACGTGAGTCTGAATGTCGATGACATTCCCAGCAGACTGTTGTGCTTGCTGATGTCTGCCGTACGAGGGATTCCAATTCGATTCGGCGATACGAATGATGTCGCCCGCGCTAACCGTGCCGTTCGTCGGATCGTACTGCAATTGTGCGCGATCGTCGCGATTGTCAGGACCGACGCTGTAGACGAGCCAGAAGGAATTCGGCGGCTGTTGCGGCAAAACCATGCCGGCCTGCACGGCACTTCGCACAGCCTCGAAGCCTTGCAGGTACTTCAGTGACTCGCCCGGCTTGAGGTTGTATGGGTCGACAAAGGACGACGTCATGTACTTGACCGGCCCCTGCCAGAGAATCTCGGAATTGTACGGATATCCGTTGTTGTCGACGAAGTAGCTCTCGATCGCAGTTGCCATCGAGCGGGCGTCGGACTTTACGCGCGAAACCTTGGAGCGTACTTGCGCCTCCATGAAATTCGGGACGGAAATCGCTGCCAAAATCGCAACGATTGCGCCGATTATAAGCCACTCGATCAAACGCACCCCACATCCGGAGGCCGAAACGGCCGGCTCCTTCGGCTCGCGATTCTGCCGAGCTTCGCGGAACTTCCGAACGGCAATCACACCGACGAATACGAACAACGCCAGAATCGCCATCGAGATAATCAGAGATACTCTCGAAGCATTCAGGAAAACGAGCCGCGAAGGGTAGTACGCCTTTCGAAGGAACGTAACGAACGGCTCGCGCACATTGATCAAGTCGACGAAACTGCCCTGGAAGCTCAGGTACTCGAACCCGTACGGCAGGTTGAGTTGCCATGTCGTCTTGTTGACCGGCACGGGCAGTGATGGCGCCGCCAGGTCGAGGTTCGACGCCGCATCCAACGGCTGGCCGGGCTGGCGATACAGAATAGAGATTTGCACGTCGCTCCCCGAGGTGCGCCGTGTGGGCAACGGAACCAGCAGAACGCTCGTTCCATCTGCTCGATTGCGCCGCGCGGGGCGCTCGCCCTTGCGATTGACGAGCACCGACCAGACTTGCGCATCCAGTGGGAGATCGACTTCGAGGAACTGCTGCTCCGCCATTGGCAGCAGGCGGTACTCGGCAAGCGTCAATCTCTCGCCATACTCCGAGACCGTCGTCTGCAGATTGGCCTCGCGAACAAGGCCCGACAGCAACTCCTCAGGCTGGAACTTCTCCGTTTCGATGCGAAGAGAATACGGCGGCTCCACATAGCGATAGGCGGCCAGAATACGATTGCCTTCTTGCCACGGATTGTCGGGGACCTCGGCGAGATCCGTCTCCGCGAGGTTCTTCGCCTCGGCCGTCAACTTCAGCGCTTCCGACGCCTCCAGCAGAATAAAGCCCTGCTGATAGGTGGCATCAACGACGCGTATCTCGGGGGCGTCCACGGACGCATCCGTTGACGAGCGATCCACCGCCCATTCGAACGTCGCTGCGAACTGGCCCAAGACACTATGGCGAGTGGTCAGCGTGAAGAGCTCGCCTTCAGGAACAGTCTCGCGCACGGTTTCACGGATTTCGGGTCCATCGACTTTCACTGCGGAACTGATACCCTTCGGCAGGATTACCTGAAAGCGATCCTGCGGCGCGTAGCGCACGTCGTATTTTACCTGCGTACGCACAAACGTGCGATCTTCCTGGATGGAGAGTGCAGTCACCACTGTGGCGCGGGTCTCGGAACTGCGTCCGCGAATCTCCAGAGAACCTTTTGGATGCGAACCTGTTGCTCGCATCGCGAGATCGACTCGAGGATACGGCAGTTCCCCCTGCTGAGTCTGAACTCTGGCTATTTCAAGAGCGACTGTCTGATTCCAGGCATCGGACAATTCGCCGACGGGGATGACAGTCAGGTCCTCGAGTGACGTCGGTTGAAGTTCCAATGTCTCGTCGCTCTCGACACCGAGCTCATAAGTCGAAGGGCGCTCGCCTTCCAGCGAGAGGTACGGAAACTCCATCTGGTTCGTCGTTCCAGGCGCGCCCCACGAACCCGCGTGGTGCAACTTGACCTGAATGTACTTCGGAGCGGTGGCAAATTCCCATTTGATGGTCCAATGTCCATCGGCTCGACGCTGGGTGTAATACTGTTCGTAGAAATGCCCCTGCTGACTTCCGCCGACTTCTGTGACAATCCAGTCGGGATGACATCGGAAGAGCAGTTCCTGGCGATCGGACGAGATGCCGGAGATCGTGAAGACCGAATTCGCCTCGTTGCGATCGATGCGCACGAGCCCAATCACCTGCGGCGGCGTGTCCACGTGTTTCGGCAGCAGCGCGACTTGCAGTTCGGGCAGCGCTCCCCAACAGGAATACAGACGATCGCCGGCTGTGCCCTGCATGAACGAAAGCTGCGGAACGTCCTGAGTTAGAGACGGAATCCAATCATCCGATCCTCTCATCCTGACCGTCGAAGTGACCTCCTCACCGATCGATGGGAACGGTGGCAGGGTGTAGGCATCACCGGTCATGGAAGCGCTGTACCGAAGCGTCACGCGCAACTCGTCCGTCGCGCTCAAAGCACGCAGAGTAACGTGAATATTGCCCATCCTGGCGGCTCTCGCAGGCCCGGATGTGGACATCTCCAGTAGTTCCAGTCCCTGCGGTAATTCGAATTCGAGGTCGGCGCCTTCTTCGAACTGCGAGGCGAAGCTCACTTCATCGACAACTTCGAGTCCGGATCCAATGGCCCGCACAGTGCGATCAATATGCTGTAGAATCGCATCGGCCTCGCGCAGCGGAGGGCGCCGCTGAGGGAAGAGCATCAAGTCTTCATCGGGCAGCGGGGAAACGACCAGGACGTCGCCTTCCTCGCGCGAAGGTGCATCGGATTCGATCGCGCGCCAGTGCTCCGATGTTTTGATCGAGATGCGCGTCGGCGAATGGAAAGCTCCAATCGCAACCATCGCATCCGGCGAATCGGCATTGAAGGAGTACTGAGCTTCGACATGCAGCGCTCCTGCGCCTGGACCCCGTGCGATCAGGTAGGTTGCGCGATCGATGCCGACGAGAAATGCCGGCGGATCGTTCGGTGTGCCCTGAGCTGTCCAGGGCACTTTTCCATTGTCGATGCGGACGGCGGCCCAACCCTCCCAAGGCGCATCGAACGCAATCTCGCCTTGCAGCAGCAGATCGCGATCAAGCTCTCCCGCAAGTTCGATCGACTTGCAGGTCAGTGCCTTCTCAGGTGGCCTGGCGGCTTGGCGGCGATTGGCTTCACCGATCAGAGCAAGGACCTGATCTAATGGAAGGAACACGCCTTCTGCGGTGTATCCGGGTGCGCGCCCGAGATCCTCGCGCGGCACGAAGAAGACTTCGACCGGCGGGGTTTCCTTGGCCGGGGCGGGCGGCGCCAGCAGTCCCAGCGCCGCCGCGATCAGAATGAGGAGTGCGATGCGGTTCATGGCTCGCCTCACTTCGCTTCGGGATCGTCTGTCGGTTCGCCAGGCTTCTTCTGATCCTCCTTTGCCGGTGGAGGAGGCGCCGGTTCCTCCTTCGGCTCTTCCTTGTCATCTGCCTTGGGCTTCGGCGGTGGCCAGTCAGACATCAGGCTTTCATCGAAGCGAATTGTCGGCTCTGGCTTGGGGCGATTCCTGATCTCCTGCGCAGCGACGCGCGCTTTCCCCACAAACAGGAGGACGATTCCGAGGGCCAGCGCTGCGAGCGATGCCGCCAGAGCCGTCGCAAACAGCCTGCCCCACAGGCCATCTGTCAGGCTTGCGAGAATGAAAGCGACAACAACTGCCGCCGCCCCGATTGAGAGACGCTTGCTTCCCCCCATCGCCACCATCAGACCAAGGAACACAACGATACCGATGACCAGTTGCAGGATCACAAGGCTCTTGCGCTTCCAATAGTCGACCTCGATGGTCCCGACCCCGCTCAACTTACTGAATTGGAACTGCGCTCCTTCCTTCACGATCGCGATGTCCAGCGCAGCGCCCTGCAGGCGGGCCTGTCGCTCCGCGTCTGTCTCCTGGGCATCGTAGTTCATCTGCGGATGCGAGACTCGCGGATTCAGCGAAGGCCGCGCAACTCCCCCTGCGATTCCAGCCGGAAGATCGTTCAACAGCGCTTCCGTCGCCGGCTCGATCCACGGCGTTGTGCCGCCTTCATTCAGTCGCATCGTCCCGCCGAAATTCACGTAGCGATAGTCGCGCGGCAGGAAGAGCCGCCACGTTGTTCGAAGCACCGGGATGTTCAGTGGTTCGGGTGGATCGAAGCGCAGCGTACCGCTCCGCCCGAGGTCATTGCCTTCCAGCGTCTGGTGCATGATCAGCCGCACGCGGAACGCAGAATCCTTCGATTCGGACTTTGTGAGCTCAATCAAGCTGGCGCCATCGGCTTCGCGAATTGCCGGGCGCACGGACGCTCCCCGCACGGACGCCGACCAGATCTCGACGCCCTTCGGCAGCTTCAACTCCAGGTATTGCTCGCGATTGTTTTGCACTTCCAGATAGACCTCGTGAACAATCTTCTCTTGCTCGTTCACGACGGAATCGATGTGCATGCGGCGGATGAGTGCACCCAGAACGCTCTCCAATTCATGCCGAATCAGTTCGAGCTTCAGGTCTACTTCCCTGGGCTCGAAATACCGGAATCCGAGGAACGCATTCGCAAGCGAAGCGGGCAGTTCCTTCACGTCGCGTACTTCCAGCCCTTCGGACACGGACGCACGCACCTCAAGGTTCTCACCGCGCGCCACGGCAACATGTCCGGTTTCGCGAGCCACGCCCGCCACGCATACGATGGGGACGGAGACATTCACCGGCTTGCCGGATTCGGCGCCTTCCAGCGGGACATCGAAGGAGGCACGCAGTGTGTAACCACCCAGCACGCGCCGCTGCAGCCGAACCGTCCATGTTGTCAACTCATCGTTCGGCCCTGGTGTGGAGCGTACCTTCTCTTTGATATCCGCGCCCGTGATGCGGACATCTTCGCCGGCCGATGTCGGAACCAGCAGTTGGAATTCATCCGTCGCGGAGAACTCCACAGTGTAGTTCATCGTCGCATCGATTCGCATCAGTGACGGCATAATGGAAACAAGGTTCTCTGTCTCGCACGTCAACCGCGTGCGCTGACGTTCGATTGCCACCAGGCCCTGGAATGTGGGGGAGAAGTAACGATAGCCCAAGACAGATACGAGGTCGCTTGATCGCAGATTACTCAGCTTGCCCTGCAGCAAGCGCACATCCGTCGGCTCGAGTCCCTTCGCTTCAACCTCCGTTGCCTTCAGTGCAAGTGGCGCCGCCAGTACAATGTCTCCAAGATCTTCCTCCGCATTCACGATGCGAATCGGCTGGAGTTGGACACGCCCTTCCACTGAAGGACGAGAGCGCTGCAGTCGCAGTTCCACGTCGACCGCCTGGCGTTGCTCGCCACGGAAGTTGACCTCAACGCGGCCGTCCGACGCGCGGAATCCGGCAACCAGGTCAGGCGGCCCGGCCTCGCGAAGTTCGTAGTCCTTCGGAATCTCAAGCGTAACGCCGAATATGCCGCGCGCTTGCACGGCGATGTGGTGCCGCGACTTGATGCGCACCATGTCGTTTGTCACTTCGTAGAGGACAATAGATTCGGCCCGCAGGCGGGCGGGAATTTCCTGGCGCGTCAGTGCAAGTTCCCAACCGGGCTGGGCGTACTGGAACGCGCGTGCAGCCAGCGAGGACGATCCCGCCTGCACCGCAGAGATCGCATCCAGACCGCTGGTGCGATCCGGCCACAGGTAGAGGCCCTCGGTCGGAACGACGACAATAGTGCCGCTCTCCCGCGCAGCGTTCATGCAGCGGATTTCCGGAATCACGAGGCGAGCGTTGTCGTCGCTCATCTGCGCATCCAGTGCGATCTCGAAGTTTTCCGTCATCGGCCGGACAAGCTCGATGCTCATTTCACCATTCGCATTCGGCTCCGACCAACTCTTCAGGTACGACCCCGAGACGCCCAGCAAGCGCACCTCCGGTGGCACGCGCAGCGCCATCGACTGCGCCTCGCCGCTCAGCACATCGACCGACAAGCGCACGCGAATCTGAACATCGCGCGGCGAAACCTGCAGAACAAGCTTCTGATCGACAGAAAGGCGCGTTTCGGCAGCGGCGCCCTCTTCTTTCGCCCGCGGGCGGTATGCCAGTACAACGCGATCCCCCGATCCAGCCGAGGCCAGGATCATCGACTCGCCTTGCGGCGCTTCGCCCAATCGCGCTGGCAATCCGTCGGAAATCTCTACCAGCAGCACGCTTTCCGGCACATGTAACTCGATGGAACTGGCCGCCGCCCGCGGTGTCGTAAACCTCAAGTGCTTCTCCACCCCCTGGGTTTCGAGTTGCGTCGCGAGACGCAGGTTCAGAACACGCTCGCCCTCGCCGCGAACCGTCAGCACAAGGCCGCCACCCGATTCCGGCGGAGCGAGCGATGCAGGCGGGCCTTCCACGGTTGCGGACTCGATCGCGGCGCCAGTGAAAGGAAGCGGAACGACGAGGAAGTCGTCGCCCCGCGCCAGGACCTCGATTCGCAACTCCACGTCGAACGCCGCCACATCATCCACGACGTGACCGACGTAGCGCGCACTGGAGATCGCCGCGACGGGCTCGAACTCCGGCGAATCGCTCTTTGGGCCATCCGCGCCTTTCAGACGAAGGAACTCCGCATAGGGTACCAGCACCGACTGGTCGCTGGAGAAACGGGGGCCCTCCATTTTATCATACGGGACAAAAACAAACCCCGCCGGCGTGGGCGAGGGGTCCGGCTGCTGAGCATGGGCGACAGCGGCCGCCAGTACGAGAATCACAACGGCAAGACGGCAGAGAGTCCTCACGGCAACGACCTCCGGTAAGATGGCAGGAAAAACGAATGAGTGCAGCAGAATCCCACCCCAATCCTTCACTCCCAATGCCTGGATAGCGCACAGAAATACAGGCGTCAACGAACATAACGGTCTGGCAGTCCGCGATTCTGTGTTCTATTCCGGCAATGTAGGAACTTCGACAACTGCTCTCGGCGAATGGTTCCCGACAATACCAGGAATTTCCGACAAACGTCCGAGTCCCTTGACAATCGGGCCCGTTGCCCTCTGCGTAGAGCGAACGCTCCCACTGCTCCCGTTGACCCACCATGACCGCCACGCCCCCAGCCAAGACCTCATCCGCCTCCACCCACCAGGCACTGCTCGGCACCCTGAAGGACATTTGGGGATACGACGAGTTCCGCCCTCTGCAGGACCAGGCCATGACGGCCGTCATGCAGAAGCGCGACTCCCTTGTCGTGCTCCCGACGGGAGGCGGGAAATCGCTGTGTTTTCAGGCGCCTGCGCTGCGCCGCCCGGGAATGGCGCTGATCATTTCTCCGCTGATTTCGCTCATGCGCGACCAGGTCATGCAACTCCACCGCAGCGGCGTCGAAGCCGGCTGCCTGCACAGCGGCCAGCCCCAGGAAGAGGCTTGGGAGGTCCGCCAGGCGCTGGCCGAAGCCCGCCTGAAGCTCCTCTATCTTTCCCCGGAACGCGTCGCGCTCGACGACCTGCGGCAATTACTCGGTCCGTCCGAAGTCTCTTTCATCGCGATCGACGAGGCCCATTGCATCAGCATGTGGGGACATGATTTCCGGCCGGAGTACCGACAGTTTCGTGAGTTGCGCGAGGTTTTCCCCGAAGCAGACATGCACGGCTACACGGCGACCGCCACGCGCGAAGTCAGCCAGGATATTGTCGATCAACTTGGCCTGCGCGACCCTCTCGTTCTGCGCGGGTCATTCGACCGGCCGAACATTCACTACACAGCGATGCCTCGAAAGCGCGCCGTGGACAAGTTGATCGAAGTCGTTCGCCGTCACCCCGGGCAGCCGGGGATCATCTACTGCATTTCGCGCAAGGAAACCGATCGCGTTGCAGACCAGTTGAGTCAGAAGGGCTTCGATGCCTTGCCTTACCACGCCGGAAAGGACTCCGAGGAACGCATCGCCGCCCAGGAGTCCTTCATCAACGATCGGACAGACATCATTGTCGCGACCACGGCGTTCGGCATGGGAATCAACAAGCCCGACGTGCGGTTTGTCGTGCACATGGGCATGCCGAAATCGCTGGAGAATTTCCAGCAGGAGAGCGGTCGCGCCGGGCGTGACGGCCTTCCGGCAGAAAGCGTCGTCCTGCACTCCTACCAGGACGTCATGACCTGGAAACTCGTCATGAGCGAGGCGCCGCCCGAAATGCAGCGCATCGCCAACGCGCACCTGGACAAGATGTATGCGTGGTGCAATGCCACGGAGTGTCGCCGCAGTCTCTTGCTGAAGCACTTCGACGAACGTTATCCTGCCGACAATTGCCGGCATTGCGATCATTGTTCCGGCGGGTTCGTTCCCGTGCCGGACAGCCATACCGTGGCGCAGAAGATCCTCTCCTGCGTCAAGCGCCTCGACGAAGCGCACAACGCCGCCTACACGACAGATGTCCTCCGCGGATCGAAACGTCGCGCCATTCTGGATGCAGAACACGACAAGCTCAGCACCCACGGCCTGCTGCACGGAGAGAGCAGGGAAGCCGTCGAAGACTGGATCGAGCAACTGCGCGCCAATGAGTTTCTCGCGGCGGGAGAGGGCGGCGCTCTGTCCGTGACAAGACGCGGGTGGGAGATCCTCCGAAACCGCAAGATCGCGATCCTGATGGATCGGACCTCGAAGCCTGCCAAGGGCCCAGAGGCATCCGGAGATCTGACCTCCGATCAGCAGCAGGAATTCGAACGCCTCCGCGCCGTGCGAAAGGAACTGGCCGCGCGCGACAAGGTTCCGCCGTACATGGTGCTTGGTGACCGATCGCTGCACGAAATCGTGAAGCGCAGGCCGAAGAACCTCATCGAGTTCTCGCGGATCCACGGCGTCGGGAAACGGAAGCTCAATGACTATGCGGAGCCCTTCCTGGATGCCCTCTGGCAGCGCCAGAGCCGTCCTCGGTTCCACCGCAGCGAAGCGGAAATCGCCGCGAAAAAGCCCGACGCCTACGAACTCTTCGACCTCAATGTGCCACTCGAAGCCGTAGCCCGGCAGCTTGGTCTGGAGAACCGGGAAATCGAGCGGCACCTGACCTCGTACATCCGCGATCGAGGGCTGACCGATGCCACACTGTGGGTGCCGACCGATCTTGCCGAGGAAATCGAGGCCGAACTGGAGGAGTCGCCCGACGGCCGACTCGCCCCCATCAAGAAAGCCCTGAATCACCGCGCCACTTACTTGCAGTTGCGCATCGTCCAGGCTTGCCTCCGGAATCGTGGATGACGGAACCGTTTTGACCGGCCCCGGGATTTTGTTTGCCCAGTAGGAGCCCCCGGGGGAGATTGAACCGAACTGGGGTATTGGGGTATCCCACACTCGAAGGGAATTGCACATGGCGCGCCCAAGTTCAAAGGAGCGTATTCTGAAAGCCGCCGAGACAATCGTGGCTCGGGACGGCGCTGCGCACCTGACGCTCGATGCCGTGGCCGCCGAAGCAGGCATCAGCAAGGGCGGGCTGCTTTATCACTTCAAGACTAAGCAGGCCCTGATCGCCGCAATTCTCGACGCTCATTGCAAGGCGGCCATCGCTGCCCACGAAGCCGAAGTCAAGCGCCTTGGCCCCAACATGAAGTCCGAGCTGGAAGCTTACCTCCAAGCGACGCAGGCCTCCGAAAAGGACCCGCTCTACGATCGCCAGATCGGCGTCGCGATCATCGCTGCCATCGCCAATGAACCCGAAATCGCCCGAGCCGCATCCGACCGATTCGACGACCTCGAGAATCGTCTGTGGGGCAAACGGGAGAACTTCAACGCCGACGCTGCCATTATCTGGCTCGCCGCGCACGGACTGAAGTTCTTCCACCTCGTCGACCACGAACCCTTCACCCCCGAGCAGCGCAAAGCCATCCTGGATCGCATGCTCCACCTCGCCCGCGAACAGGGGGAGAAGTCCTCCTGAGTCACCATTGACAATTCTACTGATCGCCGTTGCAGTGTATGCGGTTTGCAGTATTCTGGAACCGAGACGGTATTGCGTGGGCGATCTTCGATTCGCCTCATCCCATCCAGACCCGAAACGAAAGAGAACCACCAACGAAAAAAAGCCCCCAAGAGCAGGGGGTTTCCTTCAATTCAGTCGCTGCAAGTGCAGCAATTTCTACAAAAAAATCTGGCGGAGAGGGCGGGATTCGATAATAACACCCCCGAAAACGCAGAGAATGCTGGTATTACTGTGCTTCCAGAATCTCGCATTTCTCAAAGTCCTCAGAATCCACATCTGTTTCGACGAATTCCGGCACAAATTCTGGCACAACTGGATTGAGGCCAATCCCGACCAGATCCAATCACTCCTTATTAGAGTTCTGGCGCACCTGCTCTGGGAGCAGGGGGGCGCGAGTTCGAGTCTCGCCACCCCGACTACCTTTATTTCCACACAACTCAAAAGTCCACGACCCGCCCTAAAGGCAGGAGCGGACCTGTGCGTGTGCAACAGGTGCTAATTGCACCTCAATCCGGCCCTGTCGACCTCTTTTCAATGGGGTTAAGTGCTGGGGGCGCCGTGACATAGCAACAGGCACGCTTTGCATGTCTACAATTGAACATGGAGCCTCTCACTTCGGAGGTCCAAGTCGGTTGGTTCGCAAAGTCGGCAGGCCAACGATCAGCGCTGCAGCCTGCGATGTCGGAAGTCTTATGAGGGATTGTGTAATTGATTGCCGAATCCCGATCGACTAGCTGTCTTCTCAGACGTTTGCTTTCTATTCCGCCAATCTCAGGCAGGAGTATTTCATGAATATGCTCTTCTCAAGAGATCGCAAAACTTCATTCGTAGCGTTTGCGCTCGCGTGCGTTCGTTCCTCCCATTTCATTCCGCCGTTCTTGTTCCTGATGTTGATCGTCGCCGCGAGTCTGGGCGCGGAACCTGTCTTCATCGAGAAGGCAGGCCCTCCGAGGGAGGTGGAAGGCGGCGTGCTATTCACCTTCGAGGCTCCGGAGGCTGCGAACGTTTTTCTGGCCGGGCAATTCAACAACTGGACAGGATACGAATCCAATGATTCGACTGGATCCATGGAGCAGGCTGCTCCGAATGGTGTCTGGTATAAAGTCGCACAAATCCCCTCGGGACGAACGGAGTACAAATTCGTGATCACGCGAAAGGACGGCGGGATGGAATGGACCGCGGATCCGTTCGTTCCTGGCACGGGCGATCATGGAAACTCCATCTATGATCCGGAAAATCCGCCGGAGACGCTGGAGGCGCTAATCTCATGTTCGGCCGCGCGCATTTCGATGGTCGAATCCAAGAGCCAACTCATGATCGCATTCTTGAACGAGCGCGGAACCGTGAGCCGAAACCTGCTCATTCCACCCATCGTCATGGATGGAGTTCCCCAAAAGGATCTAGTGATCGATTCCTCGCAACCGGGGCGGTTGGCGAATGGGACGATTGTGCTCACGGTCGAATGCGCCGGTGCTCGTTCAGTCTCTCTGACTTATGAAGCAGAAGATGGCGGGCTTCATGAATGGGATCTCGGCGTGCCGGGCAACGATTCCTACTACGGGGGTGGCGAACGATTCAATTCGATCAACCAGAAGGGCTACATCCTTCCGATGCGCAGCATGGATCACCCCGGAGAGAAGGGAGCCGTTTCCTACAAGCCCGTCCCATTCATCATGAACTCCTCCGGCTTCGGCGTGTGGGTGGATAGCTTCACGCCCGGAACATTCGACTTGAATGCAACTGAGCGTTCCACCTGTCACCTGAACTACACCGAGTACAAACTGCGCGTGGTCTTCATCGCGGGACCGGATCTGAGCGATACGCTGAAGGAGTACACCGCGCTAACCGGTCGCCCGCCAGTCCCTCCAGTCTGGTCTTTCGCTCCGTGGAAGAGCCGCAATGTGCATAATGACCGCGAGGAAGTGCTTGAGGATGTGGAGAAGTATCGACAGTACGATCTTCCCGGTTCAGTGTTGGTGATCGACAGTCCCTGGGAGCGCGGCTACAACGACTTCGTGCTGAACGACGAGCAGTTCACAGATCCCCGCGCCATGTTCGATCGGGTGGAAGAACTCGGTTTCTACACATGCCTGTGGCTGACGCCATTTGTGAACAGCGAAAACGTCCAGGACATGCACGGAATCGCGAAGGGGCCTTCAAGCAATTTCCAGGAGGCGGCGGACGAAGGCTTCCTGGTGAAGAACTCCGATGGCGAGGTCATGATCTCTGATTGGTGGAAGGGAAAGGGCGGGCTTGTGGACTTCACGAATCCTGAGGCCGTTCAGTGGTGGTTCGAGCAACTGGACAAAACAAAGAAGTGGGGTGTGAAGGCTTGGAAGTGCGACGATGGCGAAGGCACATTCGTCCTGGATGCCGTATTGCACGACGGATCGACACCGGCAGAGATGAAGGGACGCTTTGGGTATCTCTATCTCGAAACCATGCAGAAGTACATCGATGAACGGATGGATGGCGACGGCGTTCTCTTTGCACGTCCGGGATTTGCCGGGACGCAGAAATTCCCCTACTGCTGGGCGGGCGATAATCACGCAGGCTGGGATTTTGAGAATGGTCTGCCGGGTGTGATCCGAGCTGGCCAGACAGCAGCTCTCTCTGGGATTTCGCTGTGGGGACATGACATTTCCGGCTACCACGGCACGCAAACGCCGGAGCTCTTCAATCGCTGGACGCAGTTCGGGTGCTTCTCGCCATTGATGCAACTTCACATGACATCGAATCTCGGCCCATGGAGTTTCGGCGAAGAGTCCCTCGACATCTATCGCCAGTACGCCAAGTTGCACACACAGCTCTTCCCGTACATCTATGCGGCCGCGAAAGAATCGCATGAGACTGGTATGCCAATCATCCGCCCAATGGTCCTGGCATTCCAGAGCGATCCGATTGCCAGTCGCGAGGACTTCCAATACCTGTTCGGGCCTTCAATTCTCGTTGCGCCAATCTACCAACCTGGAACTCACCGCAGCGTCTATATCCCGCGAGGGACGTGGATAGACTGGTGGACGGGCGAGAGAATCGCCGGCGGGAGGTACATCGAGGCCTACGCGCCGATGGATCGGATTCCGCTCTACGTCGCCGCGGGCTCAGTGATTCCGATGCTCCCGGCCGATGTCGACACCCTTGTTCCGGCATCTTCCAAGTTGTCCGATGATGTTGTGACGATGGATGATCGCCGCATCCTGCAGATCTGGCCCGGCGCCCCTTCTGTTGCAACAACGGAGGGAATCAGCGTGGAAGCCGCGAGTCCTGTGGAACAGAGAATCGATCTGACCATCTCTGTCTCTCAATCCCGGCCACTTGAGGTTCACCTCATGCACCAGAGACTCACGATGGAACAGGGAGCAACGAATGCCCCGGATTCTGTACGTTGGGACGACGGCGTTCAGGCCACTGTGTTGCGGTGGAAATCTCTCGCTGGAGAAGCGCAACTGCGGTTGAGCCGGAACTGAATCACTCTCTCGGGATGTCGATCCGATGTCGGGATCGCCACTGGCGAGGAGATTCGCCCATCTCGCGATGAAAGACGCTGCAGAAGTACGTTGCGCGACGGAAACCGGTCGCCTCCGCGATCTCCTTCAGCATCATCGGAGTCTCAACCATCAGGCGCATGGCGGCTTTCAGTCTCTGGTCACGAACCAGGTCCGTTATCGTCGAGTCGAGACTGGTTCGGAACTTCTTCTCCAGCAGGCTGCGTGAAACGCCTGCGGCGCGCGCAATCTGATCGACGGAGAAAGAATCCGCCAGGTTCTCGCGGATGAAACTCAACGCGCGCGCCAAGGCGTCATCGTCGATGGCAATGATGTCCGTTGACATGCGCGTGATCACCTCGCGGGGCGGCACTACAATCTGGACTGGTCCCAGCTGTTCTCCCTGAATGGCGCGATCGAGCAACGCCGCCGCTTCCCACCCCACTCTCGCATTGTTTTGCGCGACGCTGGAGAGTGAAGGAAGAAGAGATTCGCACACCACAACATTGTTGTCTACACCCAGGATCGCAACATCCTGAGGAACAGAGACACCAAGATCGTGACAGGCCTCAAGGACATGGAGGGCTCGACCATCGTCGGCGCCCATGATTCCGATCGGTTTCGGCAGAGACTTGATCCACTCCTCCAACTCCCGGGCCGTGACGGCATCCTGGTCACCCTCGGCGTCCTTCTCGTCGCGAAAGAAATAGCACGTCGTTGCCCTCTCCATCACCGCAGATTCGAAGCCGCGATGCCGTTGAACTTCCCAAGGCTCTTTCGTGGAACCGACGAAGGCGAAATTGACAAAGCCTCTCTCCAGAAGATGCTTGCCGCCGATTCGGCCAATCTCTTCGTCGTCCGTTATAACGGTCGGAGCGCTTCCCCCAGGGTTGTTGGTAATACTGACCGCAGGTAGACCTGTCTCGCGAATAGCCTCGAGTCGTCCGGGATCGCGCGTGGAGAAGATGATGCCCGAAGCGCCTAGCCCTATCAACTCATCGTAGCTCTTGTAGCGATGCACCAGCGAAAACGTGCGCACGTTGTAGAGCAACTTCCAGGTCGTATTCTTCCGGGCATAGTCGATGATGCCGTGGAAGACTCCGATCCGGTAGGTCTCTGTGAACGACGTTCCGGCGATATCCAGTGCTACAAGGGGCGCGTTCAAACTTCTCGCTCGCTTCGCTCAAGACTTGTTCCGATCATTCAGGAACCATGGCATCTCGTTGCAGAGCACCTTGAGTCAAGCGAATTCAAGCTTGATGGAAACAGTCCGATGACGCCGGTTACCAGACGAGTCGCCAGGCCCCGCCAGAATACGAAGTCGCTTCGATTCTGACTCGTCCGCCTTCGACTATTCCTGCACTCGTTGCCCCCAGACCATTCAAAGCAAGCGCCTCGATTCCAACCGGGTGCCCCCAGGCTTCGGGAATATCTACAATCATGGGTGGCTGCTCATCCGTTTTACGTTGTAGTGCAACGATGACGACTTCTTCCGGCGAAATGCGTGCGAATACGATGTGTTCCTCGCCGGATTGCAGCAACTGATAGTCTCCACGCCGGAGGGCGATACTTTCCTGCCGAGCATGAAGAAGCGCTCGGACCGTCTGATACGTGTCCTGGTTATTCCTATCCCACGCTTCGGGTGGCAGGAACATGCGTCGGCTGTCCGGTCGGCCGGATCCCGTCATTCCAATCTCGTCGCCGTAGTACATCATCGGGCCACCGGGTACGGTTAGAAGAAAAGAGAATGCCAGCTTGAGTTTCTCGTAAGACTGCGAATCATCAACGTGTGCCGGATTTGTGAAAGAGTCTTCCTCGGCCTCGTGCTTTTTCCCGGGCAAACTGTCGTACTCCGCTTTGCTCATGAAACGAGGTACATCGTGATTGCCGATGAAAGGACTCATGATCGCGGAAACCGGATAATCATCGACGCTCTCCTGCAAACTTCCAGCCAAATCGCTCATGCTCGAAGTTTCC
This sequence comes from bacterium, assembly GCA_020444065.1. Lineage (NCBI taxonomy): Bacteria > bacterium. The sequence goes on along the minus strand of JAHLLQ010000001.1, from coordinate 841,838 downwards.
CATGCCAGAGCGCTTTCGATGGACCAGAAGAGCGGGAAATCGAACTGCCCGTCCAACAAGCGGGGACCGATGAAGTGGTTGATGGTGGATCGCGACGAGACGGTCTCACCAACCTGGTAGATGCGCTTCTTGGCGGGTTCCGCAATCTGTTCATTCAACTTCCGTGTCGTCGTTTCCCAGAAGACATTTGGAACATGCTTCACCGCGTCGTGGCGGAATCCATCGGCGTTGGTTTCTTCCAACCACCAGACTGCCGTATTGGTCATGTAGTCAGTAGCCTCGGAGGATTTATCGTAAGCGATGTCCGGAAGGAAGTCATCGAACCAGGTGGTGAACGGATGGGTATCGTACTGGCGAATATTCAATGTTCCATCCGGCAGTTCGAGTTTCGAGAACCAATCGGGATGCTCCCTCACCATGGGATTATCTTCGTGCAGATGATTGCTGACGAAGTCGATAATGACCGCCATATCGTGCTGGTGTGCATCATCCACCATTGCACGGAATTCTTCCACCGTGCCCCATCGCGGCTCGACATTCCGCATATCCGTGGGCCAGTAGCCGTGATATCCGGTCAGCTTCCGGTGCGGCGGCTTGGAATCCTTGAAGGCAATATCCGGCTGAACATATGGCGGCGAAATCCAGAGCGTCGTTGCTCCGAGATCATCGAAGTATCCGCTGTCGATCATCTGCCGAACGCCAGCGATGTCGCCACCCGCGAAGTTATTCAACGGATGAACCTCAGGATCGTCGACTGGGTCGTCGTTTGATGGATTCCCGTTCTTGAAACGATCCAGGACCACGTAGTAGATAGTCTCATCCTTCGGCGACCGCGGTGCATCAGCGAAGTCGAAGGGCGCTGCCTTCGATCCCGTCCGCCCAGTCGTATCCCTGGCCACGACTGATACAGATTGCTGAGAGCTCCATTTATCCTCTGGGACTTTCAAACTGACCAGGCCCGTCTCGGCAGCCACGTCGATCTCATCAGCCAAGAGCGGGACGTTGTTTACAAAGACATCGACGCCGTCGGCTGCCAGCCGAGCATCATCCGTCAATTGAACGTAGAAGCCGCCCTGTGGGCCTATTCCGGGCGCCCCTGCGGGAAGAACAAAGATCGGCAATGGGGAATTGTCGGCGCGCCGTTCACCGCCAACAACCAGAAGCGAATTCTCATGTCCTCCATCCATCACGGTGTTCGGGTTCGCAGGATCGAGAAGCCAGTTCCCATCCACAACAAACTTGTAGGAGCACTTCCCCGGCGGGATCGAGACAACGGTCTCCCAGATTCCATCCCCCTCATCGTCCGAGAGAGGGTTGGCCGATGAATTCCATCCGTTGAACTGGCCGGCGATCGAAACGCTCTTCGGGCGCGTTCCCTCTTCCGCCTGAAACGTGATTCGGCGAGACGGCAAACTCTCTGCGCTGACGGGGAAGCCTACCGGCCACTTCATCCCATCGGAAGTTGTCAGGAGCAAATGGACGACGCCTTGCTGCACGATATCCGGAAGAGACTCGACCTGGAGAATCGTTCCCCGTTTCACAGAGGCCGAGATGCCCGCGCCTCCTTCGACGCCAAGAATCCGGATGTCCGTGATCTCTCCCCTCACACATCCATCGAGTTCGACCTCCTCGGGGACGCCATTGACGATTCTTGTCTCGGACAAGATACGCGGAGAATAGGCGAGAGGCCAGATAGGCTGGCCCGAGACTGAGCCACCGCCGCGAACCGCCAGCTTCTCTGCCGGTGGCTGCGTGGCACAGCCCGACAACAGGATTCCCGAAATGGCAAGACAAACGAAACCGGTTGAATGGGCGATTCTCATGAGCTTCTCCCGAGAAAGATGGTCCTGAGCGACGAGGAAGCCTTCAGGCCCCTCCGGCGATCACCCTGCGTCGCCGGCATCGTAGACTCAATTACGTAAATCCGCAGATAAGTAGCACGATTCCACATGCTCAGCCAGGAGAGAGAAATCCCCCGACGCCGCGCAGACCCGGGGGATTGTCTCTCCTGCCTTGGAAAGAGATTAATCCTGAGAGAGAATAATCGCTGTGTATTTCCCAATTCCGATATTGCCGTTGTATCCGAACCCATCCTTCCCGCCGGAATTGGCGACCGTGTCGTACGCATAGAAGTTATCGAACGGTCCATAGTGATTCCAGTCGCTGTTGAAACGCACCTTCCACGTTCCCCCGCGCGGGAATCCAATATTGTAGCTCGAGAAGGACCTATTCGAGAAGTTCGCCACGACGATGACATCATCACCGGGCCCGCCGGCATCGTAACGGTGGTAGGCAATGACTTTCGCGCTGTTGTTCACATGGAAGACATTCACATTGTTTCCCTGCAATCCCTTCGTCGTGCTGTACCAGTCTCGCCGCAGGCGGATCAGATCGCGGTAGAGGTCGTGGATCCCGTTGAAGGTTGTCGCGCGAGTCCAGTCGATCGGATCGGTGTCCTGGAAGTAGCGATCCTCGAGCAACTCCTGCCCTTCGAAGATCATCGGAATACCGGGAGAGGTCATCACAATCGCAGCGCCCAATGTCGAGCGCTTCTGCGACGCCCAGCTATCTGCGTTGCCTGGCCAGATTTCCTCCGGCACACGCGACTTGCCATTCGCCACCTCATCATGGCTCTCGGTGTAAATCACGCGCTGAACATGATCGCCGTTGTACTTGTGGGTGATCGCGTCTCGCACCGAGTACATGTCGCGGTCGCTGTCGTTCGTCGTAATGATCGCAGCGCGAATCGGATGCACGAACCCCGCGTCCCACTGCGAGTCAAACCCTGCCCCGCCCGCACCTGTCGCCTTCGTGACCCACTCGTTATTCTGGAGGTCCTCCGCGATCGAGATCTTCCATGATTGGCTCTGATCGATCTTGTCGTTGCACCACTGCATAAGATTCCAGCCGTCGCCTACGTCGATGTTGGTCGTCGAGTCCCACCGCAATCCATCGCAGTGCATGTCCTCCAGCCAGTAGAGCGCGTTGTCCTTGATGTACTTGCGCACCTGATAGCGCCCATAGTCCGGCCGCGTATCGCCCCAGGGTGTGCTCTTCTTCCAATCCGAGTAGAAATAGATCCCACCATTGCCGTAGCTTGGCCCGTCGAAGCACCACATATCAAGATCGCTCGGTCCCCAATGATTGTGCACCAGATCGATGATGACACCCATGTCGCGCTGGTGCGCCTGCTCGACGAAATTCCGCATGTCGTCCACAGTCCCGTATGCGCTCTCCGGAGCGAATGGGAACGCGGGATTGTATCCCCAGGAGAAGTCGCCGGCGAACTCGCCAACCGGCATGACTTCGATCATGTTGACGCCCAGATCGTGCAGGTAATCCAACTTTTGCGTCGCACTGTTCCAAGTCCCCGGCGCGCCACCTGGGTTGTCGTTGAACGTGCCGATGTGCAGTTCGTAAATGACCTGCTTGTGGAAGGGAGGAGTCGAGAAACTGCTCCAGTCGCATTCCGGATCCACGATGATACCCTTGCCCACCGAGTTCTCCACCTGGAGCGCACGCGGGTCTGTTCGATACAGTGTCTGATCCTCGTAGCGGATCACGTACTCGTAGTCATCGCCCGGGACTGCATCGACCACGTCCGCCGACCACAGGCCATCCGACGAGGACGTCTCGAATGCCAACGGATTGGCGTCCTTATCATATCCATTGAAGCTCCCCATCACCGATACAGAGTCTGCGTTGGGAGCCCAGACTCGGAATGTCGTTCCACCACTGTATGGAATCGCTCCCATCCCGGCGTATGCGGACAGCACCACCGGAGTTGGGCTCGGCGTGGGCGAAGGCGTCGGAGTCGGCGAAGGACTCGGGGATGGCGATGGCGAGGGCGTTGGCGTAGGACTTGGCGTCGGCGATGGGCTCGGCGTCGGGGTGGGGATCGAGAAACTGTAATCGTTCCCGTTATTGCTGTCGTAGATCACGCCGCCCCAGTCATCGTAACCACGAAAGTAGTACTGAACAGTGGCACCGGGAGGAAACGCCTGGGCTGGCGAGTACTTCCAGCGTGAATCGCCATTGGGCGAACCATCCCAGGACATGCTGTACCGTGTATAGGCCTGATCGTTGATCTTGATGCCCACTTGAGCATGCAGCCCATAGTAATTCTGATTCATCAAGACCGTGAATTCCCCGGGGTTCCCCCCATCGTGGCGCACATATCCGCCATAAACACCAATCCAAGTCGGAAAAGCGTTGGCTCCGCTGGTGAGTAGAATGAACGCAACAGCGGAAAATGCCGCAGCAGCAAATGGGTATCGAGTACACGTTCTCTTCATGGCTGGAAATCCTTTCGCTTGTCGGAGACTTGGCCCATTCTATCCCACCCAAGCGAAAGAATCTCAATTACGAAAACCCGCAGAAGACTTTCGATTTTGGACCGCTCCAGGGAATACGTCCCGAATCGCCAGGATGCCCGCGATTGAACCACTGATCGAAGACCTGAAACCGAGTCTCTGGGGAGAGTGCCGAACAAACACGACTGGACCTCTTGTTCTCTGATGATAGTAATGACAGCAACAATCTTGGGAGGCAGGGATGATCGAGCACCAGGTGCGAGGACGCATGGCGTTCTCCGTGCCGTTCTTCATTGATTGCCAGCCAATCTGCGGGTGCAGCTCTCGTTGTTCTCGCGTTACCTTGAAATAGCGAGGGCGCATGAGGCGTCGTTCTTTCGCGCACCGCAAGAGTCAGTTGCTCGCCCTTATGGAGGATACTATGTCACTCTCTCGTTTCGTCACTGGCGGAATCAGCCTATGCATTGCTCTCCTTGCTTCAGCCGTCCCGGCAAGCCCACGGACAACGCCTTCATCGAATCCTTCAATGGACAACTGAGAAAGGAGTGCTTGAATGTCCACTGGTTCTTGTCGCGGGGCGATGCGCACGAGAAGGTGGATGCCTGGCGCAAGGACTACGACGAAGTGCGGCCGCATGGTTCCCTCGGGAGCCATGCCCCGGCGGAAGTCGGCCGGATCGATAATGGCACTTCCGAAAACGCAGAGAATGCTGGTACTACTGTGCTTCCAGAATCTCGCATTTCTCAAAATTCTCAGAATCCACATTAGTTTCGACAAATTCTGGTACAGATGAATGATGATGGATGAAGTGCGTTTCTTTTCCCTCCGAATAGGTTTCGGAGCTGCCTGCGAAGTTCATTTGGGAGTTGGAGCGAGATTTAGGATCTTACGACGGGCTGACTCTCTCGAGCCCACCGATTAGTATAGGAAGAGACCCTCGCCCCGAATCGCAGGTGGTTCCGGCGTGCGTTCCCAGCAGGAACCAAGCTTGTGAAGGAACATCTGTTTGAGCACGGCGCCTGATCCCTGAGCCGTCAGCGACAGCGACTGCTCTCCGGCTCTGGGCGGTACTGCGATCGTCATGTAGCGGTGCCCGTCATTGCCGAAGATCTCTACCGATCCAACATCGACAAGGATCTGCAAGCGCAACGAATCGCCAAGAGGTGTTGAGCCATCCATGTGGCGACTGGATGTATGCGCTCCATCCGGCGTGCAACTGAGAGTCCGTGTAGAAATGTTGTAGGTGACTTCGGCTGTTCCGAGGTCGAAGGTCAGCGAACTGGCACTACCCCATTCGAAACTCGCATCGATCATGTAGGCTTCGCCCCACGTGTTCGGAATAGCATTGGAGCCGCCAAGGGGTACATTAGTCCACTCGCGTGTTTCTTCGATGAGTTCGGCAATCTCTTCAACAGGATTTGCGTAGATCCATGGTGAGCCGCTCGGGTCTGTGCGCAGGCTCAGCTCCACGGGGAAGGTGAGCATTTTGTTGAAGGGCATCCCGGGAAAGTCACGTGCACTGTTATCATTGGCCATCAAGATCTTCCTGCCATCCGGCATGTTGCTGAAGATCTGCGAAGCGGCCATGATGAAATTGCTATCCGTTGCCCCCGGCATCCAGAAGGGACCGTTTGCGGGCGTGAATGACTCGCCGTTGAATTGGCCAATGTAGTAGTGGCCGTCGCCCGCCCAGAGAATCCATCGCATGTCCGTCTCGTCTCCATCCAACGGGAGTTGAAAGAGCATCGGCACCTCGATCACTCCATCGAAGATGAACTCGGACGTCTTCGTCCACTCGATCAGATCGAGAGATGAGAAATAGGCGAACGTGCTGGGATTATTGCGCAACCAGAGCAACATGATCCACTTCTGATCGGGTTCGTACCAGAAGACATAAGGGTCGCGATTATCGCCGGGCGGCTGATTCAGCAAGACGGGATTGTTGCGGTACTTGATGTGTGTCCGATTGCGATCAAGGCTGTAGGCGAAGCTCTGGGTGAAGTTCTGTCCCGCCGACATGATGTTGTTGTTCCCATAACCCGCGGCATTCGTGTAGAAGCTCACAATGGCATCTTCGCCCAGACCTGAGGTGTTCGCAGTATCCACGACAGCGGATCCCGACCAGATTTGGCCAAGCGCATCGCCGTTGATCGCAGTGGGGAGTTCAAGCCAATGCACCAGGTTCGTGCTGACGGCATGTCCCCACACCTGGTTGCCGACCCTGAGCTGGAAGGGATTGTGCTGGTAAGAAAGATGGTATTCGCCGTTGAAGTGGACCATGCCATTGGTGTCATTCATGAAGCCGCGGCGTGCCGTGTAGTGATAGCGTGGGCGCAGTGGTTCTTCGTAAATGGGAGTGTCGGTGATGATTTCGTCCCTGAGAGGGAACTGGGAAACATCCTGCACGTTGGTGGCATCTACACGGAGAAGCGCCCGTTCGCCCATGTGAGCACTCATCTCGATGAATGCATAGAAGTCGTGATCTGTCGGCGTGCCCAGGTTGATCTTAAACTCCTCAACCGCCAGTCCATCGATCAAGAGATCAACGACTCTCTCGGGACGATCCAGGCGCACCGGGATATTGAGGTATTTCCTGTCGATGGCAAACAGGTCATTCAGAGGAGAGTTCGACAAGACGATGTGATCGATGTTGAGGTGCCCCCACGGGCCAGTAGCCGTATCGGTCAGTTGAATCTGGGCAGTCGCCCCCTGGAGATCGCGAAGATCCCACTCCAGCCAATCCATGCGATTGGTCTGGCTGCTGCCCGCAGCGTATTTCGCGACTTCTCCATCGATCAGCAGGTTGACGCGCGTCTGCCCGCCGTAGCCGCTCGCCTCAAGGTACGATCCACCACTGGTCAGGAACTTCAGATAATCGCGATTGATGAGGAATGGGGGGGAGGTCAGGACCCCTGTGGCTCCATCGCCACCGTACGAGGAACTGGCATAGCTCCCGCCCAGGAAGTTGCTTGCGGGCGCTCCCGTGGAGGGCGCACCTCCCCACGCAGTGCCGGTGGCCGACCAGCCATTCCAGTGGGACCATTCGAAGTCGGCCAGCACAATGTCCTCGCCGGGCTGGGGAGTCGGTGTCGGCGTCAGTGAGGGAGTCGGGGTTGGCAGAGGGGTCGTCAAATAATCCAAAATGTTCGCCGTGAACAATTCCAGATTGTCGCGGTGAAGGTTCTCTCCCGGATGATCCCACTCGAAGGCTCCTGTGCCGACGAGAAGGATGCGTCCCTGTTCGAGCGTGTATTCCCCGACTGTCACCAGGTAGCCCGACCATTCGGTGTCTGCCAGCCACCTGCCGTCAAAGCGGGTAGGATCGTTCCACCAGACAATATTGTTATCGACGGTCAGGTTACTTGACAGGACGAGAAATGTCTCAGGCAGGCCGTTGAAGATCGGGTGCGCAGGCTCCCTTTGGCGGAATCCCCATTCACCCGATGTTGTTGGATCTTGGATAACAAGGGAAGGAGGCGTGTCCTCGTAGCCCAGGGACAGGACATACTGGGGAGCGAACCCCGTGAGAAGCAGGCCGCCACCCGACTCGACGAAACCTTGGATTTGGCTAAGGACCGTGGCGTCATTTGCTGCCTCAGGCAAATCTGTGGAGGCATCCTCGTGCCACCAGGCGACATCCACATCGTCGAACGCCCCGGGATCGGCCGCGATCTCATCGAATGTCAGCAGCTGCGCCCCGCAGCTCCCGATGGCAAACTCGTAGGCCTTGAGCTGTTCGGAAGTCAGGTCGTCGAACGAAGAAACTGCGCCGAGAACGACTGCCCCCTCTGCTGGAGCGTCCTGCATCGCAGAGAGGCCAAGGATACCCACAAGAAGTGCGAAGAGAGAGGATTTCAGACCACGCGAACGGGACATCGATTTTGCCTTCTTCAGGGGAGGCTAAGGGGGCCTTCTAAAGACCAGTGACAGGGCCTCCTTACACCAGTCAAGCGCAAAGGGGAGCCCATTATGTTCTCCGATTTTGCATGTCGTGGCTGCATGAGAAGCCCACCTTTAGTTGCGATCAGTACAATCAGGGGATCCCCGCCACCTGGCCTGCAGAGTCCACCAAGCCACTTGACAGGTGTCTGGCTCTCGCGCCATGTTCAACCAACCCGGGGGCATTCGTGCTTCAGTGCTGAGAGGCGGAGTGGATGACATTCATGAGGGGTATACGAACCCTGGCAGCCCTGATGGCGTTCTCTCTGTTGCTGAATGGTTGCGCCCGATCCGACTTGGTCTTGGACGATTTCGAGCGCGACAGTTTCCTGCCATGGATTCCTCTCGGCACTGCATTTGCCCTGGGGCCGGCAGGCGGAGCGATTGGCGATCAGCGACCGGTCGCCTCATTTCATGGAAGCCGACTTGTCAACACATTCAGCTATGGCGATGGGGCCACCGGATACTTGATCTCACCCGAATTCACGATCGAGCGGAAGTACATCAACTTCCTCATTGGAGGAGGAAACATCCCGGGAAGCGCTTGTCTGGAATTGTACATCGGAGGTGAGAAAGTCGCCAGTGCAACCGGGACGGCTTCACATGGTGGAGACAGCGAACATCTCCGCTGGGTTTCGTGGAATGTTATGCCCTATATTGGCCGTTCTGCTCGAATCGTTGTTGTCGACCAGGCAACCGATGCATGGGGGCACCTCGCCGTTGACTACATTGTGCAGAGCGATCGGAGAGCGATGAAAACTACTGACAACCCCAAAGTTCAAGAAGCCTGGAACAGTGTCCTGGGAGCAGTCTCCTGGGCAGAAGAGGATCCCCGCCGTCCGACATATCACTTCCGACCACCAGCGCTCTGGATGAACGATCCGAATGCGCCACTTCTCTACGAAGGCTGGTATCACCTGTTCTATCAACACAACCCCTTTGGGGATCGTTGGGATACAATGTACTGGGGGCATGCGCGCAGTCGAGACATGGTGACTTGGGAGCACCTGCCGGTGGCTCTCTGGCCGTCGATTGAGCTCGGTGAGGTTGGCGCCTGGTCCGGTTGTGCAGCTTTGGACGAGAAGGGCAAGCCAATGCTCTTCTACACAAGCATCAAGGCCAGCCCCTCGGCCCGTGATTACGCCGAGCAGTGGATCGTTCGACCCAGGGATGAAGATCTGATCGCCTGGGAAAAACCGCCAGCAAATCCCATCATGACACCGGCTATCAACGGCGACCAGATCATCTACGAATGGCGTGACCCTTTCATGTTTCGCCTTCGTGACAGGGCCTACATGGTTTTGGGCGGCAATATCCAGACTGCAGCCGATCAGTATCGTGGGGTGGTGGCGCTGTACGAAGGAGCGGATCCCACGCTCGGAAACTGGCAGTACCGAGGCATCCTGTACCAACATCCAACCGAGGCGAATATCGAGTGCCCGAATTTCTTTCCTTTGGGCGATCAGTTCGTCCTGGTGATGTCGCTGCCCGGATGGAGAGCAGAGTACACTGTCGGCACATTCAACGAGCAGTCCGGAACATTCGCTCCGAGGCACAGCGGGATGATCGATCACGGAGAATGGTATTATGCACCAACCTCGACGATCGATGCAGAAGGCCGGCGCGTGATGTGGGGCTGGGTGCGCGGATTCCCCGACGACAAGGGGTGGAATGGAGTGCAATCCTTGCCGCGCATTCTGACACTTGCGGAAGACGGTGGCCTTAACTTCGAACCCCTGCCCGCGTTACAGAAACTTCGCGGCAAGCACACGCGGATTGGGCCCATGAACGTGAATGACGGAACCACGGTTATTTCCCAGGTGCAGGGCGATACATTGGAGTTGCGCCTGACCATCGAGGCCGGGAGTGCGAACAGGTTTGGGCTCCTGGTTCGGACGAATGAGAACGGGGTCGGTGGCACAGCGATCGTCTGCGATGGGTCGGAAGTTCGTGTCGACGGCGACGAGAGGCTATACAGGCTGCAAGCCCCAGGCGCGCCGGTCGACCTGCGCGTGTTCCTCGACAGGTCCGTGATCGAGATCTTTGTGAACGGCCGAGCATGTTTCACGCGCGTGATCGACGTGCCTCCGGATCATCAGTCGATTGCCCTGTTCGCGGAAGGAGGGAAGGCTCGACTTTCACAATTCGACGCGTGGGCGATGTCGACGGCGTTTCCTGAGGAACGCGGCAACCTGGAGCAGTGGAGTTCCAATCGAGGCGACTGACGCTCTTTGGCTGCAGAGTCGCCTATCGAGCGAGGTTTCCACGTCCCCCAGTGACGCGCGGCAATTGGGCCGGGTGTCGGGATGGCTATGATTTACTTGACGCCTGTAAGGCTCTTGGGGCACCTTTCGTCACGACGATTGGAAGGAAAGTGGGAGTGACTCGCCCAGCGAAGGGGTGCCGACAACAATGATTACGATGGAAGACATTGCGAGAATCTGTGGCGTTTCGCGGCAGACGGTCCATGTGGCCTTGACGGGGAAACCGGGTGTCTCCGAGCCGACCCGGGAGCGCATTCTCGAGATTGTCAAGAAGTACAACTACCGCCCAAACCGAATGGCGACCACGCTTCTTCAGAAGAACACCAATCTGGTTGGCGTTACGATTCTGAACATCCGCAACCCGTTCTTCGCCGACTTGATTCAGGGAATCAACTCCGTGCTTCGCAAGGAAGGCCTGCACATCATCTTCTTTGAGACGCAGACAAAGGAGGCAGAGGAGGAAGCGATCGAGGATCTCCTCGCCTATCAAGTGGCCGGTTTGATCCTATCTCCCTTTCAAATGGAGGGGCGGCTGAGTCACTACGAATCGCTGCGGTTGCGCAAGACACCTTTCGTCTGCGTTGGTCCGATCCGTGGCTTCGAATCCCATTTCGTCGAAGTCGAGAATCGGGAGGTTGGCTATCTGGCCGCCGAGCACTGCATCGAGAAGGGGCACACAAACCTCTGCTATTTGGAGGGGCCGGAGAAGATTGTCTCGGCGGCCGAGCGTGCTGTGGGCTTCGTGCAGTGCCTGATGGAGAGTGGCGTGAACTTCAACAGCCAGTGCGTCGTGAAGGCGGGAGACACGACGCAACAGGGCTTCGAAGCCGGCCTGAAGGTGCTCGATGTCCCCTCACGGAAGCGCCCCACCGCCGTTGTCTGTTTCAACGACATGATTGCTCTCGGCGTTTACGAAGCAGCCCAGCACCTGGGGCTCAAGATCCCCGAAGATGTCAGCGTCGTGGGCTGCGACGACATCGAAATCGCCCGGCTGTTGAATCCGCCGATGACGACCATTGCGCTGCCCATCGCCGAAATGGGGCGTAGCGCTGCGGAGATCCTGGTGTCGCAACTGCAGGGTGCAGAATCGGAGGGGTACCTTGTGAAGCGCTTCCCGCCCGAGCTCGTCGCGCGAGATTCGGTACGCTCCCTGTAGCCCCCGTCTGTGTGACCGGAAAGGCGAGCATGGGAGAGGTTGGATCGCTCGAACTCACACAGCACTGAAATGAACACTTCGACATGTTCCAGGGCCGCGGACTGAAGGTTTTGTCATTCGGAAGGCGACATTTGCTCCTGTAAGGCGAAGTCTGAGCAGTTTTTCTGCGCGTGATTTTGCGTTCTCACGGACGTCGCATCTCCGAGAGAATTTCCAGGAATGTACCTCATAAAACCAATATTGATAGCTTTCTAAATGGAGTCTGGCGATCCGGGCGAGATGGGCTGGAGAGAGATTGAGTGGATCGACATGCCCTCGTCGTAGCGCTCCAAATAGCACTTGACAGGAGTAAGGTGGCTTGCCTAGACCATCAACAGCAACGTTGAAAGGGAACCAGCCTCAGTGGCGAACCGACTTCTTCAAACATCCCGAGATTTCCGCGAATCGGGCCGCTCGGCACCTGTGGTGGCGGTGGTTTTCGTCGTACTTGCCCTCTGTGTGGCAAATCTGGCGTCGGCGGCTGACCTGGCCCTCCTCGGCCGCCACGCCAGCTACGCCTCCCTGTCCGATGAGGAGCGGGCTGCCTATGACTGGGCGCTGACCTCTTTCGATGCCGAGTACCTTCATTTGGATGACATCGCCGCCGACCCGTCTATTCTCGGCGATTACAAGACGCTCTGGTGGCACTATGATGAGAGCGTGGTCCTGCCGGGGCAGGGGGCGACGGTTGCCGCGATCGCCGATTGGGTGAGTGCTGGCGGTCGGGTACTGCTCTCGGGATTCGCGACCCAGTACGTTGTCGACCTTGGGTTCGAGGACACCGAGCCGTCCGTATCAATCGAGCCCGGCGACTCCGGCCCCTGGGGATTTTCTCAGAAAACAGAAAGCGCGGTCTTCGACGGCCTGCCGGACGTGTTCGCCACGCTCGCACCAGGCCTCTCCGTGGACAACAAGATCGCCTGGTGGCCGGACTCATCTCAGTTCGATGGGATCTGGTTGGCAGATACGGAATGGCAGGGCGACATCGTTGCGGCCGGAGAATACCGTCCTGGCGACGGACGCGTGGTCGTGATTGGCACAGGCGCTTACGAGTTTGCCGTCGGTGGATGGAACAGCAAAATCGACGCGCTGCGAACGTTCACAATGAATACTCTGCGATCGCTGCGTTCCATTCCGAAGGGCGACTTGATGGCGCGCTTTACGATGGAAGATCTGAACGATCAGCAGCAGATCAAGGAATGGCGGACCGGCCAGGCGGCGGGCGTTCCCAACAACTTTGGCGATCCGGAATTCGCCCCCGGCCCATGGGGAGAGGGGCTTCGCGCGGATGGATACTCAACCTTCGCAGACTTCGGCCCTGGCGTTGTAAACCAGAATGTCAGCCAACTGACCGTGGAAGCCTGGGTCGCGGTGCGGGCGTTTCCTTACACTGCGCAAGATGCGGCCATTGTGAACCAGCAGGAGGCCCCGCGCGGCTTCTTTCTTGGCGTCGACCCTTGGGGTGTCTGGAACTTCTCGATCGGTGCGGACGGTAATTGGCACTCGGTTGTGGCGCCGGCTCCATTGCCGAAATTCCAATGGATTCATCTGGCGGGCACCTACGATCGCAATGTGGGGCTGAGGATTTACCTGAATGGCAGCCAGGTGGCCGAGAACAACTTCGTCGCGGGTGACCTGGAAGCTGCTTCGAACATCCCGTTTCAGATAGGTCGCCATAATCAGGGCGGCGCGCTCGGTATCTTCCCTCTCGGCATTTTCAACGGCCTGATTGACGAGGTGCGAGTCTACAATCGAGCCCTGGCGGCGGACGAAATACTGATTCACTATCAGGGCGGTTTCCCTCCGGCCGCCGAGATCATTGTCCCGGAAAGCCGTTTCTCCCATGACCCGACCCGGCCGGGCTGGCATGCTATTCCTCCCGCGGACTGGACCAACGAGCCTCACGGCATGCAGTACTATCGCGGCAACTACCATCTGTTCCACCAGAAGAACCCCAATGGCCCGTATTTCGGCAATCAGCACTGGGGGCATCTGATCAGTCCGGACTTCGCGAATTGGTACCCGGTGACGGATGCGATCTGGCCCGAGGGCGTGTACGATCGCAACGGCACATGGTCGGGCTCGACGACAATTCATAACAATGAACTGACTATCCTCTATACGAGCAACGATCAGGGCCAAACGCAGAGTGTCGCGACAAGTGGCGAAGACCTGGCCATTAACTTTCACAAGTGGGGGACGAATCCTGTCCTGCCGGCACTGCCTCCCGGTGCGCGGCCGGGGATTCTGGGCTTCCGCGATCCGTTCATCTGGCAGGATGGCGGGTGGTACTGGGTGATCATCGGATCCGGCTACGAAGACACGGGCGGAGAAGTGCACCTGTATCGCTCCCACGACTTGTTGAACTGGGAGTATCGGGGCATTATGTTCAGTCGACCGCCGGATGTTGTGAACCACATGTGGGAGATGCCAATGTTCGGGCGCTTTCCGAACGGCAAGTGGATCTTCCTGGTCAACGCCATCCCTGCTCCCGGTCACCCCGGTCCCGTGGATGTCGTTTACTGGATCGGCGATTGGGTGAATGAGAAGTTCGTTCCGGACGCAGAGTATGGAACTCCTCGGCGTCTCGATCTCGGCCCGGAGCATGTCCTGGCGCCATCGATTTCATACACGGACGACGGCAGGATCTACGCGATGGGCGTGATGATCGAAGATCGCACAAGCGAGGCACAACTCGCCGCGGGATATGCGAACCTGTTTACCATGCAGCGAATGTTGACGCTGGCAGACGGCAATCAATTGCGCCAGGCGCCGGCGCCGGAACTCGAGATGTTGCGAGGCGAACGACACAACTTCACGAATATCTTCGTCGAAGCCGGCGAGAGCGGATACCTCCCTGGAGTCGGCGGCGACATGGTTGAAATCCGCGCCCTGGTGGACCTGCAGGACGCGTCCGCCTTCGGGATCAAGGTACGCAAGTCGCCCAATGGCCAGGAGCAGACGCTGATCCAGTACAATGCTGTTGGTGGACTGTTCGTAAAGCGCGGGCTCTCGAGTACGAGCAACCAGGTTGGGAAGTGGGACGTCGTTGCACAGCACCTGCTGGAAGGAAACGAGAACCTGGAGCTGCGCATATTCATCGATCGCTCTACCATAGAGATCTTCGCGAACAGGCGGTCGGTGGTGACGACGCGGATCTATCCGCAGCGCACGGACAGCGTGGAGATGGACTTGTATTCGCAGGGTGGAACGTCCAAGGTGATCTCGTTGGATATCTGGCCGCTGGGCGAGAACCCGATTACACCGACACCTACGCCGCCCCCGAGTCCGACTGCCACTCCCGGAACAGCGAACGCGATCGGGTGGATGGGATACTAGCCCATAACGACAGGATCTGTTGGAAACGAAGAAACCTCGAATTCTCAATGAAGAACGGAGTGAAAGAGCATGAAGTTCAGCAAATCCAAGACAAAGAAGCGCGGCTTCACCTTGATCGAACTGCTCATCGTGGTGGCAATCATCGCAATTCTGGCTGCCATTGCGGTTCCCAACTTCCTGGAAGCGCAAACCCGATCGAAGGTCTCGCGCGCGAAAGCGGACATGCGCACTATTCGCACGGGACTGGAGTCCTACGCCGTCGATACGAATCACTACATCATCGACTACAATGCACTATCGGGAACTCCCGCGGACGACGAGTACACGACGTGGGTGACTCTCACAACGCCTATCTCCTACCTGACGTCTGTGCTCTTCACCCCCTTCCAGAGCAATCGTCCAGATCACGACAATAATCCCTATGGCGACAAGAACGTCTACGAGTACTGGGGCGATCCGTTCTTCCACGATCCGCCGGCAGGCGCGCGGGCTTCAGTTGTCGATCAATTGGGCTTCAAGTGGATCATGGGAAACCTGGGTCCAAACCTGGAGCGCGATTTTATCGGCGTCGACGCTGTGGACTATGTGGATTTGGAGCGCGGCGAAGCGCTCATCTATGATCCGACCAATGGAACGATTTCATCGGGCGATATTCTGTCCTCGAACAAGGAACCCTTTCACTGATTAATGAATCCGAATCGAGAAGAACGAATCGCAAACGTCGAGACGCTTTAGCAGGTGAACCCCAAACCATTTCACAGGAGTGATGAAATCGGGCCCATTAGCCCACCACCCAAAACCATTTGCATGGAGTATCAACAATGAAGAACTTCAACAAAGTAGCTGCCATTGCCGTTGCCGCCGGTCTCCTGACGGGTTCTGGGCTGGCAGCGGACATAAATGTCCCGGCCGACTTTTCGACCATCCAGGCCGCCATTGATGACGCGGGAACGGTGGATACCGACCGTATTCTCGTGGACGCGTCATCTTACTCGGCGAATGAAGCCGTCACGATCGACAAGAACCTGACACTTCTGTCGCAGAATGGCAAAGCCACGATTACGGGGACATCCCTGGATAGCGGCGTGACCGTTCAGGCGGCGGATGTGACGATCGAGAACTTCACGATCAGCGGCGCCGGCTTCCACGGTATCTCAATCGAGAGCGGCGGGGCCTTGGCCATCACGGATTGCAACGTGGACGGCAATGGTACATCTGGAAGCGGTGGTGGTTCCGGCCTGCACCAGACGGACATTGGTGCGGCGACCCTCGACCTGACCATCGCGAATTCGACTTTCAGTGGCAACTCGCACCGTGGTTGGACGTTCGACAGCCCCGGCACCATCAGTATCGATGCCAGCGGGGTGACGATCGACGGGAACACCAACGAAGGCGTCCTGCTGGGTAAACCCGGCGGACTGTCGGTCGACTTCCTGCTGACGAACTGCGACATCACGAACAATGGTGGAGCAGGCATGGTGGACTTCTTTGGGACGGGCACGATCACCGGCGGCTCGATTTCCACTAATGTTGGCCACGGGCTGTTTCTGGACGATAACGCCTCCGGACCTGCGGCGCGTGACTATACCATTGACGGGGTCACGATCATGGGGAACGGCGATCATGGCGTGATTCGGTTCGCCGCTGGCAACTTCATCGTGCAGAACTGCACGATCGACGGGAATGGCCGCGGGTTTGCCTTCAACAACGCCTACGGCCCCATCAGCGTCACGATGACCGGCGGTTCGGTGAGTGACAACGCCACCGTTGGCTTCCAGCCGGATGGCGGTGCAGGAAACCTGACGGCCAATGTGACGGGAACCGAGTTTCACGGCAATGGAGAGATGGGTCTCGGCATATTCGGCCAGGGAAACTACACATTCACCAATTGCTCGATTCAGAACAACAGTACAGAAGGTATCGCGCGTCTGTTCAATGACAACGGAACGTCGACGATTCTGAACCTCAATGGCTGCACGGTCGAAAGCAACCAGAAGGTTGGAATCCTGGTCATCGGCATGCCAATCGATGTGACGTTGACTGATACATCGGTGAGCTACAACAACGTGGCCGGAGACAGCGAAGGGAACATCCTGTTCGACGGCGATGGGGTGAGGAACCTGGTGGCCGAGCGCAGCACGTTCGTGCAAGGCAACGGAACCAAGGACAATATCGCCCTCGTCGGCGCTGGCACCCACGACTTCACAAACTGCCTGCTGGACGATGGCGCTTCGAGCGGCGGCCTGAAAGTCGTGAACATTGCCTCAGCAGATCTGATCGGTAATGCAGAAGCAACGTTGACTCATTGTACGTTAGTAGGCAGCGGTGAAACGGATGAAGCCGCTGTGACGGCCGAGGTGTTTGAGGGTGCTTTGAATCCCGCCAGCGTCACCATGCGCAACTGCATCGTGGCCGGCTGGGATATTGGTCTGAATGCCGTGAATGGCACGAATGCCAATGCGAGCATCGACAGCGACTACAATGTGCTCTACTGCAATTCGAACACCATCGGCTCCGGTGTATCGTCTGGCGCAAACGATAAACTGGGTCAGGACCCGCTGTTTGTGACCGATTCTTCGGGACCAGGTACTGGCGACTTCCATCTGCAGGCCGGTTCGCCGGCGATCGACGCTGGGGATACCCTCGGTGTCACGGATGATCTGGATGGAGCAGTGCGGCCCTCCGGATCTGCACCGGACATGGGCGCCTACGAGTACGGTGCCGTGGCAGGCGTTACCCAGTGGTCGCTGTACTAAGAGATTCTTCTTCGTCCACAGGGAAGGCGGCGAACGGCTCAATCTCCGTCGCCGCCCCTTCTCCAACATCGCACGTGAAATGAACACGACAAGCAAGGAGAGAGATAAATGAAATCAATACGCAAAGTGGCACTGACGTTGGGTCTCTTGACTGCAATGGTCTCGATCGGTTTCGCAGCCGATGTCTCCGGTGGTGGCGCTGCCCTCCAGACAGCAATCAATGCTGCTTCGGTGGGCGATACGTTGACGGTGATTGACGGCGGGACCTATAGCACGATTTCTGTCGACAAAAACCTGACAATTGAATCGGACCCCATTGGCGCCATCATCAGCGGCGGCGTGGATGGCGTGTCTGTTGTTGCGGGATGTACATCAATGACCCTGCGCGGTTTCACCGTTTCAGGCAACAGCGACAACGGCGTGAATGTGAATACGCCGGCGGATGTCTTCATCGAGAGTTGCGCTCTCGATGGCAACGGCGATGGTGGCAACGACTCCGGCCTTCAACTCTTCGGAGTAGGCACGTACACTGTTTCCGTGAGCGACAGCTCGCTCAATGGCAATACGCGCCGTGCTATCACCGTGGACACAGTTGGCGTCGAAGCGACCATCAACGTCACAAACTGCGAATTGAACTCGAATACTGAAGTTGGCGTGTTCTTTGGCGCGCCGGGAACGCCATTCGATCCTAAGTTGAATATATCCAATTCGTCGATTTCCGGCAACGGCGGCACGGGACTCTTCTACTTTGATGGTACTGTGACTGCGACCGATACGGATATCCAGAATAACTCCGGCGACGGCGTGATCATCATTGGCGAACAGTTCACGATGACAGGTGGAACCATCTCCGGCAACACGGGGGTCGGCCTGAAGCCTGACGGAACCGATTTGAGCACGTTGAACATCGATGGCGTGACGATCACCGGACAGCCAAACGACTCCGGCGTGGGTCTCTTCAGCCCCGTCAATGCGACGTTCCAGAATTGCACCATTTCCAGCAATAGCAACAAGGGCATTCACCGCATTTTCAACTACACCGCAGACAGCGTAATCAATGTCGAGAATTGCGACATTCTCAGCAACGGCACGGAAGGCATCTGGATCGAGCATGATGGCGGAACTGCTTTTGGATTTTCGACGACGTTGAACGTGTCCGATACTTTGTTCTACGACAATGCACCGGGCGGCGACTCGCAGCTTCGTGCGACAGGCCTTGATCCGGCTCTCATCACGGTCGACCGCAGCTATTTCGACTATGGCAGCAGCGCGGTTGGTCTCGTTGTCGTGGCAGGCAATGGCGCGGGCAGCGGCGACTTCACCAACACGATCTTCCGCGGTGGCTCAGGCGGTTTGGGTGTTATCCTGGCCGAGAACGGCTCTTTCAGTTTCGAGCACTGCACTTTTGCGGCCGACGATGGTTCTTCAGCTGCCGCGGTCTTCTCGGGCGGCGGTACAGATTCGACGTTCTTCATCCGCAACTGCATCTTCGATGGCATGGTGGACACGCTCGTCAACAACCGCGCGACGAATAGTTGGGACGTCGATTACTCACTCTTCAACTCAACGACTTCCGATATCGGCGGCAGTGAAACCGGGGCCGTTGGCGGTATCGGATCGAACTCCGTGTCGGCAACAAACCCGAACTTCTACGCCGACCCAACAGGTCTCGGCACCGGGGACTTCCACTTGAACGTGGGCTCTGCAGCCCTGAACGCCGGCGTGGATCTGGGTGTCGCAGACGACTATGAAGGTTCTGCCCGCCCCAATCCCACGGGCTCGACCCCGGATATGGGCGCTCTTGAGATGAGCGAACCGGATATCGATGCGATCTCACCACTGGTCTTTGGACAGGTCGTAACCGGAACTTCGTCGACCCTTACTCTCCAAGTTGATAATGTGGGGACGGAGACGTTGACGATTAGTGGCGCCACCATCAGCGGTGCCGACCAGGCCGTCTACTCTGTCGATTCCAGTGGTCTGCCTGTGGCAGTTCCCGCTGGTGGCAATACCTCCCTGGACGTGACCTTCGAACCCTCGGCTGCGCAGGTCTACAACGCGGCTCAACTCGACATCACGAGCGACGATCCGGATGAAAGTAGCTTCCCCGTTTCGCTTCAGGGTGAGGGCGTTGCGCCCCCGCCGGATCAGGACATTAACCTGACGGAATCGCTGCTTGACTACGGAACAATTACAGCCGGGGCGACGAGTGATTTGACGTTCAATATCGACAACGTCGGTGGTCAGGACCTGGAAGTGACCAGCATCTCGATTACCGGGACGGACGCCGGTGTGTACTCGCTCGTTTCTCCTCCGGGGACGCCCTTCACTCTGGCGCCGGCCGATCCGGCAGTCACGATCACGGTACGGTTTGCTCCCACCGGCGGTGCGACCGCATCGTACAATGACGCCAATGTCGAAGTCTCCAGCGACGATCCCGATGAGGGAACGGTTAGCGTGGACCTCGACGGCAGCGGCCAGGACTTCAGTGCCGTTGACGATTGGCGAATCCTGAACCTCGAGTAACAATCACCTGCGACAGAAGGTTGGGAAGAGGGCGAATCCCTCTTCCCAACCCTGCTGCCAAATCACCAACAACTGATACGACGCCCAAATCACTGAGAGACTTTGACTTTTCCGGAGACCATGGAAATGAGTGGGGAAATCTTGTGCCTGGGCGAGGTTTTGTGGGACGCATTGCCCTCCGGTTTATTCCTCGGCGGGGCGCCCTACAACGTCGCCAGTCATCTGCGCGAAGCCGGACAACAGGTTCGTTTCGCCAGTCGTGTGGGGGACGATGAACTGGGACGAGAGGTCCTGCGGCGTTTGACGCGCAGCGGCCTCGTCACGGACCTCGTGCAGGTCGACAAGCACCTTCCCACGGGATTCGTGATTGTGGATCTGGATTCAGGCGGGAGTCCCACATTCGACGTCGTTCAGCCTTCTGCCTGGGATGCAATCGAGGTCACACATGAATTGCAGAGCGCTGCGGCACAAGCGCGCGCGCTCGTTTTTGGCTCCTTGGCGCAACGATCGGAAGTTTCGCGAGCAACGATTCAGACGTTGATTCGGAAGGCGGATTACACAGTCTTCGATATCAATCTTCGTCCGCCCTTTGACGATTTGCATGTCGTAGCGGACTGCCTTCCATGCTCAAAGGTCGTGAAGATGAACGACCACGAACAGGCGCTACTGGGGAAGCACTTTGGATTCTCGGGCAGCAAAGAGGACCAGGCGCGCAATCTGGCGGAGCGATTCGGTATCGAGTCGGTCTGTGTGACGTGCGGAGCAGACGGTGCCTGTCTTCTGCACCAGGGCTCCTGGCTGTTCGACCCCGGTTTCCGAGTTCAAGTGGCCGATGCAGTCGGTGCCGGGGATTCCTTCCTGGCGACACTGTTGGCGGGACTTCTGGCGGGGGTGAAGCCGAGTGAAGCCTTGCGGCGCGCCAATGCCGTTGGGGCTTTCGTGGCCTCCCAGAACGGCGCGACGCCGCCCCATGATCGAGAGGCGATTGGAGACCTCATGGCTGTCCGCAAGGAACCCATTGGGAAGTAATTCTTGAGAGGCAAATGAATGATGCCAACCGCAATTGGACAAACAGATAAGAGGCGGCGCGACGCGACGCTCAGCCCTTTTGAGGATGCCCTGCTGCAATGGCAGTTTGAGGATCTGAAAGGCCGCACTCGAAATGGACAGGTTTCAGTCGAGCCCGTTGGCAATCTGGATCTCACGCTGGGCTCCGCAGTCTTCAAGAACGGCAGCCTCGTGACACAGGAAGGCCTCGATGCGATCGTCGCGGCAGAGGCGGAGCAGTTCTCCTTTGCCGTTCGGCTGACACTGCCCAAGGACATTGGGGAGTGCACAATTTTGTCTGCAGGAACCGATGCGACGGACCGACTGTTGCGCCTCTCCGTGGGCGATGGTGTCTCACCGCTCAACGTGATCGTCGAATGGGGAACGGAGTTGGAGCTATACTTCCTGCAGGTTCCATTCAATCTGCTCCAGGACCACGACGCGCACGATATCGTAGTGCGCTACACCGGCAATCGTTTGGACCTTTACGTGGACGGTCAATTGTTGCACCATCATGGCACCGCTTCGGGGCGTTTGCGCCGGCCAGCGGGACCGTTGGTAATTGGTGGTGAGTGGCAGGATGGCAAGGCCATACATCGTTTCTCCGGCAAGATCGTCCATGCGGTGTTCTGGGATCGTTCCATTACGGACGAGGAAATCGTCTGGCTCTCTGGAGGCTCGGAAACTGTGCTCCAACGCGCAAAGGACATTGCTCAAAGGCAGGCCGAAATGGAAGACGCGCTGGCGGCTCGTGCAGCGAGAGATCCACAGCGCCCGGCCTTCCATTTCCTTCCCCGTGCCCTGTGGATGAACGATCCGAACGGGATGTTCTACTGGAAGGGCGAGTTTCATCTCTTCTACCAGCACAATCCAAACGGCCCCTACTGGGGAACGATGCACTGGGGACATGCCGTATCGGAGGACCTTGTTTTTTGGCGCCATCTGCCCATCGCATTGGCTCCATCACCGGACGGGCCGGACCGGGATGGATGTTTCTCTGGATGCACGATTGAACACGACGGCCGACCGGCGTTGCTCTACACCGGCGTGTATCCCGAGTGCCAATGTCTGGTCTATGCCGATGAGTGTTTGCGTGAATTCAAGAAGGCAGATCAAAATCCTGTAGTCCCCGCACCACCGAAAGGCATCGCTGCCTGCGGATTCCGCGATCCCTGGGTGTGGAAGGAAGACGATGGACACTACTACATGATCGTCGGTTCAGGCGTCGAGGATCAGGGCGGCTTTCTGCCACTCTACCGGTCGCAAGATCTGCTTGAGTGGGAGTATTTGCATTCCCTCTTAACCGGCAGCGAGGGGCTGAGCCACACGGTTTGGGAATGCCCATCGTTCTTCCCGCTGGGCGATCGCTGGGTACTGCTGATCTCGCATGAGCCCTACGGCAATGTGCAGTACTTCGTCGGGCGATACGAGGACCATCATTTCTTCCCGGAAACACACGGCGAGATCGACGCGAAGGGAAGTTTTTACGCGCCGCACGTGCAACTGGATGGAAAAGGTCGTCGCGTGATGATGGCGTGGAGTCCAGAGGCCCGCAGCGATCGCTCTCAGTGGAAGGCGGGCTGGGCAAGCGTACAGACGCTTCCGCGCGTATTGACGCTGGGCGACGATGGCGAGCTACAGATCGAGCCCATTCCAGAACTGCGAGTATTGCGCGGTGATGAGTGGTCCTGTGATGACCTCTCCGTTCCGGATGGGGGGGCTAACCTGTTGCCGGAAGTCAAAGGCGACATGTTGGAGATCGAGGCGGAAATAGATTTGCGTGACGTGCGCGAGGTTGGCTTCCGCCTGCGCCAATCGCCCGATCGCGAGGAAGAAACTATCATCTTCTTTGACCAGGGTGAGAAAGCCCTCATCGTGAATCAGGAACGTTCCAGCCGAAACCCCGAGACGGACCGCAATAACAAGAAGGTTCCCGTAGTTTTGAAGGATGGAGAGACGTTGAGGCTTCGCATATTCGTGGATCGATCGATTATGGAGATCTACGCGAATTATCGCGCTTGTCTTACGACGCGCGTCTATCCGGAGCGGGACGACTCGGTGGGTGTGGACATGTATGCGGCCGGAGGAACAGCCGTGGTTAAGGCCCTTCGCGTTTGGAAAATGAAATCCATATGGACCAACATCTCATGACCAGAGCGATATCCTTCTACAGGAACCTACTATTCGTTCTCTTCGCCGGAGCCATGCTGCCGACGACAGCGACCGCAGGGACGTTGGCCCTCATCGGTCAGGTGAACGCGTTTGCCGACGTCGAATCGGAGGCTCACGAGGCCTACGAATGGGCCGGCGAGAATCTCGAAACGCGCTATATTTCTCTGAATGATTTGGCGAGGGAAGACGACGCGCTAGATGGCGCAACGGCGATCTGGTGGCACTATACGGCAGACACGAATCTTCCGTCTCAAGCCACGGTGCCTGAAACGATTCGGCGAGTCAGGGAATTCGTCGAGGATGGTGGAGGTGTCTTGTTGTCGGGGTTCGCGGCTCAATACGTCGTGAACCTTGGGATCGAAAACACACCTCCGACCAGCATCGAATCCGATTTCCAGACCAGCGGCGTCTGGGGCTTCCAGCCCCGGGTGGAGAACCATCCCGCCTTTAGGGATTTCGAAGGCCCTATTCATGTTTTGTCTGAGGGGCTTCGTGTGCAGAACAACATCTGCTGGTGGGACGATCCAGCACAGTTTCACGGTCGGTGGCTGGCAGATCTGGAATGGGACGGCGGAAAGGTCGCCATGGGCGAATACAGCGTCGGCTCGGGCAAGGTCATCGTCATTGGGGCCGGTGCCTTCGAGTGGCAAATCGATGGCCGTGAGAACCAGAACCGCAAGAACCTTGAGAAGCTGACGGAGAATACTCTCGTGTACCTTGGCGCCGAGGAAAATTCACGACCCGATCCTGCTGAATTAGTACGACATTTTGCCGAACGCAAAGTGCGCATTGGACTGCTTGGCGCCGCGATGCGCACTGACATGCTGACCGCCGAGGAGGGCGCTGCATACGATTGGGCGGCTGAGAATGCCGTTGCAGAATATGTCCCTTTCGCCGATCTCACGACACACCCAGTGAGCGACTTCGATGTGCTCTGGTGGCACGAAGCGGCGAACATTGAACTTTCCGAAGAGGCCCTGGAGCCAGATACAACTGCGTTGTTGCGAAACTACATCAAGGACGGTGGCGGACTGCTACTGACCGGCTTTGCCGTGCAATACGCGGTGCCGCTTGGGATCGAAGACACGCCGCCCACAACGGTTCTGCGCGATCCGTCGCGCAGTGACGGCTGGGGATTTCGTGCCTGGTGCGAAAGCCATCCTGTCTTTGCAAACCTGCCGAACCCGTTTCTGACAGTTGCAGATGGCACATCCGTCGACAACGTGCTGGCATGGTGGGATTCGCCGTCGGACTTCGACGGCATCTGGCTGGCTGACAACGAAAATACGATTAACAAAGTCGCTGCCGGTGAGTATCGACTCGGCCGCGGCAAGGTGATCGTTGTTGGCTCGGGAGCTTTCGACTGGCACACAGAATCGCCCAACTCCCAACGCAGTACGCTCGAGGTTTTCACCGCGAATTTGCTGGGCTATCTGGCCACACCGAATCCGCGGCCTATTGATGATCCATCGTTGTTGGCATGGTGGCGTTTCGATCGCGAAAGCAAGGATACTGTGCTCGACCTCGCAAGTGGCATGGTCGATCCGATTGCAAACAATTACGGTCGGCCCGAGTACCGCGCCGGCGCGGCGGGTGATGCACTCCTGCTCGACGGCTTCTCGACCTGGGTGGAGCGCGACGGTGGGTGCGCCCCTATGTTGACGGACTCTTTCACGATAGAGGCATGGATAGCAGCGAAGGTCTATCCTCCCGCCTTTGCGCCGTTCATCAATCAACACAATGCTGAAGCAGGTTACACGTTCGGCGTGACGAAGTTTGGCCAATGGGGATTCCGAATTAACATCGGTGGCATCTGGCATGCAATCTGGGCGCCGGAACTTCTGCCGAAAGATGAATGGGTACACGTGGCCGCCACCATGGACTCAGAGAGCGGCCTGGCCCTCTTCCTGAATGGGGAGGAAGTGGAGCGCTCGGTCGTTCTGAACGCGCCCATTCACCGTGCCGAAGACGCAGATCTCCTGATCGGCCGCGACAATGAAACGCCATTCGTCGTCGACCTGTTTCCAATGGGTGTCTTTAACGGTCTGATCGATGAAGTGAAAATCTACGACCGCGCCATGGATCCTGCCGAGATAGCTGCAGAATTCGCAAATGGCAATCCGCCCGCTCAGCCGGACCTGACCGTCCGCCCGGATCGATTCGAAGCGGATCATCTCCGTCCTCAGTTTCATGTCATGCCCGCATCCGACTGGACCAACGAGCCCCACGGTCTTGTCCAGATGGATGATGGGAAGTACCACCTCTTCTATCAGAACAATCCGAGTGGACCCTACTGGGCCTTTATTCACTGGGGGCACATGGCGAGCGACGATCTGGTTCACTGGGAGGAATATCCTATCGCATTGGCACCTCAGCCTGGCATGAGCCAGGAAGGCGCCTGGTCCGGCGATGCCGTGAACGACCACGGTGTCTTGTCACTGATCTACACCGCGGTGGATGGCTCCAGGGCGCGAATTGGCTTGGCTCGTGGCGATGAAGAGGCTCGCCACTTCAAGCCCTCGCCCGACAATCCGATCATCTCCAGTCGTCCCCCCGGCGCATTCATGGACTTCCGCGATCCGTATGTGTGGAAGGAAGACGCTACGTGGTATTGCGTCGTCGGTGCAGGCGTGCCGGATGTTGGCGGAACAGCTCTGCTCTATGAGTCGGAGAATCTCCTCGACTGGAAGTACTTGGGGCCGTTGATGATCGGCAAGCGTGCCGAGTCCGGTTTCTTTTGGGAAATGCCGGTCGTCGTAGACCTGGGGGAGAAGTACTTCTTTGGTGTCACTGAAATGCCGGGCCGTAACTCATATTGGCTGGGAGAATGGAAGAATCAGAAGTTCATCCCGGAGAAGACGGAGCCCACACGACTGGAGATCATCAATCACTACCTCAGTCCGGCCGTCACGACCGACGATCGAGGCCGCACAATCGCGATCGGAATTGTTCCGGAGCAGCGCAGTTCCGAGGACCAGTTGGCTGCAGGTTGGGCGCACCTCTATGGACTGCCACGAGTGTGGTCATTGGACGAGCGCGGACGTCTGTTGCAACAACCCCTCGATGAACTTCAGCAACTCCGAGGCGAGCCCACTAAACTGCGCGATGTGCCCGTGAGTTCGCCGGAGACGGACGTGCTGGACGGTATAGGCGGACGCGCTTTGGAACTGCTGCTCGAGGTAGATCGTGGGAACGCGGAGCAATTCGGCCTGGCACTGATGCGCTCGCCCGGCGGTGAAGAAGAGACACGCCTGATCTATGACTACGGAGCAAAGAAGTTCATCCTCGACCGCACGCAATCAAGCTTCCAGAAGAACGTGGCGCGGGATGTTCAGGAGGGGCCATTTGCTTTGGACGAGGGTGAGCCCCTGCGGCTGCACATCTTCATCGACCATTCCGTGATCGAAGTCTTTGCGGCCAACGGACGCGGTGCATTCACCACGCGGGTGTATCCTGAACGCACTGATTCGATCGAAGTTGGCGCCTTCAGCACCGGCGGCACTGCCACGATAACGAAGCTCACAGCCTGGCCGATGAAGTCGATCTGGAGCGCGGGGAAGCAATGACCGAGGGCAAAGCCATCAAGACGCCGATCTTGGAGATTAACAATCTATCCGTCTCCTTCGACACAGAGGATGGCGTGGTGCACGCAGTGCGTGATGTCTCCTTCGAAATTCCACGCAATAAGACAGTAGCCCTACTGGGCGAGAGTGGCTGCGGAAAAAGCGTGACCGGTCTGTCGATTCTGCGGCTCGTGGATCCACCGGGCCGCATCGCCGGAGGAGAGATTCTCTTCCGCGCGGGGAAGCACTCTTGGGAAAACGAGCCCGTAGATCTCTTGAAGTTGGCGGCAGAGGGCGAGGAGATTCGATCCATTCGCGGCAACAAGATCGCCATGATCTTCCAAGAGCCGATGAGTTCTCTGACTCCAGTGTTCACAATTGGCAACCAGATCAGCGAGGCGATCCGCTTACACCAGGGCCTTGATAAGGTGAAGGCCAAGATGCTTGCCGTCGATCTCCTCAGCGAGGTCGGTATCCCCGCGCCGGATCGACGCTACGACGAATATCCCCATCAGCTCTCCGGTGGCATGTGTCAGCGTGCAATGATCGCCATGGCCTTGTCATGTAACCCGGCGCTGCTGATCGCAGACGAACCAACGACGGCTCTCGACGTAACGATTCAGGCGCAGGTACTCGATGTGCTGAGGTCCACTCAGGAGCTCTTTGGGATGTCGATTCTATTCATCACGCATGACATGGGAGTGGTGGCTGAAATCGCCGACGAGGTGGTCGTGATGTATCTCGGCAAGGTTGTCGAGAGCGGGCCTGTGAAGGAACTCTTCGACAATCCGAAGCATCCTTATACACAGGGACTCTTTGCCAGTGTTCCCCGGCCAGAATCGGATCCGAGCAGGCCGCTGGAACGTATCGCCGGCTCCGTCCCTGATCATCGCCATGTTCCAGAGGGCTGCCCCTTTCGCGGCCGTTGTCCCGAGGAAATGCACATCTGCAAGTATTCGCCAACACTGATGCCCCTGTCGGAGCAAACGCACAAGGTCAGTTGTTGGATTTATCAGGATGAAGAGACTCTCGATCCGAGTTTGCTGGAGAAGGAAAAGGCATGAGCGTGGAGACCAACCAAGACAAGGTGGTCCTGGAGACTCGCGACCTAAAGACGTTGTTTCCGATCCGGCGCGGATTATTCCGTCGCACGGTTGGACACATTCATGCCGTTGACGGTGTCAGTCTGAAGCTGCACGAGGGCGAAACGCTAGGGCTGGTGGGGGAGAGCGGCTGCGGAAAATCCACTTTCGTGCAAACCGTGCTCCGGTTGATCGAACCAACCGAGGGCGAAATCCTCGTGCGAGCGAATGGAACGCTGGGCAGTATCCTGCCTCTGGGGCAGGACGAGATGAAGCACGTGCGCCGGCAATTGCAGATCATCTTCCAAGACCCGTCTTCGTCCATGAACCCGCGTATGTCGGTTGGGGAAATCGTCGCGGAGCCACTGGTGATACACAATGAATTGAGGGGCCAGGCGCTGAAGGAACGCGTCGCGGAATTGCTCGAGACCGTCGGGCTGAATCCTCTGCAGGCGCGGAGATTTCCGCATTCGTTTTCGGGCGGACAGAAGCAACGCATCGGCATCGCACGGGCACTGGCATTGAACCCGCGAATCGTGATCGCAGACGAACCGGTTTCTGCCCTCGACGTTTCTGTGCAGTCGCAGATTCTGAATCTGCTCAAGGAACTGAAGAGGAAGCACAATCTCACGTACCTCTTCATCGCTCACAACCTGGATGTCGTGAAGTACATGAGCGATCGCGTGGCCGTCATGTACTTAGGCAGGATTGTCGAATTGGCCAAGTCCGAGAGAATCTACCTCAATCCGCAACATCCATACACCGAAAGTCTCCTCAGTGCCATCCCCGTGTCTCATCCGGATGCGCGCTTGGAAAGACCGGATCATCTGCAGGGCGATGTGCCCGATCCCGCCGCACCGCCGTCCGGTTGTCCTTTCCACACGCGCTGTGCCTACGCCAGAGAGAAATGTTCCAGCGAAGTTCCCCCGCTCCGGGAAGTGACGCCTAATCACATGGCTGCGTGTCACTTCAGCGAGGAACTGGAACTGCAAGGGAGGGGCTCGAAATGAGAGGCATCATCGTATTGCTGCTCATCCTCCCGCTATTCGCCTCTTGCACGGATTCCGGCCCGCAGGACGAGAATACCGTGTTGTACGAGGAGCTGAGCAAGGAGGCCAATCTCCGCCTGAAGGAATCCCCGGTGCTGAAGGCCAAGGTGCGCGCGGGTGATCTTCCGCCCTTGAGCGAACGGCTCCCCGAAAGTCCCATGATCGTTGAACCTGTGAACGAACCGGGACTCTACGGAGGCACCTGGCGGCACTACCACATCGCCCAGGACATGGTCACTGTTCGGCTGATCAACAACTACTACACACTGACGCGCTGGAACCCGGAAGTATCCGACATCATTCCGGGTCTTGCGGAGTCCTGGGAATTCAACGACGCGGGAAACGAAATCACGTTTCATCTTCGCAAGGGAGTGAAGTGGTCGGATGGCGACGACTTCAACAGCAAGGACATCCTGTTTTGGTGGGATCTGTGCAACGATGATCGTGTCGGCATCGTCCCGCCCGAGTGGGCCTTCTCTCGCGGCGAACAAATGGAAGTCTCGGCGCCCGATGAGTACACCGTGACGTTCAAGTACAAGGAGGCCTTCTACTTCCTGCCGATCATTATGGCTACCGGCTTTTGGGTCCCTGAAACCGTAATTCTCCCGTCACACTACTTGAAGAAGTTCCACCCGGACTTCTCCGACTACGAGGATTTTACCGAATTCAACCGCCGCAACAACGTGGTGGACAATGTGGAGCGCCCAACCCTCTCGCCTTGGATGTTGACGTTTGCCTCAAAGACAGGCGATCGCGTCGTGTTCGAGCGCAATCCGTATTACTGGGCCACCGATCCAGAGGGGCGCCAACTGCCCTACATCGACCGATTCGAATCTTTTCGCGTTCAGAACTCAGAGACCGGCGTGCTGATGATCATCGCCGGCGATATCGATGCCCAGTTCCGCCGGGTTGCACTTGGCGACTACGCGATGCTCAAGGAGTTTGCCGATCGCGGAGGCTACAGAGTCAACGCGTGGGAAGAGGGAACCGCCGCATGGCACGCCGTTTTTCCGAATCTATCGCCGCCGGATCCGGAGCGACGAGAGCTCTTTCGCGATAAGAACTTCCGTCGGGGTCTCGCCCTGGCTATCGATCGCGAAAAGATCAACCAGGTCATTTGGCACGGACTGTCCCGTCCACAGGCTGCCGCTATCACGGACGAATCCTGGCACTTCAATTCCCCCCGAGGTGAACGCGTTCGCCACGAATGGACAACCAACTGGTCTGCCTTCGAGCCAGAAGAAGCGAAGGAATATCTCGACGCCGCAGGACTGACCGAACGCGATGAAGACGGCTTCCGCATGCATAACGGCCGACCCTTCAGTCTGACGATTGATACATTCGACGATCCGATCGCCGTAGATGAGGCCGCACTGATCGCCGATGATTGGCGTGCCGTGGGAATCAACGTCATTGTGCGCCGTGCCATGTCCACCGACCTGTGGACTCGTATCACAAATGGCGACTACGACATGTACATGCAGCACAACTCCGAAATGGACCTCTTCACATTTCCCGGCTATGCATTCCCCACTGACGCAAAGACCTGGCACCCGCGCGTCGGCCGCTGGTACTCCACAGGAGGCAAGGAAGGCGAAGCCCCAGAGGGTTTCATGAAGGACCTGATCGAGTTGTATGAACAGGCCAAGACGGAACCGGATCTCCAGAAGCGCCACGGCCTGGTGCTCGATGCCATCGAGATTCAGCTCGAAGAAGGTCCATTCATGTTCGGCACCTCGGGACGGCAACCTGCCTTGGTCGTAACGAAGAACTACTTCAAGAACGTGCCCGATACCGGCATCCTCGGCCCTTGGGCAATCACCCAACCGGCATCGAAATTCCCGGAGCAATTCTACATCGACTTGTACCAGAAGCGTCAGGAGGAGGGCGAATAGATGGGTCACTTCATACTCCGCCGGCTCCTGGTTTTTGTGCCGATGCTGTTTGCGATTTCGCTGATCAGCTTCATCATCATCCAATTGCCGCCTGGCAGTTTCATTGAACAGAAGATTATCGAGCTCGAATCTCTCGGGGCCGATACAAGCTCGATGATCCAGGTTGAGCAACTCGAGCGCCGCTACGGCCTCGACAAGCCTGCACACATTCAGTACTTGCTCTGGATAAAGGGCATCGTCACCCGCGGTGACTTTGGTGAATCCTTCGCATACCAGCGCGAAGTGAACGAGCTGATCTGGAGCTATCTCGGTTTCACACTGCTTATTTCCGCGTGCAGTTTCCTCTTCGTGTACATCATTGCGGTGCCCCTGGGGATGTACGCCGCGATGAAGAAGTACAAAATCGAGGACAATGTGATCAGTTCCGTCAGTTTCATCGGCATGTCCCTGCCCGAGTTCCTTCTCGCGTTATTCCTGCTGGTATTCGGTGTGTTTGTTCTGGACTACAGCTTCATCGGCCTCTTCTCGCCCGAGTACCAGTTCAGTCCGTGGACGTGGGGGAAGTTCGTGGATCTGCTGAAGCACCTCCCGGTCCCCGCACTAATCGTCGCGGTGAACGGAACGGCTGGCTTGATGCGCATCATGCGCGGCAGCACCATCGATACTCTCGGTCAGCCCTACATTCGCACGGCCCGCGCAAAGGGCCTGAATCGAAAGGCGGTTATCGGAAAGCACGCCCTGCGCATGGCCGTGAATCCACTGATTTCGATCATCGGCATGAGCCTCCCAACGCTCCTTTCCGGTTCCGCAATCATCTCGATTGTCTTGAACTTGCCGACCGCCGGATACCTGCTTTACGAAGCCCTTCGCGTGCAGGACATGTATCTGGCCGGATCGCTGATCCTGATGCTCAGCGCCACGCTGCTCGTCGGAAACCTGCTGGCCGACATTGCCCTCGCTATCGTGGACCCGAGGATTCGTTATGAATAGGAGCACGCTGAAAACGAAAGTTCCGCAGGCGGCAAACCAGGCGGTCCTCGAAGAGAAAGAGGGCGTGGCCCCTCTGTCTCAATGGCAACTTGTCTGGAGGAGGTTTCGAAAATCGCGCCTCGGGTTTGTCGGCGGCCTGATTGTCGTATTGCTCTACGGTTCGGCCTTGTTCGCAGGCTTTCTCTCGCCATACAGCCCTCAGGAACCATACATCCACCGCGTGCATGTCCCCCCCCAACTCCCTCACATTGTGGAGAACGGCAGCCTGCATTGGCCATTCGTGTACGACTACAAAATGTCCTTCAGCGAAGACGGCCTTGAGCGTGAGTACGAACTGGACAAGTCGAAAAGCCACGCGATCAAGTTCTTCACCCGCGGAGCGACCTATGAGTTCTGGGGACTTGTCGAGACCGACCTTCATTTGTTTGGTGCGGAGGGTGCGGAGTGGTTTGTTCTCGGTACCGATCGTATGGGCCGCGACCTCTTCTCGCGCATCCTGTATGGCGGGCGAATCTCACTGACCATCGGTCTCGTCGGCGTTCTTATCAGCACCTTCCTTGGCACTGTCATCGGCACGATCTCCGGCTACCTGGGCGGACTGGTGGATGGCGCGATCCAGCGCTTCATCGAGCTCCTCATGGCCTTCCCGCCGATCCCCCTTTGGATGGCACTCGCGGCTGCCTTGCCGGCAGACTGGAGCCCGCTGATGATCTACTTCGGAATCGTCACGATCCTTTCGCTGATCGGTTGGGGAGGGCTGGCGCGCCAGATTCGCGGCCTTGTGCTTTCGTATCGCGAACGGGATTTCATCAAGGCTGCCCGCTCATTCGGCGCGAAGGATCGCTACGTCGTCTTCAAGCACCTCATTCCATCCTGCTACGGCTACCTGATCGTGATCGCCACGCTGGCGATCCCCGGGACGATCCTCGGCGAGACCGCTCTCAGTTTCCTTGGCCTCGGCATACGCTCGCCCATGACCAGTTGGGGCGTGCTCCTCGAAGAAGCCCAACACGTCCGAGTGCTTGTTCAGTTCCCATGGCTGCTCCTTCCGGCAGTGCCGGTTCTGCTCACCGTGGTATCCTTCAACATGCTCGGCGATGCCTTGCGCGACGCAATCGATCCGAGTGCATAGAGCGATTCTGTTACGTTCTGTCGAGAACGATTTTCCTGCCGTGAGCTGAAGATTCTCTCTTGGGCAGGTCGCCTGTGTTTTTATGCCCGGTCATGTCCCTGGCACGAACTCTCTCCAACTACGAATCCGCCTCGCTCTAGGAGCTACAGACAGCGATCGAATGTGCTCCAACCCAGCGCTCATCTGGTCGCATGATGGCGATCAAGGCGCTCCTCTGGGCCATCGAACGAGGCGCCGACAACTCGAAATATGCTCAATCAAGATATGAATTTAGAGCTGGGCTCAAGTTCCGGGAACCGGCGACACGGACAACGCTTCGTTCCAACTCGACGGCGCACTATTGCGGACAGCCATTGAGTTCAACTATGAGACTCAGACGATGGCATCCGTCCGGGTCCGATCCACCGATCCAATTGGACTCTACTTCGATAAGGCCATCGTCATCGCTATCACAGACAAGCAAATGGAGATCCGGATCGCGCACTGACGTTCAGCAGATGGGATGGAGAGATCATCGGCAATGCATCACTCTCAATCATCGGATGACTTGGGCATCCGCCAGTGAGGTTCGTATGCGTCCCATAGGCTTGGACGCCCATTCTCCACCACAATCCACAGCTCACCCACGGAAGGAGTTGGGGAAGGCGTTGGGATGGGCGTTGGTGTCGGAGAGGGAATCGTAACAGAGGCTTCGTTCGAGTACAATGAGTCACCGGATTCATTGAAGGTTCTCACGCGGTAGCGTACTGTCTCTCCCGAGTCTCCAGGATTGGAATCGATGAATGATGATTTATCCGTGACAGAGATTTGCTCAAATGACGCAGCGCCGATCGCACGCTCGATGCGGGTTCCGACGAATGGCGGTGAGGGAGAACTCCACGTCAGCGAAATCGTTGTCGCAGAATCCAGAGACGCGACAAGATCACTCGGCGCGTCAGGTAGGGGCTCCGTTTCGGTCACAAAGGAAAGCAGCGGACTGTCGGTGAAGTCGCCATGGCTGTCGGTCGCACGCACCATTGCGTGGTACTCCGTTCCATAGTTCAACTCCGAGGGCGAAGTGAAGATCAGCAATGTCTGGGTGGTCACTTCGACGGGCGGGTTCGAGGTACCGAAGAAGACAGTGAATTCCAGCGAGTCCCCAGGATCGGGATCCAATGCATTCCAGGAGAGGGAGGCGCTGGTCGGAATATCGACGGCGTATGGCTCGGGCCAGATCCAGGTTGGTTGCGAGGGATGACTGTTCTGGGTGCTGACGGAGAATTCATTGGAGCTCTCCGCCTCTTCATCGCCGAACACGCTGCGGAGCCGATACTCATAGATCGTATTGGGGTTGAGACCGGTGTCTTCAAATTGTTCATCGAGCGAATCGAGCGAGGCGATGTTCTGATAATTGGCCGCGCCTGCTAGTCGACGATCGAGGAAGGCCGTCGGACTGGATTCATTGTCGTCTTCCCATACCAATTGAATTGAGCCGGTACCTGCCGCCTCGCCATTCAACCAGCGAGGCGGAATCAACGATTGCGACACCGCGAAAGTCCATTCCGGACCGGTTGTCGTCGTGACTCCGTCGAATGCGGCGACTTGCCACGTGTAGGTTTCATTCCGGGGCAGGGGATCAAGCGCGAGGGTCTGTGTCGTGAGCCCCGAAGCAATAGTCGTCGGCGCTGGCGCTCCCAGGAAAACGGTGTAGGACAGGGTATCTAAGTCTGGGTCGGACGACCGCCATTGCAGCGTCGGGGCCGCGTTGTCGACCTTGGAGCCATCTGCTGGAATGGGTTCAAAGGGAGCGATCGGTGGTTGATTCTGGATGCGGACCGTGAAGGTCGTGTCACAACGATCCTCAGAGATGTTCGAAGAGGAATCCACCGCACGAAGACGGACAAGGCACGCCGAAGAGTTGGCCGTAGGAATCGTCCAGTCAAAGAAGCCTTTACCGGGGATGGGCGCCGCGATTTGCGCCCATGTCGAGCCATTGTTGAGGGAGTATTCAAGACTCTGACTTGTCACTGCCACGTTATCCGTAGCACTCCATTCAATGCGGGTGACATCGCCGGAAACAAAGGTCTCGCCACCAGAGGGACTGGAGAGAAGTACCTCGGGCGATGTGAAATCTCCGATTGTGAACCGCGAGGAACTGGCACTGCCGCGATTCAGCGAGTAGTCCTCGGCGGTCACGCGAATGATGCACTGATCGGACGCGAGCAACGGGATCGTCCAAGAGTAAGTGCCTGTGTTCTCAAGATCGAGAGCAATATCAGACCAACTCTGTCCGTCATCGATCGAGAGCTCCAGATCAAGCGAAGACACAGCCGTGTCGTCGTTCGCCACCCAGAGAATGTCGACCGTTTCCCCGATCGACAGGCCTCCCACTCCATCACCGACAGTGACACCGCTGACCAGTGGATCGACGACATCCATTGTATAGGACGCGCCGTTGTACGCGATCAGTTGATTGCTTGTTTCCCAGGCGACGTGCACATCAGTTCCCGAAAGCGCAAAGGAGAAGCTGGGAGTGCTGGCAGCCACGCTTTCCCCCCGATCAGAGATCAAGACACTTGGGGTCAGAACGCCCTCGATGGCGCGGCGGTGGCCGATGTATTGAACTTCACTGGTTTCGATGTACTCCCGCCTTGGGAAGATGAAATGGGGAATGTCGTCTCCATCCACTTGAACCATCTTGTCACCCAGCCACATCGAAAGGTCCCAACCCGTCTCGACGACACGGACATCGCTCAAAGCCGTTCCATCCATCGACCGATAATTGGCCTGGGACAGATCGAGATTCGACATATTCGGCACGGTCCACAGGAAGTGGGGATCATCGTTTGAATCGAGTGCCAGGGAGACGTTGGATGAGCAGCCCGTGCCATCGGGATCGTACGTCATCACTGCGACTGGCGGTCCCCAAGTACCCGCAGATTGGCTGTAGTAGTGCAACTCGCAGTTTCCGGAGACGTCAGTGCCCATGATGAGGGCATGCAACTCGCCCGCCGAATCGATTGCGAAATCCGCCCTTCTGACCTCCTCCGGATGCGGAATCAACGATCCCCAACTGCCCCCGGAGAAACGCTTCTCGTACAGGACCTCCGAAGCGTATAGAGTGCTGTAATCGTAGCGCCAGCATTGCCCTTCGATGGGAATGTATTCTCTGACTTCTTCCTCCCAAAGGACACAAACCTCCCCATTCGAGGAGACTAACAGCTTTGCCCCATTAGTTCGTGACGTGTTTGTGCCCGCGTCGGATTCGTAGGAGATATTGACAGGAGAGGTCCACGTTCCATTTGTCCGCTTCATGTAGTAGACATCGTCATGATATTGCGCACTGCAATAGATCTGTCCCGCGCAAGGACCACCCGGGACCATATAACTGTCGCGATACCCCCAAATGTAGATCACATGCAGGTTCCCATCGGAATCGATTTGGATCTGCGCATCGGAGAGCGAATACTTCCTGTCGTCGTGGGTTGGGCAGTCGTTCCTGTCTGTCCACTCGGCGAAGTTTGTGATCTGCTCTGCCGGTTGCCATCCTGTGGAAGTCTTCTCCTGAACGAACAGTTGGGTTTCATAGTGCAGTGTACTGTCTCCGGATTGGGAATCACGGATGTCCTGGTGCTCGTATTCGTACAGGAGGAAGAGGTTTCCAGCCTGGTCGGTTGCTGTGGAGGGATTCTTTAGCGAATTGCTTGTCGCATAGTAATCCGGACGACTCGGCGGTGCCGTGACGACTACCGGCGTACCCCAAGGCGCGGGCGGAGGATTGTCCGGATTGTAGATGCTGAAGAAGCCATCGGATTCGTCGGCCGCCTCGTTGCCTTCTGAATCGGTGGCCGTAATTACGATCTTGAGTTCGTCGGAAGCGCCGGAATTGGGGACCTGGATCTCGATGGAGCCTTGCGTCGGTGCATCGTAGACATTCTCCCAGACGAATCCTGCACCACTATCCCGAATATCGAGATCGACTGGTGGATTGCCCGACTCGAATTCCCAGCTGATCGTCTGAGTCGATCCCAACGGCCATCTCTCGCCCCCATTTGGAGTCAGGACGTGAACGATTGGCAACGAGCCATCACGGACATCCTTGATTTGCACAAATGACGAGATGTTGCCATCCGTATCCTCGACGCGGATACGGAGCTGCAACGCGCCGTCGCCGGTGGGTGCATTGGAAGGAACGGTCCAGATGTAATCAATCGTGTCGAACCAACCGCTCAACTGTCGATCCATCTCCCCCGGCAGCCAGGTGAAGCCATCATAGGAGTATTCGAAGTCGGCGCTTGCCAGTCCAATGTCATCCTCAACTGCCGCTTGCATAGCATATGAAATGCCCGTTTTGACCGGAGCGGAGCTGCATCCCCTGATGCAGAAATAGTGAATGTCAGGTGCTTGTGTATTCGCGTAATCGATTGGATAGAAGTGGAGGTTGTTCTCAAGGCTGCTTTCCGGTGTCGACCCATTCATTCGGACGTCGGCGAGAATGTAGGAGCGCCCCGATTGGAGACTGGAAAGAGTGACGTCGCGGTTTACCCAGACGTGCTCGTTAGGCCCTAACGCGGGTGCGCCAACGAGAGTACCGAGGAGCAGTTGTTTCTCGGATGGACTCGTCGAGTAGTAGAAGTCCACAATGTAAGAAGAGGACTCGAGAATGCCGAGGTTATACACCTCGACGGAAACGGTCACGGGATTGGTGAGAGAGATCTCTCCGGTGACGTTGATGTGGAGGGGGGCCAGGTCGGGATAGACTTCCTCTGTGCGGAACGAAACAAGCGGCCCCTCCGTGATGAGGCCTCTCGGATCACGGGAATCCACCCACCAGTAGTACGTCGTTCCAGGTTGCAGATCATAATCTGAAAGGCTCCAGGCCGGCTGGTCCATCCATCCCGTACGCCATGGGCGATACCCATTTTCAAGGCGCAGTGGATCAGCGTCTATGCCAAATCCAAGGATGTATTCGAGGTTGTCCCCGTCCGGATCGCCTCCTCTCCAGGACAGCCATTCCAAATCGAGAGAGACTCGACTCGTCTCATCGGCTGGTGCAAAATTGGAGGCGGCAAACGGCGCACGGTTCTTGCGGACTTCAACGGCGATCGTATTCGACCATGCGCTTTCTCCGCAGTCGCTGTGGGCCTTTGCCCGATAGTAGTAGATGTCATTAGCGCGACCAGCGATTCGGTATTGCGCAACATCGGATGTGAGCACGCGCACACTATTGAAATCAGAGGAAGCGCTCTCCTGAATCGAATAGGAGGATGCCCCTTGCACACTCTGCCAGTACAGGAAGAAGGAATCGCCATCGATCGGGCGGCCGAAATCTCTCAGGACAGGGCGCTCCAGACCATCGCAGTCGGGGAGGATCTCAAACCACTCGCCACGAATCGTCGTTGTATTTCCCGCTGCATCGCTCGCCGTCACAACCAGTCGAGCATCGCCGGACGGCAATGAGACCAGCCAGTTATAGTACAGCGGATTTCGATCGGAGAATCCTGTAGTATCGACGAGTTCCTCCAGGCTGTTGTCGGATCGCTCCAGTTGCACGACGACGTGGTCGATCCCGGCGGAGGCGACAAGCGAACCGCTCAGGCGTGATTCGTCATAGGCGGCCCAGCGAATCTGTTTGATCTGCCCCGCGGGGAGTTGCTCGCCGCCGGCGGGTCGCAGATACCCGACGAAGGGCGGCGTGTTGTCCAGCGTCGGTGCGGACACCTGGCCCGCTGGAACATCGATCGTGTACTTCACGATTCCGCCAACGGGGTAGGATGCGTCGCGATTCTCCGTCACGTAGAGCCGGAAGTAGCAGTCATGTCGACCGGGGGAAAGAGTGCTCGGAATCTGGACTTCGAACTCAAATGTTCCGATGTTTCCCGGAGCCGTTCCCTCGCCGGGAAGCGACACGACGCGATTCCGGTTGATCCACAGCGGGGCATCGCCGTCACCGGGATAGAGAGGGCTTTCGAAGGGCGACGTGTCCGGGCCGACAACTCCGTTCGCATCGCACGCTCTCAACTCGCAATGTCCCTCCGAAGCGACCCCGGCGATACCTTCCATCCACAAACTGTATCCGGTGTTCTCGAATTCGGCTCGGAACGTGGCGCGCTGGCCGGGCAGCAGTGTCTTGGGTCCAGCCGGGTACTGGCCAGCCAATCGTGCCTCGTTTGCGTCGCCCGAAAGAATCGTCACCCAGATCGGGTCGCCGAAGAGGCGCCCCTGAGGGTCCTGCATTCTCCAGCGGCTTGTATACACGCCGCGCGTTGATGGGACGCGCATGGGGACAGTGATGTCCACCTCCTGGCCGGGGCCACACATCGGTACTGAGACCGACGTAGGTGTGCCCAGCAAGTCCCCACCGATGTGCGTCAGGTGGTATGAACTGTTCCACGTGGACGTGCCACTGTTCTGAAGGCGCCAGGTCTTGTTGAAGGTGGCGCCGGGGGAGTTACGGGCAGACTTGACAAACGCACTGAGATCGTCTTTGAAGTGAGCATCGCTATCGGGATGAACGTTATCAAATTCGACAGGGATGATGAGGGGAGTTGCATCGGATGTGTAGACCAGGATGCGATCCGAGGAGTGCCCTTCGGGCATCGTATTTCGATCGATTCGGAGTTCGACATCCAGCCTTCCATTGCCTTCTTTGGCCGACGGGATCATCCAATGTGGATAGCTCTTGATAGAAATGAACTCATCGAGGTCATTCGGGTCCATGTCTATCCCGATGATCGGAGGTGTGGAATCGGCATTCATGTAGATGGTTTGGCCGGTCAACGGATACGTCCTCGGCGTTGGCACTATGAGTTCCGAGAGCTGGATGCTTCGATCAGAAGGCTCGACAGCAAAATCTCTATGGACCTTTGTTCCACTTGTAGATTCTGCCTCAAGGCGCATCAGGATCGGCTGAGACGGAGTCGATGAGACGCTGATGTAATAGGAACCTACATCGTGGGAGGTGTTCTCGTAGAGCACAGTTCCTCGATCGGACATGTTGATGAGTCGGTATCTTGCCCCTCCAAGCGGCTCTCCCGATGCCTCGTCAATCAGGATACCGCTCACCGAGAATCCTGTTTCCGAGATGTACTTCCAGACGGCCAATTGGACCAGTTCACTGTTCGACTCCTGAATATGAAGGACGCTAAAGTCCAACGGAAGGAATGTGTGCCCCGGAATCCATTCCACGGCAAACTTTGTTATATCTTCTTTGAGCGCGTTTCTTAGGATCTGGCTGCTGACCGGGACCACGTCATCAGACCCATAGCGGAAGAACTCCCTACCTGTTTGAGAGAGAGACCCAAAAAGCGACCAGCCTCCGAGCCCATGATCGGAGTTCCCGGCCTTCTCGTAGACATCGTCCACGACGAGATTAACATACTCCACATCAGTGTTCGCTGAACATTCCCTGAGGGCTCTCATTGCGTCTGAGTCGAACGCGAATTGGTTGTAGTT
Source organism: bacterium (assembly GCA_020444065.1). Classification (NCBI taxonomy): domain Bacteria; species bacterium. The sequence continues at coordinate 801,142 of JAHLLQ010000001.1, read as the reverse complement.
CTCCATGGGCAGTTTGCCGCCGGGCCATAACCAGAAACTTCGCCAGATTTCATTGAGAAGTCTGCGGAAGAGCCCGGAAGGATCGATTTGCCGGATCGGCCCGAGGAATGGGGCTCCGAAAGTAATGACTTCCTTGACATCATTCTGATAGAGGATCTCGCCAGGGAAGTCCTCCACATATACGGGATCGCCAGACTTCCTTCTCAGTGTATAATACGTAGTGACCAACCCTCCCTTGCTGTGTCCTACAAGGATGACCTTCGAAGCTCCCGTCAGTTCTCTCACGCACTGGATATATGCCCTTAGCTCAGTCGCTTCATCGCGGTAGTCCTTGCCCCATGTGCGCGATTCCTCACTGGTTGTGACCGTGAAGACATGCCGAGTTGACTGGTCTCGGAGGTACATCGGGTAGTACGTTCTGAATTGCTGAAATGTCCCTTTCTTCTTCCGACCGTTCCAATCGTACGGAAGCAGGACACCGACATCCGAGGGCGTCGGGATCCTCGAGTTGTAATCTCCATCGATGTACAAACTTCCGCCGAATGTAACGCCTCGACCTCCCAGAAAGTCCAAGAAAGACCCTGATTCCCAAGCCCCGTTGCTCTTATCCCACTCTCCCCACATCCTGTAGTCGCTGTACACACCATGCACCAGGATAATCGGCGTTTCCTCTGCTCTTCCCAATGTCGGGACGAGCACGAAAACGAGTGCCAGAATGCCGATGAGGGAGGCGCGGAGTGACCGACTTGCGTGCCCCGACCTTCTGGATGACTTGCATTCGATCAGGCTCGGGATGCGGGCCTCGCTGGTCCAGGGAGCACTTCTCCGACGCATGGCAACTGCCTCCTGCAAGATATGTCTGCAATCAGGATGGTGCATCCATTGCAAATCTCTTCTTGCGCGTCAAGCCTCAAATTGAGGTGAATGCCAAAATGGAAGGCTTTGCTTGACTTCTGTGGCCACCGGGGCACACTTGCCTCAACAATTCACCAGGGAAACCCTCCACCGCCGATGCCCAAGTCCTCAAAATCACTGAATGATCCTATACCCCCGCGTGCACCGAGGCTCCAGCCGAGTTTCACGGGCGAGGATTACGATCGTCTCCTACGCATTTGGCAGGGATATCTCCCAACGCGCTATTTGAAGCGTGAGGCCGACGTTCTCAATGTCGCAATCCTCGAGTGGATGCAGATCCATCGGGAGTTGGGGGCGATCATGATCACGGATGTTCTGCGGATCCTGGGCGAGGAGCCGAAGACGGTCCGCCCGGGCACGACGGAGAAGCGCATTCAGGTAACGCTTTCCGAGGAGAACTACGAGGAGTTGATCTTTCTTGCGAACCAGTACACGTTCCGCGGTGTGCCCGATGCGATGCTGGCGCGGCTGATTATTAACGAGTGGTTGGACATTCGCGAGCTCTCGTTGGAGCCTGTTGAGGACTTGATTGAGAAAATCGGCGACGGTCTTCGGAAGCGGCGCAAGAGCTAGTCGACATGGAAACGCGAAAGCTTGTCCAGGCCACTCACGTTGCATTGCGACGGTGCTTCGCGATCAAGACCGTCTCCAAGACCAGAGCGTCTGCAAAACAGGAAGCCCTGATCCAGGCCGGCTTGGCGCATCCGTGCGTGTTGCCGGTTTATGATCTCGTGCCGCGAAGTGGGCGAGATGGATTGCTTCTGACGCAGTGGCTGGATGATAATGGCAAGTGGTGGAGCGAGTTGCTTGCCGAACGATCAAGCGATCTCTGCGCCGGCGACAGCCTTGCCCCGCACATCGCGACACTCCTGACCATCGCGCAGACGGTCGAGTACGCTCATACTCGCGGAATCGTTCACGCGGACCTCAAGCCTGAGAACATCTACGTTGGCCCCCACGGCCGCGTATACTTGTGCGATTGGGGACACGCCGTCTTCAATGGCTCGCGAGATGAGCTGATCCGCGCGAGTTGGGGGCCGGCGCTGCTTGTGCTGGGGGACGATGCACTCTTCGCGCGGCAGATCCCCATTGGGTCGACCCTCTGCTACGGCACGCCGTACTACGTCGCGCCGGAAGCAATGCCGAGCAATGAAGCTGAACTTGCAGATTCTCACGTGGTGATTTCAACGGCAACCGATGTCTGGTTGTTGGGTGGGATCCTCTTCGAAATCCTGACCGGATATCCACCGCATCATCCGGGGGAAGATCGGGAAGTCCATTCCTACGAAGCCATCGCCATTGCTTGCCGCGGTGATCTGAATTCGCAGGCTCTTGAGCAAGCGCCGGAAGAGTTGCGTCAACTCGCGATCGCAAGTCTTTCCGCGGCGCAGCAGTTGCGTCCGACGACAGGAGAGTTCATTGCGGCTCTCGAGGCATACCTGTCCGGCGCCTATCTGGCTCTCGGGAGGGGTGACTTCAAGACCGCAAAACAACTTGCCGAGAGAATTCCTGAACCCGAGAAGCGGGCGGACCTGTTTCGAGCAGTTCACCGCGGCCGGCAGCGCCAGCGGATTCGGAATGCCATCATCCTCATTCTGCTATTCGCGGCGATCGGAGGGATCGGATATACGATTCACGTGAAATCCAGGAACGCACGTATGGTTGGTGTCATCGAGGAGACCTCCGATCTCTTGAGCACATACTCCGGGCTGTATCGTGACATCGACCGATCGGAAATGACACCGGAAACGCGCGAGGAGTTCATGCAGGCCCTTCGCAAGACAAAGCACCGATACGATGAAGCCGTTGCCGTCGTGCCCCAGGTGGTCCTTGTAACGACCGAGCGAGCAGGCGCGCATTACCTGCACCTGACGAAACTCTCCTACGATTTGGGCGAGTTGGACTTTGCAAGAGAATGCATCGAAGCCGAGGTGGAGTTGCGCACGAATGTTCTGGAAAAGCACCCGAACGATCTCTGTGCGCTGAGTGACTATGCCTTTGCGCTTCGCTGGAAGATCAGAACACTGGATGACGAGACGCCAGTTGTGTACTACCTGCACCTGGCGGAGGAACAAGTCGATGTGTGCGAGCGCCTGGAGGAACTTGATCCGACAAACCCAGGACGGAAATACGACACGGCCCAAGCCTATAACCTTCTCGGCTCTGCATGTCGCAGCAACGACGATCCGGAGCAAGCGCTGGACCACTTCAGGAAGGCCGCTGACATTCAACAGGGCCTTGTCGATCAGTATCCTCGGCGGACATACACCGGCGGACTGTTCAATCAGTGGAACAAGATCGCCGGGCTGCTGCTCTCACTCGACAGGAGGGAGGAGGCGCGCGAGCTACTGGAGCGAAGTCTTCTTGCGCAAGAAGAGTATCTGTCTACCGCGGACGATCCTCATGTATCGCACTACCACTACCTGGCTCTCACGCACTACTACCTCTACGAGTACTGGCGTTCTGTTGATTCCGAAAAGGCACAATCGTACCTGACCGCCGCCGCCGAGCAGATCGCGAAACCCCTCGCGGCCTACCCGGAGAATCCGGACTACAACGCGCTGGCAGAGAGCATCGCAGCAGCCAAGAACCTGGCGATTCATTCAGCTCAATGAGTTCGACCCAGCACCTCAATTAGACGGCGTCAGTCACGATCATATTCTCTCCAATCGATGATTGTGGAAAGCTCTCCTCCGTTATCGATGACTGTGATTTCGATCCCCTCGGACTGCAGGGTCCCGAGCGAGGCGCTTGCGGTTGTCGTCCCGGCTGCTAGTGCAGTCACCGTTCCATCCGCCGCAATGGAGGCCACGAACGGATCAGATAGCGTCCATTGCACATTTGCGGTCACGTTCTCATCTGGGGTGGCGTCGGCATAGTGACGATAGGCTTCCACTTGGCCTGTGACCGGATTGATCGTGATGTCGAGTTCCTGCCATGTCGGCTCGGCAAGCAGAGAAACGTCGGCCGCGTTCAGAATGTTGAGAGAGACTTCGTCGAAGACGCCCTGATATGTGGCCCGGACTGCGACGCTGCCGGGCTGAGCGGCAACTGCTCGGCCGCCCGGGAGCATTCGCGCGACTTCTTCGTCACTCGTAGACCATTCGCACAGCCAGGAAACATCTCCGCTGCTGCCGTCAGTGTAGGTTGCGGTTGCCATGAATAGCTTCTGCTCGCCGGCGGCGATCCGATCGGGCGCTGCTGGGGTGATGTCGATCTGTTGCGCAACGAGTGATGCCACGATGACGGTGGCGGAGTTGCTGGCGATGCCCTGGTGATTGGCAGAGACTTGCGTCTCGCCTTCTCGAAGGGCATACATCGTCCCCACTGCATCGAAGGCTGCGACACTCGGCAGAGCGGCTTCCCAGTAGAGCGCCTCGCTTTCGAGACTCTCCGTCGTGCCATCAGCATAGTGAGCGACGGTGGCGAAGCTGAACGTCTCGCCGGGGAAGAGAATCGCGAGGTCGGGAGAGATCACGATCGTGTCGATCGTATTCTCCTCCACGATCTCGATGCGTTGGTTTGGTGCGATTCCGTGACGTCGCGTCACTACGCCAGAGGGCCACGTCACTCGCAACTCGTCGAGGTACTGCTCTTCGCCAAGGCCGAAGTGAATAGTGGGGGACTGCTGGCTGCGCCACCCAATCCCGGCACTCACGTCTCGGGACTGGAGCAGCGCATCTGCCTGCCACAATTCTACTCGCGCACCGATTCCTTCCGCGTTCGATAAAGTGCCCGCCAAATCGACTTGCAACCAATTGCATCCGTCGATTCCGTGCGGGTCGTCTTGCGGCACGATTAGATTGTTGCGAAAGAGTGTGGCTGCGGGAAGAGTGGCCTGCGCCTGAACGAGGTCAAGATCTCCGTCTTCATCCAGATCGGCCACAGCGGCGGCCGTTCCGGGTCCGTTCAGGGTGCCATCCACGCCACCTGCGTCCGTCGAATCGCTGAATCCCAGACCGGCATCGTTGTGGAGAAGAATGTTCTCGGTCCCGTCAATCGATACGAACGCGTCAACGAATCCATCGTGGTCGTAATCGAATGCCACGACGCCGCGGGAGGCGGCGATCGTCGCCGGGAGCATTGCACTTGTCGAGTCGTTGAAAGTCCCATCGCCTCGGTTAATGAAGAGCGAATCACGACCATCGTTGGCCGCGAAGATGTCAGGCCAGCCATCGTTGTCGAAATCGGCCACGGCCACGCCATAGCTGTCGCGCGGATCCTCCGTGCCGGTCGCGCCAAGCAGGGTGAAGTGCCCCGCACCGTCGTTTGCGTAGAGCGCATTGGCCGCATCACGCACCGCGAGATACAGATCCGCATCGCCGTCTCGATCGAAGTCGGCGAAGCGCGCCATCTCCGTCGCATCGGTCAGGCCCAGGCCGGCCGTTGAGGTATCATCGACGAAAGACACCACTCCTGATTCGGTCAGCATGTTTCGGAGGAACGCATCGGCGCCGTCGCCAGCAATGTAGAGATCCAGATCGCCATCGGTATCGGTATCCGCCCAAGCCATCTGGTTCGCGTTCGAGCAGGGGATTGTCGCTGTGGTGACGACATCGAATTGCCCGCTCGCACCGCGGCGATAAGCGCGGACGAGATTCGGATAGAGAAGGAAGAGCAATGGATCGCCCGAATTCTCCACGTCGATCATCGCTGCGTGTTGAGTTCCGCTTGCCGCGACAACGCCTGGAGAGACATCGGCAAACATCAGATTGCCGTCGCCCTCCATCAGGTGGGGGCGCAGCCCGGCGGGCAACAACATCAGGTCTACTGCGCCATTGTCCGTAACATCCGTCAGAATAACACACGTGGAGGGGGCATCTGCTGATGTGACGCCGGAGTCCCCTGTGATGTCTGTGAATAGCGTCTCCGGCGGTGGCACAACGTTGACGACCACTGTGCCGGTGTCCTTCATCCCGCCACCGTCGCTCACTTCCACGGACAGCGTCTCAGTTCCCTCGAACCCAAGTGGCGCGGAGGCGACCAGGCGGTGAGATGAGTCGACACGGGCGCTGACCATGGAGCCCTGCGAAGTCCAGAATGCGAGTTCCGAATCTTCCGTGTGATCATCATCTGCATAGTCGTCCAAATCGAGCGAGGCATCGCTGGAGCCGGCGAGAACGGTCACGTCCGGCAGGGGGGCCAGTGTGGGCGAGTGATTCGGAACGGTGAGAGCGGCAGAGAAGAAGTTGGCGGAATCCCCACTGGAATAGTCCGATACGGTGACCGAGAAGCTCCCTGAATTGTCGGACCAGTTGCTGCCATCGTGATTGCCGAGATAGAGTCTCGTGGCTCCATCCGGCACAACCAACGTGCCTGAGGAACCAATAAAGAACGGCTCGGTCTGGTTGTCGAACAGTCCGACAAGGGAACCTGTGGGAGCTGTGATCGCGCTGATTCCGTACAACTCATAGGCAGCGTTGCTTTGGACATCCCAAAGCCCGTCCGGGTCTGAGGTCTGTCCAACGTTGTTATCAACTGTTCCCGTTGCAGTGATCTCCAACGGTTCGCCAGCGGTCACGCTGATGAAGGATGGGATATGATCGCCGACGCGATCCGAACCATAGGCGATCGTGTCGTCCGACGTGGATTGCCCCGCGAAGTAGATGCAATCTCCGCCGTTGACTGTCGCCGTGTCTCTCACTTGAAGAGACGGCATGTTTCCCAGTCCTGCCGTGATGCTCCCCGTCGAGAAACTATCCGTCCAATTTGCCAATTCTACGCCATCCTGCATAAGTTTGAATTCCTCGCCGCCGGAGTGGCGCAGTGTGAGTGAGGTGATGGAGTCGTTGCTCAGGGTTACACTCGCTCTGTTCGAACCAGAGCCACTGGAGATGCGATCGACTGTGGCTTCGCTCCCATCCACATTCAATCGCATGTAGTCGTCCGGAGCGAATGCCACGTAGCTTGTGTGATTTGCTGGGGCAATTCCTGAGACTGCGAGTTTGATGCCGTCGCCATCCGTGAATGCGATGTAGTGGCGGCCGGATGGAGAGATTCGGTAGTACTGGCGATTTGCCCAGGCCCAGGTCATTGTGGCCGTTGCGCCAAAGTCAATCTCTTCCCAGGTGTAGGGTGCAGCTGGTCCGACTCGGCGGTAGAGCTTGTTTCGCACTGCGGCATAGGGCGTGCCGTCAGGTGCGATCTCAATGTTGCTGTAGCGTCCTTCAGCGGGGTAGATATCGCTGCTCTCCCATCCAGAGGATGTCTTGTGCAAATACCCTTCAACCACTCGAGTTGAATCGTGATAGACAATGTGCGGGTCACCTTCGGAATCCAAAGCCAGGCCAGCGTGTCTGTGCGATGCTGAATTCACTGCAGGCAAGGGCCACGAGGCATCCCACGACGACCCATTCCAGGTGGCGAAGTATGTTCCCACGGTCGACCACTTGGTATAGGCGATCTGCGGAGCCGACCCATCGAATCGAATCGTTGAGTAGCGGCCTGGCGTATCCGTTCCATCCACAAGTCCCACGGCTGCACTGAGGTCCGGTCGATCAGTCCAGTAGTATAGTCCACTGTTGCGGTAGCTGATGTGACGGTATCCCTGAGCATCGGTGTCCAAAGAGAGATTGTACTCGGAAAGACCCACTCCGAAACTGTTGAATGTCTCCCAACCGGCCATGCTGACCTTTGCCAGTCCTTCCGCACAGGCGACATCGAGTTTTCCATCCACAGGATTCCAGTCAATCATCCGCGCGCCTGCTGCGATAATTGGGGAATCCACAGGTTCAGAAAGCGAACCATCCCACTTGCGAAGGCGCAGTTGGTTCGCCTCAGGCTCCTTGTAGGACAGAATATAAACAGCTCCTGAGTTTTCGTCGACGGCAAGGGCAGGATTGCTCCACGCCGCATTTTCCACCTCAAGAACCAACCAATCCGTCAGCGACGTCGAGGCGCGAGCCATCCCTCGCTTCGTGCTGCTGGCTCCCAGAACCCCCAGACTCCACGTATCGCCGAAGATAGTGCTCGTTTCGGGAGATGAGCCGCCGAAGAGGATGAGATTCCCATCGCTATCGGGGCAGAGAGAAAGATTGACCCGGGCATCGGGAGAGAGGTTGAGCGACAACTGCTGCCAGTCGGCCCCATCCCAAAGCCACGTGTCGTCGAAGCTATTGCCAACGCCCCAGTCGATACTCTGATATCCTCCGAACAACACAACGCCGCCAAAGGTTGCAGAGAAGGCTAGTCCCGAACCGGTTCGTTTAGAAGGAGATACGGTCGGTGTTGATTGCGACCAATCTGACCCGTTCCATTCCCACGTCTGGTCGACATCCTGCAAGTCTGCTTCATTTCCACCGAACAGCACCGTGACGCCTCGGGATGTATCATAGGCAATCGAAGTTCCCTTAAGCACCGGAGGGCTCGTGGCGAGGCCAGTTTTCTGGATCCAATCCACTCCATCGTACACCCATGTTTCGTTGCGGCGGTACTCAGTTGCACCCACTTTCTCGATGCCGCCGAAGAAGACACACTCGCTTCGCAACTGGTCATACACCATCGCCCCGCTGTGCGCTGCATTCGGATGATCGGCAAGGCTCCGCATTGTCCAGTTGGAACCATTCCATTCCCACGTCTCGAAGGATGGAGTGTTGGACCCCTTCTCTGTGGCACCTCCGTAAAGCACGACGACGCCGCGTGAGCTGTCGAATGCCATGGCGTGTGCGGCTCGAGGGGAGGGACTCGTAGCGGGGAACTTCTGTGTCCATTCGCCGTTCTTGAAGATCCAAGTGTCGTCGAAAATCTGGCTATCATCCCATCCGCCGAAGAGGACTACTTCTCCGCGGGCGGAATCGTAGCACATCGCCGTGCCTTGACGCACAGCCGGGGATGCGGACGGCGCGAGAAGAGTCCAGTCGTGCTCGCTCACCATTGGCACCTGATACGTCAGATCCCAGGCCCCATCGTACAGGTCGAAAGTCTTGGAAAGGGCGATCGCTTTGCCGGCCGTAGCCGTACTGAGAGATAGGCCGGAGGCGCCGGCGGCCATAGTGAAGTCGCTCGCCACGGGCTCCTCGATCTCGGAAGCCGTCGCCTTGTGCCAACCCGGCCACGTGCCATTCGAGCGCGGCCAGGTGATCGTTTCGAGCGCCCCTTCAGGAGGTTGCAGGGTGATGCGTCGCGTCACGGTCGTTGAGCCGCTCGGGCCGATGGCCGTTTGCGTGACGTTGAAGCTCTCGCCGAACTGGTCGGTCGTTGAGAATGTATGCTGGGGATTTGCCAGCGTCGTTGTGGTTGAACCGTCGCCAAAGTCGTACACGACGGTGGTCGTCCACTGAGACGCGTCGGTGAACTGCACGGTGAGGGGGCTCTGGCCGACAACCACATCGGCGGTGAATCCTGCGACCGGCCTCGGAGGCTCGACTGTGACGGGCTCTGTGACGCTGTCCTGTTGCGTGCCTGTGCGGCTTGGTCCGGTCAGGGTGAGCGTTACATTGAACGTCTTGTTGTTAGGAAAGTCGCCGGTGGAATAGTCTCGGAACGTGTGTGAGACCGTGGGCTTGTCGGGGCCACTGATTGTGACGCCGTCGCCAAAGTCCCACTCGTAGTTCGTGACGTACTCGGAGTTCGGCAATGCGCGGAAACGGCGTTCGGTGGGCGAAGGCTCGGCAGCATCCGGCGCGATCGAGAAGTCCGCAACCAGTGCCGGATAATCGACTTCAAGTGTAAACGTCTGCGTCGTTACCCCGCCGCGCCCATCATACGCGACAAGGTCCACGGGATAATCGCCGACGTCGCTCTCTGTCACGAGCCACTGCAATCGGCCCTCGGCGCGATCGAGCGCCATTCCCGCCGGTGCGCGACCCAGAGCAAACAACACGGCATCCTCATCTGGGTCCGTAGCATCTGCATCGTACACATACTCCTCATTGATCACAGCAGTTGTATCGGCCGCTGTGTCGAAGAGGGGTGCGCCATTCCGCGCCATCCAGTTGTCGACCAGCAGGTAGAAGGTCTGCACGTCGCTGCCGCCGTTGCCATCGGTCACCAGAATGCCGACCCGATTTGCGCCCAAATGTCCATCGACCGGCGTGAACGCAATTCGCCCCGTACCTGCATCGATGAATACCCCGGGGGGCGACTCGGTCAGTTCGTAATTGAGCGCATCGCCATCGTCGTCGACAGCTTGCACGATATACTCGTATGGGAGACCAACGCGGCCTCGTTCCAGCGGAACAGACACAATTCGCGGCGCATTGTTCCCGGTCGTAGAGTGCAGCCGCACCTCGACAGGATCTGTAGGCAGACTGCGTGCCAGGGTCTCCACATCCATCGCGCAGACGGCTACCCGATACGTGCGGCCGTTCGTCAGGTTACTGATCTCCCACTCGGTCAGATCTTCCGCGTTAATCTGATTTTGGAATCGCTCAGTTGAACCGATGGGCAGCGTATCGTACATCAACACGTACTGCACGCTAGTCGTCGGAACCGTGTCGCTGGCCGTCCAAGCGCACGCAATTGCGGACTCGCGAGCTGTTGCTGCAAAATCCGCTGGCGGGCTCGGCGCACTGGGGTGTGTAATACTGATGCTTGCACTGGAGTAATTCGAGTAGACTGGCATATTCCTGCCGTCATTTATCATGCCGTAGATGTAGTAAGTGCCGGATGCCACATCAACAATGTTCCAAGTGTAGCTGCCACTGCTCGAATCTTCCTTGATTGGATTGGTTCCAAGACCAACAGTAAGCGTGCCGGTGGTGAGGTAGTCACGCGTGATTTCCTGGCCATCATATCCTTCAGAGTCGTCGTCGTAAAAGAGGCGAATATCCGCGTTGTCATCCGGATCGTCGGCCGAGAAGGTGATGTTAACCTGTGCCGGATTGGACAGATCGCTTTGTGGCTCGATGATCTCTAGGGACGGCGCGACGTTGGGGACAAGCAACTGCACATCGTAATCGCCCAGGCCCGAGACCTCCGCGACACTCAGTGTGTAATCGCCTTCCTTCACCGCGTCCCATCCTTCCGGTGGCGAAATCAGGAAGGCGACTTCACGCTTGTCCGTACCCGGAGAGTCGATGCGCCAAGGCGCGGTGTTGTCTTCATGATAGACGACTGGCCCCATGTGATCTGGTGCAAAGACATCGGAGGAGTCAGTGACCATGCCATCGGGGTCGGTTAAGGTGACCCCTGCATTGCCGGAGGAGTAGACAAACCGGATCACGGCATAGGGCGTGTCCGAAGCAATATGAACGGTCTCGTTCAATGGACCGGCACGACGACTGGAGAAGGACCCGTCGGTGCCGCGCAAGTCGCGCCACAGCGAGACGGGCATCTCTAATTCAATGCCCGGCGGCTCCAATGTTCCATCGCTGTTGAAGCGACAGTGAACGTGGATCCCACCAAAGTTTGCACGACAGAAGATATAGCCCTCTTCTGGATTCTGTACGACTTCGCCGTAGGTGTAGCCAAGTACCTCGCCTCCCACCAACCACCAATCGTCCGGAGCAACCAGCCGGCCCTCGGACGTCATCTTGAAGGAGTTCGCCTTCGTGTCGTAGTGCAGTTTGCCCTCGGCGATGTAGATATCCAGCAGGTTCAACTCGCTCTGCCCGTCAAGAACACGGCACGTATTGTCGTACTGTATGGCTGCCTTGAAGAGATCGAATCCTTCGAACAACACTTCAGTCTCTCCTCCGAAGGAGACTTCAGAGTAGAATAGCCGCAGCGCGCCGTGAAGCTCGAAATTGCCTGTTCCAAGCCAGATCGTGCCACCTGTATCCGGGTACTTAGCCTCCAGGATATTCGTATGCCCGATCGGGGCCTGTATGAAGCCGATCGTCATCCCGATATCACCGCTGACGGCGATGTTATCAGGATTGCTGGCGAGGCCTTGAACGCCAAGTCCGAGGCCCTTGAAAGCAACCACATAAACTCCTGGAATGCTGGTCGGAAGAACTGGAATCGGGTGTTCCACTTCGCCCGAAATCTTTACGCCATCCAGGGTCGTGTAGTGGATGAGGAACACATCCGCTGTGATGGTAACGCCATGCAGTTTCGGGAACTTCGCGCTGCCGCCAAAGTGGACCTTCTGGTCGTCGAAGGTGCTTAGTCCTCCGTAGAGACTTCTCATCTCGAGCAGGTTGGGGATTTCAGGCAGGTTGTTATCAACTGCAAACGTACCCTCGAATCCATCTCCGTTGAAGTACGACTCGAGTTCCAGGTAGGTCCAATGACCTAATCTGGGATCGAAGAGGTCGCTTTGTCCGCTGATAGCCTTATTCAATTCGGAACTGGCCTCCAATGCTGCGCGCTTTGAAAGGGGGAAGGCTACCTGAACTCCTGCATGAATCATCCCCGCATGACCAGGGTCGTCGTGAGCGAGGATCTCGAGACTTGTCAGGTCGAGGATAAGCGTCGGATAGAGGACAAACACCGTTTCCGAGAGATCCGCAAACTGGTCGACAGTTCCCGAGCCCGCATCGATTGTGAGCAAGTCATCCAAGTCGAGGATATCCCACGCATCTTCGTCGAATCCAGGCAGCCCGTTCGGTTGGAGGAGGAGATTGGCGGCATCAGCCGGATCGATTGAAATCTTCTCCGTACCAGTCACAACCTCGGTGCCCGCGGGCATGACCAGATATCCATGAATAGAGCCGTCTTGAACAAACTCGTAGCTTGGTGCTGTTGCGATATCAGAAAATCGGCCTTGGAGTTTGAGTTGTCCTACGATTCGCTCTTCTTCCGGTGGCAGCAGCGAATCCATCTGGAAGGTCGTGGAAGAAACCACAATGTTGTTGTCTTCAAGATCGCCAGACCACTCTGAGTTCGCGTCGATCTTGAGCTTCAGGTACTTGTCAATGCCCTCCGGAAGGCCGGAGGAGGAGACGTCCCTGGATTCAGAAACGCTGCCATTCGCTGGCACTCCGTTGGTTAGACGGAATGAACCAAGGAAGTTGTCTCCAGCAATAGCAGTGTTGGAATTGTCCGAGGCATAGACATGTATGTCCAGTTCCCCTTCATTCTCCATGCCCTTGTTATCGACTCGATACTGAAAGCCAATGGGATCGCCGGCTGGGAAGACTTCCCGGGTGAGCTCCAATTTCGAAGGAGCCAGATCATTGGTGACCTGTGCCGGCTGCAGACTGATGTGGATCCTGTATTCGGACAATCCACTCTTCATGTCAGTAACTCGAAGGTAGTACCGACTGGTGTCTGCATAGTCTGCTTCAGAGACGTTGCAGGAGAATTCGGAGTCCCAATTGGGAGCCTCGAAGTCCAGACGGCATTTCTCCGGAGACCACTTCGACGAATGCACACTGATTGAAAGCGGGCCGTCATCTGAATCCAGCTTCACGACGAGCAGGCCATACGTTGGAACTGAGAAGGACCACCAATCGACAGTGTTCCGTTCCAGTTCCACGTTATCTCCATCCCACCGATCCAGCGAGAGACTGAAGTACTCGGTTTCATCGGGGGGAGGCGGCGGAACGTCTGCCTCCATTGAGATATCCACAATGTTGCTCGTATTTGGGGAGACCTCCGGCCAGACCAGTTCCGTCTTGTAGCCGTTCTTCGAGGCCACAATCATGTAGGTCCGGTCCTTCTGGAGCCCGAAGTCGTACGCGCCAGACGCGTTCGTCGATACGGTCTTCAGCGGATTCCAGCCGCCGAGATAGTACTTCAGGGCAACCTTCACATTACCGATAGGGGCTCCGGTTCCTTCCTCTGTGACCCGGCCTCCGATCGTCAAATCGCCCGCGCCAGCAACCTCTATTGGCAACGAAACAGAGACATAGGCGTGTGTGTCGGAGGGCGACACGGAGTCCGAGTAGGCTCCCCGTTCGACATTGTCGTATCGCGCACGGACTTTCAGCACACGGGGCGAGCTCGTCTTGTCGACGTAGACGGAGTAGTAGCCGTTGGCCTCGGTGGTGGTCCATTTGGTGTACGTGGAATCGTATCGATCGGCGTAGACCTCCACGCGGGCACCGGCGATGCCCTGTTGGCCACTATCGCGTACGTACCCGTAGACTTTGAGCTGAGCGCCGGCAGCCAGAAGCGGCGCTGGTAACAGCGGCGCAATCAAGCACAAGAAAGTCAGTATTCGTAAAGTCTCACCACTTCGTTTCGCTCCGCACGCTCTCATCGTCCTGCCTCCGTTGTGTTGAGTAGGCGCCGGCTAACGAGTCTTTTTCAGCCTCGCCGCCTCCACCGGCCATCCGCCACGTTCATTCACGGCATGATCGATGGCCCGTTCCTTTGTCGCTGCTGCCACTTTCACCAAGTAGAGCGTATACTCGCCCTGCTCCCGGTTCTTGAAGGACAAGTGGGCGATTCCCGCACCTGTCTCTCCCGGGCGATACCCCGGGATACCGTGATAAAACAAATCGCTGGCCACGACCGCATTGCTCTTCTCGTGCACCAGCATCGCAATCAACTGGTCGATCTCTCGCGGATTAACGACATTGTAGATGTGATAGTCGACGGTCAGATTAACCGCCGACTCCTCTACAGAGATGGATAAGTTCTCGTATGAAGCGAAGGTCCCCGTATCTTCGCCCGCAATAGTCCCTTCCGTAGCGATGCTAACCACAGACACGTCCGGCAAGTACTTCTGGGGGACCATGATCAGGAGGCACAAGAACACCGATGCAGCCGCGACGCCGATCAACATCGTCAGATCGATTTTCCGATCCAGGAATTGCCGTGTCTCCGGGGAATTGGCGACGATGGCTGCCTGCTGTCCATCCTCCTCGAGGGGTTCTGTCGCGACCTGCGCGATCCGTTCCGGTTCCTCGTCGGTAAGAAGGTTCGCTTCCAGCGCCTCGAAATCAGCCATAGCATTCTGCCAGGATGGGCAATTCAGACCCAACTCCTCGCGCAGTGCCGGAGAAACTTCCTCCCAGAGCTCTCTGTATTCCTCGCCGGTCACGCTTCCATCTCCTCATTTTCCGACCAACGTTCTTCTAGTCGTCTTCGGATGCGCCGATGCGCTTTGTGTCGTGAGACACGGATGTTCTCCGGCGACTTGCCAAGAAGCTTCGCCAACTTCACCGCAGACGCCTTGCCGCCGGCCGCGAGATCGGCCCTAATGATCGCTCTTTGCAGTGGAGCGAGAGCCTCGATTTCCTCGCGCAAGAGACGCACTCGACGTTTGGACCCCTCCGAGGATTCGCTTGTCTTCTTCATAAGTCCGCGTACGTAGAGTCCTTTGTCCTCATCATCAGCCACTTGGAGGAATCTATCAGTATCACTCCGTAACCAGTCGACTGCCACATGGAAGCAAATCCTCCAGTACCACCCTCTCAAGTCGCCCCTGGCGGGATCGAATTGATGAACCGATATGGCTGCCTTCCAGGCACCATAGCTGAGGAAGTAGCCGATCTGTTCCGGCGTGAACTTCACCTCCAGGCGTCGCTCCAGCGTCGTCTTGAGCACCGGTGCCATCTCCCGTCCGTGGATCGTAACAAGCAACTGAATCCCTTGCGGGCGAGTCTCCTCACCCCGCAAGAGACGAATGAGCTCCTCATCCGTCGTGCCTGGTGGTCGGATGTTGGACATGTGCTCTGAGTCTACCACACCACTCTACAAGAACTACGTAAGAGCGTTAACCATCCAAATGGCCTTAGTGATTACTCCCATTTATCCGAAAACGCAGGGTTCTAGTGATAAGGCTGAGCAGAGTTGGCTCAGATGCTCAAGACAAATGAATGTTTCACCATCCATCTTACCAGGTGCGCCTGTGTTTTTGTTCATTGTCTAGCCTTGGCATACGCTCGCCCATGACCAGCTGGGGGGTGCTCCTCGAAAAGGCCCAACACGTCCGAGTACTTGTTCAGTTTCCATGGCTGCTCCTTCCGGCTGTACCGGTCCTGCTCACCGTGGTATCCTTCAACATGCTCGGCGACGCCTTGCACGACGCAATCGATCCGAGTGCATAGAGCAGAGCACCGGGACAACCCTTCGTCTCCATCTTCGGAGATACATCTGGAATCCTGGCTTTGTGCCGCATTGAATTCGTAGGACGGATCCGGAACCAGGACAATGAACTGGCAGCGTGATCCGGGTCAGGAAACGCGATGAAGTATGGCGACGGGGATCGCCTCTCTTGGGAATCCAGGGTCTACCTTGTTGCCGCAGTCCGAATGGGACCAGGGTGTATTCATACACGTGTCAGAAGAAGGTGGCCAGCAGACCAACTCTCAGTTCTACTTATCGAGCTGTTCTGATACTATGCCGAAGATCCGTAGTACGACAGCAGATCCCATCCATCGGACTTGCTTCAGTCAGGCAGCGATTCACCTATAGCGGCTGCAAATAAAGCGCAAAGATCTACTCAAATCATTCACGGCAAGCCCCGAGCATGGCGTCTGAGGACCGGGAAGCACCAGCCGGGCCCAGGGGCTTCTTCTTCGCGATCTCCTCCTCCAGAGATCGGCCTACACGAGATCACTTGGCAGTCGAAGTGGAACGATTCGATATACGCTACGGCATGCTTCCAACCGACTTCGCGGCACATAGACCAGCAGGAATAATCGAGCTTAAATCACTGATGAATATCAAGTTACAGGAATCTCTCGGCCGATTGTCTGGGAGATGACGGCTTAGAATTGATGGAAGGATTCGAAGCGGATCGAATTCGCTCTTGACACGTGCAAAGTAGATGCGCACGATCCACCCATTCGACGGGGGAAGGGGAACTCCATCCCAGAGTCGGAACTCATGTCCCCGCAGCGGGCAGGTTGAAAGGAAAACAGATTATGATTCGACGTCGCGGCTTCACGTTGATCGAGTTGCTGATCGTCGTGGCGATCATTGCGATTCTTGCCGCCATCGCGGTGCCCAACTTCCTTGAGGCGCAAACGCGCTCTAAGGTCTCTCGTGCGAAGGCGGATATGCGTTCGCTCCGTACGGGGCTCGAGGCCTACGCGGTAGATTACAACTCCTACATTCTGGATATCAACGGGATGCCGAGCCATCCGTTGCACAACCCAGTGGACGAAGTGGCCACATGGACTCAACTGACAACTCCGATTGCCTACATGACGAGCGTGATCTTCTCGCCATTCCAGAACAATTCGCCATCGTACGACAATAATCCGAATGGCGATAAGAACACCTTTGAGTATTGGGGACCAGGCTTCTTTGAAGTTTACCCCGCCCTGCAGAATGTCCGAAGCACGCTCGGATTCCAATATATTATCGGGGCCTTGGGGCCGGATCTGGATCGCGACTTCATCGGGGTCTCCCCGGTCGATTACGTCGACCTGGATGACGGCTCGACAACATCGATCTATGATCCAACGAATGGAACCGTATCGAGCGGGGATATTCTATCCAGCAACAAGATTTCGTTCTACGGAGACTAAGCCGCACCAGCGGGTGAGCCGAGACGCTGCGAGTGGCGTCACAACACTTCCTTGAATGGCAGTTCCACCTATGAAGTCGAAAGGACTTGAGATCATGAAGAGAACATTTTCAACGATCGCCGGTGTCGGGTTCGGTCTGGCTCTGTGCCTGCCTCTCTGTGCATCGACGATCAACGTGTCGCCCGGTGCGGGGACGCTGCAGACTGCGATCAATGGTGCAACGGCTGGCGACACGCTTGTGCTTGCCGACGGTTCGTACACACAGGATACGGTTGATGTAGACAAGGCGCTGACTATTCAGGCCCAGAATCTCAGCCAGGCGGTCATTACGAGCACCGGCGGCCTCAGCGGCCTTGGAGGCGTACAGATCAATGCAGATGGTGTGGTTCTGGAGGGTTTGACCGTTCAGAACTGCGATTTTGCAGGCGTTGCATTGTACGCGGCGGGGACGACGACGCTGACGAGCATGACCATCACGGGCAATGGCGCCGTTAGTGACGGCCATGGAATTCAAGTGTACCAGGTCTTTGGAACACTGAATCTGAATACATCGGACTGCGATGTGGATAGCAACGGTGGGCGCGGGGCTTCCTGCGGCGGCTGGGGTGACACAATTCTGAACTGGACGGACGTCGGATCATCGTTCGACAATAACTTGCAGGGCGTCTTCTGCGACAGCGCTGTCACGTTCGATTGGACGGGCAGCAGCGTGAGCGGAAATACGAATGAGGGTGTGCAATCATTCTGGCCGCTGAGCGGCACCTTCGCCAGCGTCAGCTTCGATTCGAATGGCCTGGGCGCCGCGAACGATTGGGAAGCTCAGGGCGTCGATCTGTTGCCGGGCACCGGGTCCTCCATGAACCTGGCGTTCACAAACTGCACATTCAACGGCAACCAAAACCGGGCGATCCTGCTGGAGGCCGCTGGCGGTACGGACAGCCAGCCGGTTTCGACGATTTCGCTGACCAACTGCGAAGTCGACAATACGGTGGCGGGGGGCGAGGCTCTTGGCATGTTCCTGCCGGTGGATTTCACGATGACCGGTGGCCAGATCATGAACAATGACATTGCCGCCTTCAAGCGCGCCGTAACATCGCCAACATCTGCAGGTCTTTCGTCCTCTTTGATATTCGACGGCGTTACAATCTCTGGCAATCTGGGAACCGGCATCGAGGTCGATGGTGGTGGCGAGGAAATCTCGACAACGATCCAGAATTGTACAATCAGCAACAACGCCGGCGTTGGGGCGATCCGCATTTTCGGACGCTGGGGCTCTTCGCCGACGGCTTCGTCTGCGACTTTGACGGACAACTGGATCGATATTGGCGCTGCCGGTGCCTTCGACGCGGCGGTCCACTTCCTGCACGAGATTGCAGTAACGATGGATGGCAACATCATCGAGGGCGAGGATCGCAAGGGCATCCTTGCAGTGTCGACGGATGGCGGTGGCCCAGACATGGTGCTGAATTATAATACCATCGTGGGAGACTTCGCGTCGACGTCGTTTGATTGCGCTGGAATGTTCATGCGCCTCGAAAATTCGGTTCAGGACGTCACGGCAGAGGTCAACAACACGATCTTCGCCGGCAGCAACTCCGGCATCGTCGCGCAGGACTTCGGTTCCCCTGGCTCGGGCGACATTATCAAGTCGGGCGATTACTCGCTCTATTACACGAACGGCGGTTGGCCGATGGATAATACCGGCGTTTACTCTATGGGTGCCGCCGCGAATGACATCGAAGGCCAGGATCCGCTCTTCGTGGATGCGGCCGGCGGCGATTATACGCCTGGCAGTGGCTCGCCCGCGGTTGGAGCTTCATCCGATGGAACTACGATCGGTGCGATTCAGCCTCCTTGGGCCGGTATCGCCGATTGGGAACTGTACGAGGTCTATTGATCTGCTCAGGCAATAGTGCCTTCTTTATCCGCCCGGGGGCTCCTGCGGATGGTCACGCAGGAGCCTCCTCTTAGTTTCTCCAAGACGGTTTTATCTGAATCGGAAGGTTGATCGAAGTGGCTTGCGATGTTCTCTGCGTAGGGGAAGTGCTTTGGGATGCCCTGCCGGAGGGGCTTTTCCTCGGCGGCGCGCCGTTGAATGTCGCGATCCATCTGCGCCAGCTCGGTGTCGAGAGTTCGATGGTGACAGCCGTGGGGAACGACGAGTTGGGCCGGGAAGTCTTGAGGCGACTCGAACGCGTCGGGTTTCCCTGTGGGCTTGTGCAGATTTCGTCGGAGCACGAGACCGGATTTGTGGTTGTGGCGGTCGGCAAAGGGGGCGAACCAACGTACGAAATCCTTTGGCCGAGCGCATGGGATATGATTGAAGCGACGGAACGCCTTCTTGAAGAGACACGGAGCGCGCGTGCACTCGTGTTTGGAACGCTTGGGCAGCGCGAGGAGATTTCGCGCGCCACTATTCAGCAGGCAGTTCGGGCTGCCCGCTATCGCATCTTCGATGTAAACCTAAGGCCGCCCTTTACTGATCGGGAGGTTGTGGAGTTTGGACTGCAGCATTCGCACTTCGTGAAGATGAATGTCGCCGAGTTGAATGAGCTCGCGGCGTGGTTTGAAATCGCAGGCGCGCCTCGCCTTGTGGCAGAGCGCTTGGCAGAGATGTGGAAGATCGAGACGCTCGTTGTGACACGCGGGGGCGATGGGGCGTTTATGGTTCACGCGGGCGAGTACTTCGAGGCCGATGGAATCGAGGTCACGGTTGCCGATGCGGTTGGTGCGGGAGATTCGTTCCTGGCATCCATGATTCACTCGCTCTTGAGCGAAGGGGGCATGGCCGATCCGAAGGAGGCTCTGCGTCTTGCGAATCGAACGGGAGCCTTCGTGGCATCGCAGCGCGGTGCGACTCCGAAGTTGAGCGCTGAACTGCTTGAGCAATCCAAGGGGGACTGTCGTGTCTAAGAAGGATGGATGCATCCTGCGTGTCGAGAATCTGGAAGTCGGTTTCGACCTCCGGACCGGCTTTGTGAAAGCCGTGCGCGGGATCGATCTGTCCATTCCCGAGGGAAAGACAGTAGCACTACTGGGCGAAAGCGGATGTGGCAAAAGCCTGACCGGCATGGCGATTCTGCGCATTTTGGAAGAACCCGGGCGGATTTCAGGAGGGGCAATTCGGTTTTGCCACTCAGACGGGTCGACGGAAGATCTGGCTGCACTCGATGAAGATTCGAAGCAACTAATGAAACTACGTGGCGGGGAGATCGCGCTGATTTCGCAGGATGCGCGCAGTGCCCTGACGCCTGTATACACGATAGGCGAGCAGATCGTGGAGATGATTCTCGCTCACGAATCCACGAGCAAAGCAGACGCATGGAATCGCGCAGTGAGTTTGCTGGCCGAAGTTGGAATCCCTGCCCCCGAGCGTCGCGTTCGCGAGTATCCGTATCAGATGTCCGGCGGTATGTGTCAGCGCGCATTGATCGCGATGGCGTTGTCCTGCGGACCACGCCTGCTCATCGCAGATGAGCCGACGACTGCACTTGATGTCACGATTCAAGCGCAAGTGCTGAACCTGCTCCGCGCGCTGCAACGTGACAAGAGAATGTCCATTCTAATCATCACGCACGATATGGGCGTCGTCGCAGAGATGGCCGATGAAGTACACGTGATGTACCTTGGCAAAATTGTTGAATCGGGCGATTCGAATACGATCTTCCGCAATCCACAGCATCCCTATACGATGGGCTTGTTCACGAGCATCCCACTGCCTGACTCGGATCCGGATGCGCCGCTCTCGCACATTCGCGGAGTCGTCCCGGACATCAGCCATACGCCTGAAGGCTGCCCCTTCCGTGGTCGCTGCCCTCTTGAGATGGAGCAGTGCACGACGATGCCGCCCAAGTTTGAAATGGGCGACGGCCACAGCGTTGCCTGTTGGCTGAGCGACCCTGCCCACGGAGGCGACTCATGAGCGAAGGCGAGCGGCCCCCGATTCTTGAAACGCAGAATCTGCGGATGTGGTTCCCTGTTACAAAGGGTATCTTTCGGCGCACGATCGGGCATGTTCGCGCCGTGGATGACGTGTCGTTGCAGATTCGCGAGGGTGAAACGCTTGGCCTGGTGGGGGAGAGTGGCTGTGGGAAGTCGACACTCGTCCAGACGCTGCTTCGAATTCTTGCGCCGACGGATGGAAAAGTCATCGCACGATTCAACGGCAGCGAAGTGCTCTACTCGCACGCGACGCGACGTGAATTGAAGCCGTACCGCCGCTTCATCCAGATGGTCTTTCAGGATCCGACGAGTTCAATGAACCCGCTGCTGACGATTCGAGACATCGTTGGCGAGCCGCTGAAACTGCAGGGGGGAATGACGAAGGAGGAGATCGATAAGCGCGTCGAGGAGTTGATTGAGGCAGTGGGGCTGCGGGCGTCTTATGCAAATCGCTATCCGCATGCCTTCTCCGGCGGCCAGCGTCAACGCATCGGCATTGCCCGCGCGATCGCTCTGAATCCGAAGCTTTTGATTCTCGACGAGCCGGTATCGGCTCTCGATGTTTCCGTGCAGTCCCAGATTCTAAATCTTCTGAAAGACCTGAAGAGCAAGTGGGGACTGACGTACCTGTTCATTGCCCACAACCTGGATGTTGTGCGCTACATGAGCGATCGCATTGCAGTAATGTACCTGGGACGCATCGTTGAGGAAGGTCCCCGCGACCATGTCTACAGCAACCCGAAGCACCCGTACACGGAGATGCTGCTGAAGTCGATTCCGGTGGCCACACCCGCGCAGCGCACAGACCCACAGAAGAAGGAGACGCTGTTCTCCGATCCGGCGAGGTCAGACAGTGGATGTGATTTCCGCCAGCGCTGTCCTTACGCGACGAAGGAGTGCGAAGCACGCGTGCCCGACCTGCGCGAGATCGCGATGGGCCGAAAGGCTGCTTGTTTCCATGCAGAGGAACTGAATCTCGCGGGACGGGGAGGCCAATCGTGATGGCCGCGAGATTCAGCATCCTGCTTGTGACGATTGCGCTGGCAGTCATGCTCGGCGGCTGCCAGCCGAAGAGCGAAGGCGATTCGAGCTACGCCGATATCAGTCGGGAAGAGAACCTGCAACTGAAGGAATCGCCCCTCTTGGCAAAGGAGGTGGCCGCGGGCGAACTTCCGCCGCTTGAAGACCGCCTCCCGGAAGATCCCCGCATCGTAGAGCCCGTCGAAACGCCGGGGCTGTATGGGGGCACCTGGCGGCGGTTCCACCTGTATCCTGACTTCCCGACGTTTCGGTTGATCAATAACTACTGGGGATTGACGCGCTGGAATCCGGAGACAACGGATATCATCCCCGGAATCGCGACCTCCTGGGAATTCAACGATGCCGGTAATGAAATCACGTTTCATCTGCGCAAGGGCGTTCGATGGAGCGACGGCGAACCGTTCGACAGTTCAGACATTGCATTCTGGTGGGATGTCGCCACGGATGATCGGACCTCTGAAATGCCACAGGAGTGGGCATATTCGGGTGGCGAGTTGATGGAGTTGGAAACGCCGGATTTGTACACAGTGGTCTTCAAATACAAGGAGCCCTTCTATACGCTTCCAGTGATGATGGCGACAGGCTTCTGGGTTCCGGAAACGGTGATTCGGCCGGCGCATTATCTGAAGCAGTTTCATCCGGACTACACGGACGAGTATGAGGACTTCACGGAATTCGATCGCAAGTTCGGAGACATCACGGATGTGAATCGACCGACGCTGGGGCCGTGGATGTTGACATACATCAGCGGAACGAGCGATCGGGTCATCTTCGAACGCAATCCGTACTATTGGACCGTGGACAAGCTGGGGCGGCAGTTGCCCTACATCGACCGGGTCGTGAGCACGCGAGTGCAATCGTCCGAGACCGGCGTACTAATGATCATGAGCGGGAATATCGACGCACAATTCCGCTACGTCTCGCGCCAGGACTATGGGCTGCTCAAGCAATTTGCGGATGAGGGTAACTACCAGATTCGCCGTTGGGAAGAAGGCACCGGGGCCCTGTTCGCAATCGTCGTGAACATGGAAAACAAGGATCCGGAACGGGCAAAGTTGCTGACGAACAAGTGCCTCCGCGAGGGCATTGCCTACGCCATCGATCGCGAACTGATCAACCAGGTGATTTGGGGCGGTCTGTCGGAGCCTCGCGGCGCGACGATCACGGATGAATCGTGGCACTTCCAGAGTCCGCGCGGACAGGAAGTACTGGAGCGCTGGAAAAAGGCCTGGAGCGAGTTCAATGTCGACAAGGCAAATGCGAAGTTGGACGAAGCGGGCCTCACAATGAGGGACAAGAATGGCTATCGAATGTACGACGGCAAGCCGCTGACCCTGATCGTCGACGTGCAGGATTGGCCGCTGGCGATGGACGAGGCGATCCTCGTGCAAGGGATGCTGCGGAACGTCGGCCTCAACGTCTTGCTGCAGCGCGACATTGGTGGACGCCGCGATCGTCGCGTGCGCGAGGCGGAGTTCGATCTCTACATGCAACACATGAGCGAAATGGATTTGTTCACGTTCCCGGGATACGTCTTTCCAGTGGTCGCGTACTACTGGCATCCCCAGACGGGGCGGTGGTACATCACCGGCGGCGACAAGGGGAAGGCGCCGACGGGTTGGACGAAGGAACTCGTCGACATCTTCGACGAGATCAAGCGCACAAAGGATCAGGAGAAGCGTCACGATCTGGTTCTGGATGCGATCGAGATACAACTTCGCGAAGGCCCAGTGATTATCGGCACCACGGGTCGCCAGTTCGCGCCCGTCGTGACGAAGCGCAATCTTCGGAACATTCCGAAGTCCGGCGTGATTGGTCCCTGGGCTATTGTGCAGCCGGCGAACCGTAACCCCGAGCAGTTCTTCTTCGACCCGGACTACAAGGGAGATGGTGAGAGCGATGGCTTCCGAGCGGAGGCGACACGATGATTACGTACATCCTCCGGCGGATTCTAGTCTTCATTCCGATGCTGTTCGCGATCTCGCTGATCAGCTTCATCATCATTCAGCTCCCCGAAGGCACCTTTATCGATCAGAAGATCGCTGAACTGGAAGCGCAAGGCGCAACGGGTTCGGCCATTCTGCAGAAGCAGCAATTGGAACGCCGCTATGGTTTGGACCAGCCGATGCCGGTGCAGTACTTCAAGTGGGTCTCGGGCATCGTTCTACACGGTGACTTCGGTGAGAGTTTCATCTACGACGAGCCGGTAACAGACATCATCTGGAGTTACATCGGCTTTACGCTGTTGCTGTCAGGAACGAGTTTCATCTTCGTGTACTTGTTGGCGATCCCTCTGGGGACTCTGGCGGCGATGAAGAAGTTCAAGCGCGAGGATGTCGCAATCAGCATTGTCAGCTTCATCGGCATGAGCCTGCCGGAGTTCCTCGTGGCATTGGCCCTGTTGGTGTTTGGCATCTTCGTCATGAACACCAGCTTCCTCGGCCTCTTCTCGCCCGAGTACGAGTTTGCGCCTTGGTCGATTCACAAGGTTCTCGATCTACTGAAGCACCTGTGGGTGCCTGCGGCGATTGTCGCGATCAATGGAACCGCCGGCATCATGCGCATCATGCGTGGATCGGTGATCGATACTCTGTCGCAGCCGTATATCCGAATGGCGCGAGCAAAGGGGCTCTCGCGGCGCAAGATCGTCGGCAAGCACGCGCTGCGCATGGCGATCAATCCAATCGTCTCGATCATGGGGATGAGCCTGCCGTCACTACTCTCCGGCTCGGCGATTATCTCGATCGTCCTCAACCTGCCAACGGCTGGCCTGCTTCTCTTTGAGTCGCTGCAGGTGCAGGATATGTACCTGGCAGGATCGCTGATTCTGATGATGAGCGCGATGCTGCTCGTTGGGAATCTCCTCGCGGACATCGCGCTGGCACTTCTGGATCCGAGGATTCGATATGACTGATCGAATGCACAAAGATCCCGAAGCCTTTGCGGTCGAAGCCGAAGGCTTGATCAGCCGACGGAAACGCGTTTGGCGGGAGCTTCGTCACAATCGCCTGGCACGTATCTCCGCCGTGATCATCGTGCTGCTCTACGTCTCGGCCGCCGTGGCCGGATTCATGTCGCCCGTCGCGCCGAACACGGTTGTGAAGGATCGGATCTACGCGCCGCCGATGATGCCACATTTCTCCCACAATGGTAAGCTCACTCGCCCATTCGTGTACGACTTGAAGATGGGGCTTTCCGAGGACGGGATGGAACGCGTCTACACAATCGATCAGTCTGCGACTCACCCCATCCGTCTGTTCGCAAAGGGCGAACCATACAAGCTCATTGGCCTGATCCCGACGGAGCGACACCTCGTCAGCGTGCCTGATATCGATTGGCGACCAATCGGGGCGGATCGACTCGGGCGCGACTTGCTGAGTCGCATATTCCACGGTGCGCGTGTATCGCTGACGATCGGTCTCATAGGTGTCGCGATCACCACGATCATTGGGACGCTGATCGGTGCGGTATCCGGCTACTTTGGCGGATGGCTGGACAACGTGATGCAGCGTTCGATCGAGTTGTTGATGAGTTTCCCGTCGATTCCATTGTGGATTGCCCTGGCAGCCGCATTGCCCGCCACCTGGGGGCCGACACAAACATACCTTGGAATTGTGATCATACTATCGCTCATCGGATGGGGCGGACTGGCGCGTCAGATCCGCGGCTTGGTGCTTTCGTATCGCGGACAGGATTACGTGAAAGCGGCGGAGACATTCGGCGGTTCGCATGCCTACATCATCGTTCGCCATCTCGTGCCGAATTGCGTAGGCTACCTCGTAGTCGTCGCGACGCTCGCGATTCCAGGAACGATCCTGGGTGAAACGGCGCTGTCGTTCCTTGGGCTGGGAGTTCGTCCCCCGATGATCAGTTGGGGAACATTGCTGGAGGACGCGCAGAAAGTCCGAGTGCTGGTGCAGTACCCATGGCTGCTGCTCCCGGCAATTCCCGTACTGATTACTGTTGTCAGTTTCAATATGCTGGGCGATGGGCTGAGAGATGCTCTCGATCCCAAAAACCACTAGGGTAGGTGCACTATGTCTGCGGAGATGACCGGTCTCGAATCTCGGAATCCACTGGAGAGCGTTCTTGCTGCACTGCCAAATGCAGAGAGCAAGTTGGCTCGTCCCGTGTACCATGTGCACTCGCCCGCGAACTGGATGAACGACCCGAATGGTCCTGTCTACTACAAGGGGTGGTACCATATCTTCTACCAGTTCAATCCATTCGGCGACGTGTGGGGGAACATGCACTGGGGCCACGCGCGCAGCCGGGACCTGGTCTCGTGGGAACATCTGCCTATCGCCTTGGGACCGGATGAGAACTACAGTGAAGAAGGAGTGTGGTCGGGCAGTATCGTCTTCGATCCGGATGGTCGTCCGATGTTGTTCTATACATCGATCAAGAACGATCGGACTCCACGTGAATACGCCGAGCAAATGGTGGCGGTGCCATTGGACGATGATCTCATCCGCTGGAAACGCCACTCGGCAAACCCGATCATGACACCGGAAATCCACAATGGCCTTCAGGTCTACGAGTGGCGCGACCCGGCGTTCTTTTCGGTCGCTGGGCGGCAGTTCTGCGTGCTGGCGGGCAATATTCAGAAGCCCGATGGCAAGCACAGAGGCGTTGTGACCTTGTACGAGGCCACTACGCCCGATTTGCTGAATTGGAAGTACTGTGGCATTCTCTTTGAGCATCCCGACCCGAACGTGCATAACATCGAAGTGCCGTGCTTCTTTCAGGTGGGCGGGAAGTTCATCCTGACAATTACTCCGCCTGCGGTGAATGAGTACTACGTGGGCGATTTCAATCTGGAGTCCTTGACCTTCAAGGTGGAAACATCCAGCGCGCTGGATGTGAGTCGCAACTTCTTCGCACCAAACGTGTTTCTGGATTCTCAGGGGCGTCGCATCATGTGGGCCTGGGTTCGTGGCTTCGACGAGGGCGAAGGATGGAACGGTGTCCTGGCGCTGCCGCGTGAACTCAGACTGTGCGCTGACGGCAAACTCTCCATGGCGCCCGTCGCGGAACTGAGTGCACTACGCCGCAACTCTCGGTCATTTGGACGGATGGTAGTGGATGGCGCAGAGACTTTCAGAGGAATCGCCTCGGCAAACCAGGAACTCCTTCTGGAATACGATGCACCCGACGATGCGCGAATTGAGTTGGCTACTCGGGATCTCTCTATCGTTGTCGATCATCCCCGCAAGGAATTGCTGGTCGGTGGAACCATCTACAAGTTCGGTGCGGAAGAGCGTTCCTCAGCCATGCGGCTGCATGTCTTCGTGGACAGATCGGTTGTCGAAGTGTACCTGAATTATAGAACGATCGCGACTCGGATCATCAATCCGGTATCGCCCGGTGGAATGATCGACTTGCGAATTTCAAGCCCGTACGGGCCGATTGCCTTGGATCGGCTGGATGTCTGGGAGTTGGACGCGATCTTCCACGGGGATGTTCGTCAGCAACTGATGCCCAAGGAGTAAATCACATTTACAGCGTCAGGCACATAAGAGAGTATGGTGATCGATGAGAGGGTTGAAGATGAAGAGAGTTCTCTGGATGGTCATGCTGCTGTCGATGGCGGGCAGTATGGCTTGTGCGAGGCGCGGCATGTACGAAGAGAAGTACCGTCCCCAATTCCATTTCTCGGCACAGTCCGGTTGGCTCGGCGATCCGGACGGCCCATTACTCTATGATGGGAAGTACCACGTCTTCTGGTGGGGCCACGCGACATCGCCGGATCTCCTGCACTGGGACGACATGGGCTGGGCGATGCTGGGCGACGATGGGTCGTTCGGATATTACTCCGGCTGTGTTGTCGTTGATAAGGATAATACGAGCGGATTCGGCGTGAATGGAATTCCGCCCATGGTTGCGATCTACACGATGCACGAATACTCCACCGGCATCCAGCGCCAGGGCCTCTCTTACAGCCAGAACTACCGCAACTTCCGATTCTGGGACGGCAATCCCGTTATCGATTCAACCAGCAAGGACTTCCGCGATCCACAGATTTTCTGGGATGAAGTTCGCGGGCGTTGGGTGATGGTAATCGCTCGACCGCCGGAGAAGAAGCTCGAGTTCTACTACTCCCCCAATCTGAAAGACTGGACGTACATGGGCGAGTTCGGCAATGTCGGCGCGCAGCAGAATGCGTGGGAAGTACCGGACTTGCTGCAGATGCCGCTGGATGGCGACCCGAAGAACCTCAAGTGGGTCTTGATCTGCGGCGTTGGCCCCAACAAGACCCAATACTTCGTCGGCGAGTTCACTGGGACCACGTTCGTTCTGGATCCGACGATGAAGAAATTCCTGGACGAGGGTGCCGGCGTGCCTGGCGAGGTCTTCGAGGATTTCGAGAAAGGGTACGGCGACTGGAAGACGACGGGAGAGGCTTTCGGCGATGCGCCGGCCCGGGGAGCGCTTCCAACAGAGAACCCTGTGACCGGCTACTTCGACGACCACCTGGCAAACAGCTTCCACGGTGGCGACGACACAAAGGGCACGATGACCTCGCGAGAGTTCACAATCGAAAAACCCTTCGTCAATTTCCTGATAGGCGGCGGCGCGTTTGCCAACAAGACGGAACTGCAGCTTCTGATCGATGGAGAGATCGTGCGCTCGATCCCCGGACCGGAGTCGGAATCGCTGCGTTGGAGAGGATGGGACGTTCGAGACCTGATTGGCAAAACGGCCTGCATTCGTGCGATCGATGATGCGGAAGGCGGCTGGGGGCACATTCTGCTGGACGAGATTCGATTCAGCGACACAAAGCTGCAGACGGATCGCGAGCAAACGTACTGGGCCGATTGGGGAAACGACTTCTATGCAACGAAGACGTTCCGAGATTTCGACGGAACGGAAGACCGAACGATCTGGATCGCGTGGATGAATTGCTGGGACTACGCAAACAGCATCCCGACAACGTGGGGCGGGAGCACGGCGCACTCGATTCCCCGTGAATTGCGCTTGGTCACGTCGGAGACTCAGGGATTCCAGATCCTGCAGCAACCGATCGAGGAGTTGAAGACACTGCGCAAAGATCGCGTGCACATCGAGAACATATTGCTGAACGGAACGAGTCCCATCTCGGGATTCTCACCGTCTCGGAATACCTATGAGATCGACGCGACTTTCCGCCTGACAACTACCCGAACTGGCCACTACGGACTCAACTTGTGCATCGGTGATGGAAAGCAACTAGTCGTTGGCTTCGACGAAGCTTCCTCGGAGATCTACGTAAATCGCGCCAACGCGAACGGTGTTGAGATCCCGAACTTCAACATCGTCTCGCGTGGCCCCGTAGAAACCTCCGGCAACTCCATTCGAATCCATATCTTTGTGGATCAACTCTCAGTCGAGGTCTTCGTAGACGACGGCGCAACGGTGTTGACCTCGCTGATCTTCCCGTCGCCCGAGGCACTGGGCGTCGAGGTGTTCTCAAGCAATGGCGCCGTGCGTCTGGAAGAACTCAATGCCTGGGAGTTAAAATCGATCTGGAACGATGAGTATGGATTGATCGGCTGGCTGATGAAGTAGTCAGCTCTTAATGCGCTTTACCGACTCGCGCACGATGAACTCTGGACGGAATTTCTGTGTCGAGTATACAGTCGGCGGCGTTTCAACACCGACCTGCGACAGCAACATGGAAGCGGCGGTCTCGCCCATTTCGATGATCGGAATGCGAACCGTACTGAGCGGTGGACCCAGAAGCGGGGCGAGCTGAATATCGTCGCAGCCGGTGACACTGACATCCCTCGGTATCTTGAGCTGCAGGGCCGCGGCGGCTTCGTAAACGCCAAGAGCAACCATATCGTTGAAGCAGGCGATCGCCGTGGGGCGTGAACTCGAACTCTGGTTCAGCAGTTCCATCGCTGCGCGCCTTCCATCATCGGAAGTATCTCCGCACGCAACGACGTTAACTTCGGCAACCGTGTGCCCCGCCTTCCTGAGCGTCGTTACGAATCCCAGAGTGCGTTCCTGAGTAGAAATGACAGTCATTGGTCCCTCGAGGTACGCGATCCTCTGATGCCCCATGTCGATCAGGTGCTGGGCCGCCTGTGCGCCGACCTCGAAAGGTTCGGCCTCTACGTGGTGTGTGCCGAGTCCGCTGACCGGACCGATCGACACTAGCGGGATTCCGCGCTTCTGCACTGCCTCGAGATGTCCGGTCCGTGAAGGGTCCTGGAAGGGCGAGCAGATGATGCCGGTCACCTGGTAGGCGAGCAGAGTCTCGATAGCTTCTTCCTCTTCATCCTTCGTGCTGACCTCGAAAACCATCAGGTGGTAGTCACTGCTCTTCAGGACCCGATTGATGCCTTGGATCAGATCCGCGAAGAACGGGTTGCGGATATTCAGGATCGTCACACCCACAAGTCGCATGGACTTCGTGTTCAATGCAGCCGCTAGTTTGTTCGGGCGATAATTGTGCTCCTTCACAACGCGCAAAATCTTCTGGCGCGTCTTCTCGGAGACGCCGGGCTTGTTATTGATCACGGCGTGGACAGTCTGCCGGGAAACACCGCAGAGCTTTGCCACGTCACTCATCGTGAGCATGAAACGTTTCTCCCACACCAAGTCACCGAGGCTTTCTCCACCAACAGCACATCAGAGATGCGCCTAAGTCATGTATTCACAGAGTTCTGGTCCCCACTCCTCGCTTTCAAAGCAGGTCAGTCGCTCTCGCCAATTCCCATGGCGCTGGAGTATCCATCCGTTACTTCACTCGTGTCAAAAGATTTGATGTGATGAGCTTCTACGAATTCCGTACCGACCGCCAGTCATCTGGGATATTGGCAACACCTGAGGGGGAAGTCCTTGAACATCCACTGATTCTTATCGCTGGCAGATGCGCGGGGGAAGGTGGAAGCCCGATGCAAGGACTACAACGAAGTGTGGTCGCGCGGTACCCTCGGGAACCATGTTCCGGCGGAAGTCGGCCGACTCGGGCACATCCCTGGTCGGCCCCAAACCGCGAAAAGCTAACATCCCCGTTAGCACAGAAAAGGGGAGAGCATCATAGCTAAGATGCGCGAATTTATTACCAAGGTGCCTGTGCTGGCGAAGGCAGACCTGTCAGACGAAGACCTTCTTCGTAAATCAAAGCAGAAGGGTTGATAGCAGTCCTACTGCACCGGGCAAACGCCCTCTTGGGGCTCCCAAGCTAAACGCCCTCCGGCTTGGGAGCCTTCTCTGCTGTCAGAATCGCTTTTGACTGAGTTCCTCACCCTCCGAGGTGGCTACTGCCAGAAGTGCGCCCAATTACGTCCTGCGTCCCTACTTTTGGGGCAGTGGACTTCCGCTGAAGAGAATCCGCTCCAGCGGAGTGAATGTATCGGGAATGGAGTGAAAGCGTGGGTCAATCGTCCCGCAATCGAAGAACCGAGCGTGAACGCGCATCCCCAAGCGTTTGAGTTCTTCCATCAACGGCAGGTAATCGGGGTCTCCCGATACAAGCACTATGTCGGTGCAGATGTTTTCGAGAGCATAGCGAAGCGCATTTACACAGAAATCAATCGCAGTGCTCTTGATCGGAGAGCAAGTCACTATGGGTGTTGCCGTGGATGTCGCGTTTTTTCCGTAGATGCATCTCTCTGCGATGCAGTCCCGCATCACCTCACACTTCCCCTTTCCCGTATGTACGTAATACTCCACGCGCAAGCGATTGGCAATGCTAGACAGCTCCCTGTGCCACACAACTTCGCCGGGGTGATGTACGGTCTCGCTGGCACGGATCCAACCGTCATTCTTCATTTTCTCGTAGTTTGACAGAAGGTAGTCACCGTCGATAAGTACAACGCCTCGACTCATAATCAACGTACCCCCTTGTTCTCGGCATTCTGGAAGAGGGCGGAATCAAGGTATTCGAAGCTGTCAGAAACGAACTTCAATTCCTCTTTGCAGCCGCTGGAAAGAGCGCGGCAGTGGACGCGGATTCCGTTTCGCATCAGCTCCTTGATTAGGGGGATGTAGTCACCATCTCCTGAAACCAAGACAATGTCTTCACAGCGTTGCGTTTTGATGTAGTGCATCGCTTCAATGCAGATGGCGATGTCGATCGCTTTCGTCTTCTTGTCCTGTTGGTTCTTGATGAAGACTCGTGGGACCACGCAGCCGTCCCACCCCGGGGAGCATTGATGACGTTCTGCTATCGTCTGATTCAATTCCGAAACCTTGTGCTGCTTTGTGGACGTGAAATAGGAAACCCGAAGGAAGGGGTCTCTTGACACACGCATTGGCGGAATCAGTCCATTGCACCAAACGTAGGAGTCCCGAATGTGATGAACGTATGGAAATGGTGTATACTGCACGTCCCCGTCCTCAGCCTCAAGCATCGCCTGATAACGAAAGGTGAGGTTCTCGCCGTCGATCAATGCAACCATTGGCATAGCTTACTCCAGTTCAGGCGAATCAGACTAGGATTCCCTCACGCCCAATGCTCTATCGGAGTTGAATGGAACCCCTGCGGCAGCAATCTCCCTTGCAAGGAGTCTTCTCCAACCACTCGTAAGCGAGACGTATCCGACGCCGTCAATGTCGGATGGCTTCTCGACTCCATCGACGAGCAAGGGGCAAACGCGGCTCCTGCCCAGCTTCCCGACGAAGTAGCCGAACTCGAAGACGACATTCTGCCTGGCACGTGAATTCATCGCTGGGTTGTTCTTATCGGGCTTGGCATCGTACTCCTTCTTGGACAGACCAACGTCATCGGGGGTAAGCAGTATTACAGCGAAGCAGGCTGTTTCCGTGTTGGACTCGAACTTTTCGATTATGGTCTTACCTTCGTTCGGTTTTTCGTGAAGGATGATAGCGTTGAGTCCACCTTTTTCAAGAAAGCGGGCGACTTCCTCCTTCGGAGCGTTGTCGTGACCGTGGACAATGAAGACATCGCTAGTAAGTGCAGTGGCAGTTTCCGGAAAGGATGCCCTTTCAGGGGTACTCGGAGCAAACAGCCGAATCTTGTATTCCTGTACGTTGACGAGCTCCTGAATGTAGGTTCTTGCTTTTGCCAAGTCCTCTTCATAGTACATTGAGTCCTCGGTGGACCTTGGAGGACAGTAACAAGGCAGTTCCATCGTCTTCAGATCATCAAGTTCCGTCGAACGAGGACCGAAGATATACTCAACCATCGCGAACAACGATCTGTGCCACAATTTGAACTGCGCGGGCTCCCCAGATTCCGGGAACTCGTTGAGCAATCTCTTCAAGGTGTCCAAGCCCTTGGTGGCTAGATCGTATTCAGCCCTGTCGGATTCGCTTTGCACTACTCTTCTCCTGCTTTGGGTTAGGCATACGAAACTAATGCTGACCGGGGTCACTATTGGGATCGACTGTCAGTTAGGTCAGTCTATCGCGTGGCATCGTATCTGATAGACTCGTCTCGGCAATTTTCAGCGCTGCCCTCCTCTATCACTTGCCCCATCAAAAGGTGTCTTGGCAAATATGCAAGCCACAGAATCACCGAATGTCAAGGTTGGTATGCCCCCGGTTCCTTACGCGACGGTGAAAGCGGCGTAAGGCGAAGACGGCGGCAAATAATCACGAGCTAAAACGAGAAAAGCCCCTGTTCCCAGGGGCTTCTTCCATTGTATGGTCCCACTTGGTCCCAAAACCGTTTTTTTGAAGGCTGTAAGTGCAACGGTTTCAGTATTGTATATGGCGGAGAGGGCGGGATTCGAACCCGCGGTAGAGGTAATCCCCCTACGACGGTTTAGCAAACCGTTGCCTTCAGCCGCTCGGCCACCTCTCCGTTGCGGCAGGGGCAGCAATTTGGGGAGGGACTGCGGGCAAGTCAAGGCCTAATCCCCGGAATCTTCCGGGTGCAGGAACAGGTACACCGCTTCGGCAATCGGTGGTGGAATTCCGTCCACGCCAGCCAGTTCTTCTACGCTCGCGGCGCGGATCTTCGCCAGGCTGCCGAAGCGCTTCAGCAGCAACCCGCGACGTTTCGGACCGACCCCGGGGATGTCCTCCAGACCCGTCCGCAGAGCCCGCCGCGACCGCAGCAGGCGGTGGTACGTTACGGCGAACCGGTGCGTCTCGTCCCGGATTCGTTCGATCAGATGGAGCGCCGGGTCCGCGCGCCGGAATGTGACGGGATTCTTGCGGCCGGGCAGGAAGATTCGCTCTTCGGTCCGCACCTGTTCTCCGTCGCGAGATTTCAGCCGTGCCTTCGCCAGCCCCACCACCGGGACGTCCTTTGTCAGCCCAAGGTCGGCGAACACCTCCCGCGCCACGTTCAATTGCCCGATACCGCCGTCGATGATGACGAGGTCGGGAAATTCCCCCTCCTCGCGTTTCAATCGCCCGTACTGGCGGCGCAGGACTTCGTCCATCATCGCGAAGTCATTCTGCCCCTCGACGGTCTTGATGCGGAACCGCTTATAGCGACTCTTCTCCGGCTCCGTATCGCGGAAGGTCACCATCGACCCGACAGGGAAGCTGCCTTGCAGATTGGAAATATCGAAGCATTGGATCAGCCGCGGTGACTTCTCGAGATGCAGTGCCGATTGCAGGTTCGCGAGCGTCTCCTCCATCGTCTTCTGACCAGTCAGCGCGCGTTCGAGTGCCGCCTCGGCATTCTGTGCCGCCATCTCCATCATGCGCCGCTTCTCGCCGCGCTGGGGTTGTCGGATTTCGACAGGACCCTCTCGCTGTTCCTCAAGCATCGGCCTCAGCAAGTCCTCGTTCATCGGCATCGCCGAGACTAGTATGGCCGACGGCACAACACGCGGGGGCTCGTAGAATCGAGACAGGAAGTCCTCCATGACCTCCGCGTCTTCCAGATCGTGATCCGGGAAGTGATACGTGCGCACATCTACGAGTTTCCCGCGCCGGAAGTGCAACACCGCCGCGGCGATCTTTCCGCCGCGCCGACACATTGCGATGACGTCCTGCTCGAACGTTCTGTGGCTGTGGACCTTCTCTTCCTCGGCCGTCAGCTCCAGAGCACGCAGCTTGTCGCGCACCATCGCAGCCTTTTCGAAAAGCAACTCCTCGCTGTACTCGGCCATCTTCTCGTTCAGCAGATCGACGACTTCCTTCTTCTGCCCGCGCAGAAAGAGCAGTGTCTTCTCGACGTATTTCTCGTACTGCTCCGGTGTGACCAACCCCACGCACGGAGCACTGCAACGATCGATCTGGTGCAGGATGCACGGCCGAACGCGGCCTTCCAACTCTCGATCCGAACACGACCGAATCGGGAACAGGCGCTGCAGAAAGCGTATCGTCTCGTTCACCGATTTGCTGCTCGAATAAGGACCGAAGTACAATGCCTTGTCACCGCGCTTGCGCTTTCGTGCTCGATGCAAGCGCGGCCATTTGTGTGCGACATCCAGCCGGAGTGAGATGTAAGTCTTATCGTCGCGCAGCTTCACATTGTAGCGCGGCTTGTGGCGCTTGATCAGTGTGTTCTCCAGCAGCAGCGCTTCTTTTTCGGAGTCCGTCAGGATCGTCTCGATGGAAGCGACGCGCCGTCGGATGAACGGCACCGTGAATCGCTCATCGCCGGCCTCGCGGAAATACGATCGCACGCGAGAGCGCAGATTCAGTGCCTTGCCAACATAGATGATCTTGTCGGCCTTGTCCTTCATCAGGTACACGCCGGGGCTGGTCGGCAGCGTTGCCAGGAACTCGTCGGTGATCTCAATCATCTCACTGCGGAACCCGTTGAGGCTTTGCCGGATCGATCGTCTGCAGAATCACATCCGCGCCATCGATCACGCCATCTTCATTGCGATCCGCGTTCACGACCTCCAGCGGAATCAGCTCACGTTGTCCGAGAGTTGCGTCTTCCAACGCCGCAATCGTCAGGCCGCTCCGAACAGGTTCGGTGTCCGTGATCCATAGTCGAAACGGCGTTTCCTCCGGCACATTGCCGGGATCATAGCTCGAGACGCCGATCAACAACTCGCCCGGGATGTTCCAGAGGAACGTGACCTCGCGACTGCCGGTGGTTGCACTCCAGCGTGCCAGTGCACCGGAATCTGGACGGAAGAGATACAGGTCCAAATCTGTAAGCGCGCCGCCCGATTGGCCCTCCAGGATGAACCGCGCACGCCGATTTTCCGGGATCACAATGTGATAGTAGTCTTCGATGTCATCCACGGCCCCCGCCGGCGTTGTGATGATGATCTCGCCCTGGTCCGACGTGAAGACGCTGCCTTCGATCAGGACCGGATACGGCACAGACTGCGCCGTCGGCGTAGTATGAATATCAGCCAGCTTCGCGACCGTTTGCGTGATTTGCCGCTCCCGCGCGACGTTATTCATCAATAACTCGATGGGGCCGACCATCTCGCCCGGCTGCCCGACGAGAAAGATCGGCAGAGCTCCCGTGTCCAATTCCGTTTCCGGATCGCTCAAATATTCGTCGGGACCAGGATAGAGTCCCAACACCGGCGTGCCGACCACATTCAGGTAATCCGTATACACGAATTGCGGGAAACTCCCCGCCTTGATTTGCGTCACGCCCAGCGAATACCCATGTCCTGGTGTCAGACCTGCCAGAACGAACTCGCCAGCACCTGCGCTGCCGATCACCGGCGTCGTTCGTGCCCCCGTGATCGTTCCGACGGCGCCGAAGAATGGATCGGACTCACTGCGGGCAGAGATGTGAATTCCCGGCACGCCGGCTCCGTCGATGTTCGTCACGTTGCCGAACAGCGTCGCCGATGTCGGGGCATCCGCCGGATAGAGTTGGGCAAGATACGCAAGGTCGTCCAATTCCGGAGTCGCCCCGTAGGCCGTCAGGTAGGAGTACATTGTCTCGATCGATTCTCTTGGCGGAACGCCGTAACCGGGGATCTCCATATCGAATCCGGCGGCAGTGCCGTTCAGATCGGAATGTCCGAGTCCCAGCAGGTGTCCCAACTCGTGGACGATGATCGACAGAAACTCCTCGCGCGAGACCTCGATGTTGCCGGCTTCACTGATACCATCCATCGCAGTGCCGTTGAGAATCACGTAGGATTCCGTGATGCGGCCAGCGGCGTCGGCATTTTCAATACCAGACAATCCGACGACTCCGGACGAATACCCTAGTGCCTGGAGGATCGAACCATCATCGTCGAAGATCACTGAGTTGTAGCCTTGCAGCACGCCCGGTCCATACTCCGCTAAGTCATCCACCGTCACGTCGCGTCCGAGCTTCTTGCCGATTTCAAACTGAATGTTCAACTCCGCGTGCTCCGACCATGCAGCGGTCGCATCACGCACGAGTTGCTCTGCCTCTTCATTGGTCATGAGTCCAAGCGTCCCTTGATCCAGGCGCAGGACGATTGGACTCCCCGGCGCCCATCGCAAGGGCTGGCCATCATCCGCAAGTCCGATTGGATTCGCCGCGAACGCGATCGCGGAGATCAGGAACGTAAGGACTGTCAGGAGAAACAGGCGATAAACGTCAGCGACAATTTGAGACAGGTGCCTCTGGTTCATCCGGGCACCTCACGATCCATCCAGAAGACCGGCACGGCGAATGGCTTCCTGGGCAGCCGCCAGGACTGTGCGTACCGGCTGGCCTGTGGCTCCTGCGATTCGGCGGCAATCGTCAAATTCCGGTTTGGCCTTCAGTGGTTTCCCATCCAACAACGCGACTTTCACGCGGACCGATTCGCCGAACACTTCAACTTCCGCGAATCGGCGCGCCATGGCGGTGCGCTCCACGGGCAGACGACGCACTCCGAGTGTTGACGTCTCCGTCAGCATCATTCGAATCAAGCGAGCGGAATCCTGCGGTTGTGCGAGTACCTCCAGCCGCGTTCCAAGGCGACCTTTCTTCATGGTCATCGGCAGACAGACGACATCCAGCGCACCCGCCGCCAGCAACGCCTCGCACGCCGCCGCCAGAACCTCCGGCGACTCGTCATCCAGGTCTGCCTGCAGCAGATCCAGCGTCTCGATGGTCAGGTCGTCGCTCATGCGAAATGCTCAAATCCTCTTTGCTCAATGGGGTGTTCGCGGCCGTTCTTGTCGCATAGTATCAGGCCGCTGCCTGCTTCGACCCGGCCGATTCGATGAACCGGAGTGCCGCCGCAAGCCGCGCGGACAGACGATTCATCCGCTGCCGTCATGAATAGCAATTCGTAGTCCTCGCCGCCATGCAGAAAAAGCCCTAGCGCATCGTTTTCGGCCTCAGTGGCGAATTCCTGCAATTTAGCCGAGATAGGAAGGCGCTCCAGTTCCAGCGCCAGGCGCACGCCGCTGGCGCGGACGATTCGGGCCGAATCCGTCACGATCCCATCGCTGACATCCAGCATCGCCAGATCATCGAATTGCGCCACCAGTGCCTGACCCTCGCCGACGCGCGGGGTGGGGGAGAGATGACGCCCGACAAGGTCCGCGAAACGTTCCCGCCACCCCTGCTGGTCGCTCTCCAGCACCAGGAATCCGGCGCCCGACTCCCCGGGACATCCGGTGACGTAGATGTTTTGCCCCGGTGTTGCGCGATCCCGACTGGCCACCGTCGCGTCTGTATTCAGATCGCCAACCAAGGTCAACGTCAGCGCCCACGAGTCTGCCCGAACCGTATCCCCCCCGATCAGCCGGGCTCCGAAGCGGAGGAGCATTTCATCCAGGCCATCGTAGAATCTCTCCAGATCAGAAACACGCGTCGCCGACGGCACACCCAGCGAAAGCAGCGCGTATAACGGCCGCGCGCCTTTGCTGGCCAGGTCGCTCAGATTGCTGGCGGCCAGTTTCGCCGCAATGACTCGGGGAGAGACATCGTCCCAGAAACGGAAATGCGTGTTCTCCACCATCGTATCGACGGTCCACACAAAGCGCCGTCCCGACTCCGGCTCCGGTGTGATCGCCACATCGTCACCCGTCCCCAGCACCAGTCCGCTTGTGTGCTCCGCAAATCGGTCGCGAAACAGGTCAAGAAAGCCCTGTTCGCCCAATTCGCCGATGGTGGTGTTTTCCTGCATCAGAACATATCGTAGAATGGAAGCGGAATCAGCTTCGGAATCCACCCCATCACGTGGAGGATCGCCGCGATCACGACCAGTGCGATGATCATAGAGAGGATGCGCTTCACCAGGCTTCTTCCTGGCAGCTTCGGGATATTCCCGCGGCCGGATTCCTCGAAGGAGATGAACTGCTGCATGTGTTCCTTCGAGCAGAAAACCTGCTTCGGCGCCGCCGGCGATTTCACCGCGCACTCCTGGCAGATTGGAACATGGCACGTTGCACAAATCCCAACCGCCTTGCGGCCGGGGTGGTTCTTGCAGACTTCAAGTCCCATCGAATCTCTCCGGGCAAAGATGATCTATCCGTCCCTGCGATAACCGATTCCCAGTGACTCCAACAATCTATGACGCCTCTTCCCGCAGCGACAACGCAAATCAGAGGGGGCGAGTACGAGTGCACCGCCACCGGGATCCCTCGCACTCGTACACGTACTCGAACTCGTACTCGCTCAGTATCCTAATTCTACCGGATCATCCTCGACTAGTCCGTATCCTGACTCCTGGTGCTCTCGTACACGGATCCCGCATTGCGAAGTCATCTTGGTCAGCATCGCGACTATTCGGGACAGCATTATCTTCCCCTCCGTTGCCCGGGTCTCTTGGATACTGCCGCAGACCTTGAGCACATCCAGGATCGCCGCGCACTCCAGTGCCGATCCTAGCGCGATTCGCTGAAATCGAATCCGATCCGGAGAGGGGAGTTTGCCATTACCCTCTGCAATATTCAGAGGAATTGACTGAGAAGCGCGCAGCAATTGATCCCGCGCGTGCCGATCCTGGCCAGTCAGTCCGCCACACAACTTCCAGGCCCAGCCTGTGAATTCCAGGGACACTCGATAGACATCCAGTCGCTCGTGATCGAATGCCGGTGTTCTTCCAACGCTTCCCATGCCGGTTCCCCTTCGACATGATTGGCTGAGAGATCCCGCTCCAGCAACGTATCCCTCATTGAAGTGGTCAATTGCAATATGTCGAGTACGAGTTCGAGTACGAGTTCGAGCACGCTATCCGAGCCCCCCGAGCCCCCCGAGCCCCCCGAGCCCCCATCCCTTCCTCCAATGACAAGAACGGACGCCCTTTTGGACCATGCACTCCGGGAAACTTCTTGCACGCAACTCCTCTCAGGGCATCACATCGGGACCATCCTCTTTCTCGGTGGATGCCTGATGAGCGCAGCAACCGCTTACCGCAAACGTTTCCCCGTTCTGGTCTATCTTGACGAATTCCGTCACGCGAAGTGGCGCGTCCTGCTGGCGCTTGGTCTTGCGATCGTTAAGCACTCGCCGGTTGTTCTCATCCCCGTCTATACACGCTACATCATCGATACCGTGATCCCCGCCCGGGACCTTGTGGGTGTCGGGCTTTGCCTGCTTGGAATGGCGGCCATGCTGCTCATGAATGTGGCGGTTCATCCGCTCTTTGCGCGGCTTTATTGCGCCGTGCGCCGGGACGTTGCCTTACGATTGCGCGCTCGGCTCTGCACACGAATCCAGCAATTGGCCTTCTCGTATCACGATCGCGAATCGCCCGGACGCCTTCACAGCAAGGTCATGCAGGACGTCGAGCGCCTCGACAACTTCGGCAAATTGCTGATCGATCCGCTCGCATTGGCGGTTTTGACGGTCGTTGCGGCGCTCGTCATCATCGTGGTGACGGAGCCCTACTTCCTCTTCGTCGTACTGGCGTTTCTGCCTGTGGTTTATGTGCAAAACCGCATCTTGCGCCGCCGGATTGCGCAGGAATTCGAGTCCCTCCGCAAGGAACAGGAGAAGCTGAACGCCGAAGTCAGCGAGATGCTCTCGATGCTGCCCGTCACACGCGCCCACGCCACAGAGGCCCACGATCTCGATCGCATCAACCGGCGACTGGAGTCACTCCGCAACCGTGGCATCGGAGCCGACTGGCTGACGAACATCCTTCAATCTCAAATCTGGGCCTCCTCTCAACTCATCACCATCGCAGTTGTGGGCGTTGGTGCCATCCTGGTCATCACCAACCGCATGAGCATCGGCGAAGTGGTCATGTTCCTTTCGCTCGTCGGCATGACGATCGGCGGTCTCTCGGGAATCATGGCCCAGATGATTGCCGTCTACGAATCGAACGAAGCGGTGAAATCCATCAACGAAATCCTCTCCGTCCCCGATCTGGAAGAAAACGATGGAAAGCCCGAGATCGGACCGCTTGTCGGCGAGATCGAGTTCCAGGATGTCTGGTTTACCTATCCGGGTACCGATCGTCCCGTTCTGAAGAACCTCGACCTCAAGGTGGACCCGCAGCAGACCATCGCTCTAGTCGGCGCGAGCGGCGGCGGGAAGACGACACTGGTGAAGCTCATCCTCGGCCTCTACCAGCCCATCCAGGGACGCATTCTCGTCGACGGCCGGCCACTGACAGAGATCGACATTCGCAGTTTCCGCAGGCAGATCGGCATCGTGACCCAGGACACGTTCCTCTTCAACGGCACGGTCCGGGAGAATCTCTCTCACGGACTCGAGCACGTCAGTGAGGACGACCTTCGCGCGGCAGCCCGCGACGCCAATGCGCTCGACTTCATCGAAGCGATGCCGGACGGCTTTGACTCATCCATTGGTTCTAGTGGAGTTAGGCTGTCTGGAGGCCAGAAGCAACGCCTGTCTATTGCGCGGGCAATTCTCCGCAAACCCCGTCTGCTTCTGCTCGACGAGGCCACCAGCGCGCTGGACAGCGAATCCGAGCGCCAGATTCAAAGCGCCCTTGAGACCCTTCTTCAAGGACGCACAGCTTTCGTGATCGCCCACCGCCTCAGCACCATTAGCAACGCGGACCGGATTCTGGTTTTCGACGAAGGTCAAATCGTCGAAGACGGGCGCCACGAAATCCTGGTCGAGCAAGGCGGGCTCTACGCTCGGCTCGTCCAAATGCAGTCCATCGCCTGATTTCTTCGAAGACCCGATACTCCTTGCCGCCTGCACGTAAAGCGTGCAGAATCCTGCCCATAGTCCTCAATTGTTCAGGAGGCCCATCATGGGTGCTGTCCGGGAGTGTCTGGCGCTTTGTCGCGATTTCATGCGGAGGCGCCCGTTTCCGGCGCTCCTCGCCTTCAGTTTTCTAACCGTCTATTCTGTTCAGGCCCAGGATACGGTCATCTCGACCAACACAAACTGGACCGAGAACACTTACAACATGAACAGCCTGACCGTGCAGAGCGGCGCAGTGCTGACGATCGACGGTGGCTCGACAGTCAATGTCACGAGCGGCATCTCGGTTACCGGCAACTCGTTCATTGTCTGCAAGACCAAGGACAACACGGCCCAGGTCGGAGGGCTCTGGGCGGGAATAGGCGTGACCTTCACAGCCGGATCGCTATCCGTTGATTCGGGCTCGACGATTTCCGCTGACGGTACGGGCTACATCAACGAGAAAGGCCCGGGGGCGGGTGGCTACGATTTCTACCGCCCATCTGGCGCTGGATTCGGTGGACGCGGCAGCAACGGCAACGACGATACTGCCGGCCTGACCTACGGATCAATCCACGAGCCAACGTCTCCAGGCAGCGGCGGTGGCCATTGCTACTACCGTGACGGCGAGCCTGGCGGTGGCGCGATGCGTTTCACGGTCTCGGGCACTGCCACGATCAACGGATCGCTTTCCGCAGATGGACTAAGCAGCAATCAAAGCTCTAATACTGTCTCCGGCGCAGGTTCTGGCGGCAGTATCTGGGTTGATTGCGGAACGCTGGCAGGCTCCGGAACGATTTCGGCAGACGGTGGCAGCGCGGCCATTCCGGATTACAACGCCGGCGCGGGCGGCGGCGGACGCGTCGCTCTTTACATGGCCACCAACAACTTCAGCGGCACCGCTTCCGCTTACGGCGGACAAGGCTTGCAGAACGGCGGCGCCGGTACGGTGTACACAAAACTCGACGCGGCTTCTTACGGTGTCGTGGCGATCAACAACAATGGCCTCGCCCAGCAATGGGTCACGCCGCTCGGCAGCACTCCCCAGTTTGAACTCGACGTTGCGAATGCAGGAATGGCTTTCCCGGAGCCTGGTGTCGCTCTGATCAGTCTTGACGTTCAAAGCGGAGGGCTCATCTCCCATGATCCGAACGCCACGGCGCTCGACTTCAGCGTTGTCAACGACGCGATGATTGGCGTAGGCGGCATGATCGATCTCGATGGACGAGGCTATCCGAATGAAACCGGCACAGGTGCCGGCGGATATGATTTTTATTATCCTTCCGGCGGCGGCTACGGCGGCAGAGGCAGCGATGGAAATGACTCAGGAGGAATGACTTACGGCTCTATTCATGAACCCACCGATTTCGGCAGCGGTGGTGGCCACGGTTACTACCTTGATGGCGAGCCCGGCGGCGGCGCCGTCAAACTGCAGGTTGGCGGCACCCTTACCGTTGATGGGGCGATTTCTGTCGATGGTTTGGATTCTCAGAACGCTTCGAATACCGTCTCAGGTGCGGGATCGGGAGGTAGTGTCTGGATCATCTGTTCGACCCTCGAAGGCCTTGGTGAAATCGGCGCGAACGGTGGAGCTTCCACGGTTCCCAGCTACTTCGCCGGAGCCGGCGGCGGAGGTCGTATCGCCATCTACGCCGCCACGGATAATTTCGGTGGTCAGGTCCTTTCCCTCGGCGGCGAAGGCAAACAAGGCGGCGGTGCCGGCACAATCTATCGCAAGCTCGACTCTGCGACCTACGGCACGGTCGATATCGACAACAACGACCTTCCGCAGCAGTGGGTGACTCCGCTTGGCGACACACCGACATACCATCTGCGCGTTGCAAACGCCGGTATGGCTTTCCCTGAACCCGGCATTTCACTCGCGAGCCTTGAAGTCCTCCAGGACGGCATCATCTCTCACGATCCGAACGCAACAGCCCTCGAATTTAGCGTCATGAACGATGCCACCATCTACCCTGGGGGAACGGTCGATCTTGATGGGCGCGGACACATCTCCGAAGAGGGTCTTGGCGCCGGCGCCTATGACTTCTACTTCCCCTCCGGCGGTGGGCATGGGGGGCGAGGCAGCAGCGGCAATCTGGAAGCCGGCGGTCTGACCTATGGCTCATTCTCGGAACCTACGGCCTTCGGAAGTGGGGGTGGTCGTCCTTACACCGAGGCCGGCGAGCCCGGTGGGGGCGCAATGAAGCTGACGGTCGGCGGCACACTGACCGTGAACGGCATCATCACATCCGATGGCGATGACTCGACGCAATACTCCAACACGGCCTCCGGCGCCGGTGCTGGCGGTAGCCTCTGGCTGATCTGTTCCACTCTTGCCGGCGATGGCGAGATCGCAGCCAATGGCGGCCAAGCCAATATCGCCACT
Organism: bacterium; assembly: GCA_020444065.1. Classification (NCBI taxonomy): domain Bacteria; species bacterium. The sequence goes on along the minus strand of JAHLLQ010000001.1, from coordinate 756,633 downwards.
GTCTTCAGCGGCGCCGGTGGCGGTGGCCGTGTGGCCGCCTACATGGATACGGACAATTTCACCGGCGTCATCACGGCATACGGCGGTGAAGGCCTGCAAAACGGCGGCGCAGGAACCGTTTACAGAAAACTCACCTCCGAGACCTACGGCGAAGTAGTCGTCGACAACAACGGACTCTTCCAGGAGTGGGTGACGCTCATCACGACACCGACACTCACGAATCTCACTCTCGCTGATGCCGGAATGGCATTCCCACAACCGGGGATGTCTCTGGTGAACCTGACGATCAACAGCGGCGGCATTTTGTCCCACGATCCGAATGCCGATCCCCTTGAGTTTTCTGTTTTGAATGACATGACGGTGAACTCCGGCGGCAGCGTCGATCTCGATGGACGCGGTTATCCGAACGAAACCGGCGCGGGAGCCGGCGGATATGATTTCTACTACGGATCCGGCGGCGGCTACGGCGGGCGCGGAAGCAATGGCTACGACGACACCGCTGGCCTGACATACGGTTCCATCACACAGCCTGTCGACTACGGCAGCGGTGGCGGGCACTCTTACTATAAGAACGGCTCCCCCGGCGGCGGCGCGATGAAGGTCAACGTCGGCGGTACGCTCACGATCGATGGCATTGTTTCTGCCAATGGAAGTGAAGGCATCGTCGCGAGTAACACACGCTCCGGCGCAGGATCCGGCGGTAGCCTTTGGTTGAATTGCGCAACCCTGGCCGGTTCCGGTCAGATCAACGCGAACGGCGCCGATGGAGATGTCAGCGCGCACCTCGGCGGTGCCGGCGGCGGCGGACGCATCGCAGTCTACGCAAACACAAATAACTACATCGGCGAAGTCACTGCCTTCGGTGGTGACGGCCAGCAAGGTGCCGGAGCCGGTACGATCTACACAAAACTGACCGGCGACGCCTACGGCACGATCCTCGTCGCCAATAATGGCCTGGCACAGCAGTGGGTGACGCCTCTTGAACAGGAAGACATCTCCCACCTTGTGCTCGCCGATGACGGCCGCGCGTATCCCGTGCATGGTCTTCAGGTGCAGAGCCTCGATATTCAGACCAGCGGCATTATTTCGCACGATCCGGGAGAGACGTTGGACTTCACCGTCCTGACCGATGCGACCATTCAGGAAGATGGTTTGATCGACATCGATGGTATGGGACACATCGGGGATGCCGGCCCTGGCAAGGGCTCGTACGATTTCTACAACGGATCCGGTGGTGGTTACGGCGGCCAGGGCGGCCAGGGTGGGAGCGGAGCTCCAGGAGGCGATCGCTACGGATCCTGGAGCCAGCCGACCGACATCGGCAGTGGAGGCGGACGCAGCTACTACGAGCCCGGCGCTGCTGGTGGTGGTGCTGTGAAGCTCGAAGTCTATGGGACTCTCACCAATAACGGCTCGATCACTGCCAAGGGACTTGGTGGCATCCAGGCGTCCAACACATTGAGCGGCGGCGGTTCTGGCGGCAGCGTCTTTCTTGGAATCGGCGGCTTCGCCGGTTCCGGCGTCATCGACGTCACCGGTGGCGATGGTGGCGGTGGCGGCGGTGGCGGTCGCGTGGCCATCTACTGCGGCGGGACAAACAGCTTCCCGATGTCGAACATCGATGTCTCCGGCGGGACTGGAAACGTCGACGATGGCGATCCTGGAACAATTGAAGTTGGAACAGCACTATTCGAGTGGATTCGTCCATCCCGCTATCTCATTCACGACGTTGAAACAATCGAGTGGAGCGCTTTCGGCGTCGATCGTCCCAACACCGAAGTGGAAGTCACAGCGAAGCAAAGCGGAGTCGAGAATTCCCTCGGTTCCGGCTTCGCCGCGGCAGGAACCTCCACTCTGGATACGACCTCCTATGCAGACGGGCCCATTGAATTGCGCGCGTATTGGAGTCTCCTTGATGGCACGCCTATCGGCGACCTCGGCCTTGCTGCGTCCATCAATAATTCTTCGGATATCTTCTACGCTGGTGGAGAGATCACAGGCGCGGTTACCTGGCCATCCGACAAGATCATCGTCGTTGAGGAAGACCTGCACATTGCGGATACCGGAATGCTGACGATCCCTGCCGGGGTGATCGTGAAGTTCGTTTACGGCGTTGGAGTCACCGTCGAAGGTACGCTTGATGCCCCTGCAACTGCAGGATCGCCCATCCTGATGACCTCGTTGCGCGACGATGCGGCAGGTGGCGATACGAACCTCGACGGCACGGCTACGCATCCCTTGCCGGGCGACTGGCACGGAATCCAGGCGCTTGGTGCGGGCACCGTGAATGTCAACGAATACGTCGAGATGCGTTACCTGCAGATGAATCACGAAGGGACATTGCTGGCCAGCGAAACCTGGCTCGGTAACTCGGTGCATCACGTCACTGGCTTCGTCACTGTGCCAAGCGGTACATCGCTGGTCATCGAACCGGGCGCCGTCATCAAATTCGACCCGGCCGCAGATCTCGGCATCGAGGTGCAGGCCAGCGCCACCTTGAACGCATTGGGCACCATCGCACAGCCGATCACCTTCACGTCCTCACGTGACGATTCCGTCGGTGGAGACACTAATGGGGACGGCGATGAGTCCGTCCCCGGTGTCGGCGATTGGCGCTGGCTCCATGCCAGTGGCGGAAGCATCAACCTGCAGCATGTGAACGTCCTCTACGGCGGCGGAACCTCGGATGGGAATTGGAACAACACGGCCGTCATTCGCACATCGAACGGCGGAGAGTTTGGGATGCGTGAATGCGTGGTCCGCCACACCTTCTTCGACGCGGTCTATCTCTATGGCTCGGGTTCTTATGCCCTTCTGGTTAACTGCATCCTGGATGATGCCGACCGCGGCGTGATGAACGAATCCGGCAGCGACGTGGAGATTATTGGCTGCCTCATCAACAACATGCGATGGGGCGTGTTCCCGCACGGCGGCACGTTGAGCATCACCAACTCCATTGTCAGCAACTGCTCCGATCGTGGGTTCGGAATCTGCTGCGGTTCGCCGCAGCCGGATATCCTGTACTGCAACATCTGGAACCCCGATGGAGATAACTTCAACGGCGTGACCGACGTGATTGGAACGAATGGGAACATCTCCGCGAATCCGCGGTTCAAGGATCCCACGCGTTACGATTATCGCCTCAACTACATCAGTCCCTGCATCGATGCGGCCGACACGACAGCGGGCATGGACAATGACTTCGCAGGGGCGCCTCGTTACGACGATCCGCGCACGCCGAACACCGGCGTGGAGTCCCTTGGCGTCGTCGCCGACATCGGTCCCTACGAATTCGTCGAGACGGCGGATTCAGATATCGACGTTTCGGTCTCTGACGTTCTTGGACCCTCGAGCGCCATCGCAGGCGAAAGCGTCCCGGTCACCTGGACTGTCAATAACGTTGGCATGGGCACCGTCTTTGGCCCGTGGCGCGACCGCGTGTGGGTCGTCCCCGATGGTGGAGGCGATCCCGTGATGGCCGGCGATCAACTCGTTGGCTCCGGCGTGACCCTTGGTCCGGGACAGAGCTATACCGCCGAGTCTCTCGTCCGCGTTCCGGGCGCCCTTCCGGGTGACTACAACTGGCGCGTGGAACTGAACGCCCGAAAGGACATCTTCGAGGGACAAAACTACGGCAACAACACGGCGGATTCCACATCGCTCGTGGCACTGGACATTCCAGTCCTGCCGGTGGATGGCGATTCCGACACGCGACTGATTGGCGCTGAAGGCGATTCGCTCTGGTATCAGTTCGACGCCGCACCGGGACAGGACGTGCTCGTCACACTCGACAGCGCACTCGACACCGGCGTGATGGAACTCTATCTCGGCGATGGTCGCGTGCCGACACGCAATGATTTCGATGCGCGTCAGGTCGAAACCTCTTCCGCCGACGTCAGTACAGTCGCCCCGGCCGTCGATCCGGGAACCTGGTATGTATTCGCCTACGCAAATAAAGTCACCGGTGGGCCGAGGGCAGTGACCCTGCAAGCCAGCGAACTCGGCTTTGAACTCACTGGCATGTCGCCTCCCCAGGCCGGCAATACCGGGCACGTGGTCTTCAACGTCCGCGGTGGCGGGCTGACATCCGCCGCGACCTTCAATCTGATCGGGCCGGACGCGACCGTGTACGACTCCACGCTCGTCGAGATCCTCAACCCGGCCGTCGCTCGCGTCGGCTTCGATCTGTACGATCTGCCAACCGGCTCCTACGATCTGCGCGTGTTGTATGGTGATACCTTCACTCTTCCCGATGCGCTCACCATCGTGGAAGGCCAACGTCCCGATCTCTGGGTCGACATCGTTGGCCGTAACCAGGTGCGTTATCGTGCCGAAGAGACCTACACCGTCCACTACGGTAATCGTGCAAACGTGGATTCTCCTCCGGCCGTGATTGGATTTGAGGCCCCCGGAAACTGGACCGTCACGAATCTCTCCGACATTCCGATGGCCACGTTCCAGACCGACGATCGCAGTGTTGCCGAGTTCGTCTTCTCCCTGTCTCGCATTCCCGCGAACTCCAGCGGCTCCTTCCAGATCGCCGTTGCATCCCAGGACTTCGGCAACTTCACGCTCGACGCCTGGATTCGAACCATCGGAGTCGCTCCACCATCCTACGCCCTGCCGGACCCCGATCCGGAGATCACACTCTCCGCCGTCATCGACGAAAATGTCCCGGGCGAGTACGTTATCGGCCGCATCCTGATCGATGACGGCACCGAGGTGTCATCCACCGTATATGAACTCCACATCACGGAAGTCACAGAGCCGGTTCCCATCTCCATGACCGAGACGGATCTCGGAGGCGGCTTCACACTGACGGAGATGACCCTCACTGTCCCGAAGACGAGTTCCTCCCGTATCGACGGCACTCTCTACGACAAGATCTCATGGCTGTGGACGTGGGGCAGTGACGCAAAGAGCAAATACGACAATGCAAAGAAGGCCTACGACTACGGCAATGCGGCCTACAACAAGGTCACCCAGGATGCACTGACCGAGTGCCTCAAAAAGAAGGGGTGTCTCCAGGATACGACCTATGGAAATCTGAAGCGATTCGCGAATAACGTGATCTACTTCAAGATCGCCACGGATGTCATCTCTGCGCCGGACCAGACCGGCTGGGTGGGTGCAGCGATCGAGCCGGTCGCCGGACTGATCGATTCCGGATGGCTCGGCATTCTGTGGCGCCAGCGCTTCGAGCTGGAGGGCTGCGGCCTGTATCTGTTGGAGTCCAAGTCCGTCTCCAAGGACGTCATCGCCTTCTGCAAAGACCACTCCGAACCGCCCAATCCGCCATGTTGTGACAATGACGGTGGGGGAGACTACGGGGACGACAGCAGCCTCGATACAGAAAGCGGCGGCGGCAAGGATCCGAACGAGAAGCACGGGCCCAACGGGGACTACATCCTCTCCCGCGATCCGATCCTCTACACCGTCATGTTCGAGAACATGGCCGAGGCTCCATGGCCTGCCCAGGTCGTCACCGTCACCGATCAGCTCGACGTGAATGCATTCGATCTCGATACCCTTGAACTCGGAGACATGAGCTTCGGCTCGCACAAGCTGACGCCTCCTGCCGGTCGCAGTGATTACGTCGGCGACGTCGATTTGCGACCCGACAAGGACATGGTTGTCCGCATTGAGGGCGCACTCGATAAGGAAACCGGTGTTCTCTCCTGGATCTTCAGCTCGCTAGATCCCGAGACGCTGAATGTCATCGACGATCCGGTCGACGGCTTCCTGCCTCCGAACGTCAATCCGCCGGAGGGCGATGGGATCATGTACTTCACGATCACTCCGAAGGCGGATCTGCCTTCCGGCACCGTGATCAAGAACAAGGCGACCATCGTGTTCGACCTGAACGACTCGATCATCACCAACGAGACGGTCCACACGCTGGACGTCATCGCCCCAACCAGCGAGATCGATGCGCTGCCCGAAATGTCGACCCAGACACCGGTTACTCTCTCCATCACAGGCAGCGACGATTCCGGCGGCTCGGGCATCGACCATTACGAAATCTTCATGTCCACCGATTACGGGCCTTTCAGCCTGTATGCCACCACAACCGAAGCCACATACGACTTCAATGAGCCATCTGGACACTTGTACTCGTTCTACTCCGTGGCCCGAGACGTGGCCGGAAACCGCGAAACGTCGCCCAGCACCGCCGATGCCCATACAATCGTCATGACCGCGTCCGGCGTCTTGGATCACCTCCTGGGCACGGCCGAGTTCGAGCCTACGGGCATCGTCTACGCTGATCGGAACGATGATCACGTTGTCGATGTGGCGGATATGTGGTTGCTGATAGAGTAGTTAGAATGACGCGAGGTCCCGAAAACCGTTGCCGGGGTTCGGGATGCGTGGTCCAATTGTCTCAGCCTGAGCTCGGAGGGGCTCCCCTCCGAGCTTCTAGGCGTGCCTGTGCGAGGTGACCATCTTGCGTCTGAAAGCAATCAACCCCTTCTTCTGGGGCTTCTCGATCGCCCTTTCCTGGACATGGGGACTGGGGCTCTTCTTCTCCGTCCAGGTTGCGATCCAGTTTGGTCTGGCGGGCCTGCTCGGTTTCGCGATTCCGAACGCACTCGGCCTGATCGCGTTTGGCTGGTTCACTCAGCACATCGCCAAGAAGGCCGCCAGCAGCCTGGAATTCGAGAAACACTTCCTGGCCACGGTCGGCAATCTGCGGTGGGTTTTCCTGTTCTACCAGGTCGTCGCCATCGCGCTGACGTTCTTCGCGCTCTTCAAGTATGTCTTCTTCCCGCTCGGAATCTCCCTGCCGATGATCGGCCTGCTGGTGCTCGGCGCCAGCCTTCTGCTCGGCGAGCAATTCAACATCGGTAAGTTGAAGTGGTCCCACCTCGGCATGAGCGCCGTCATTCTGCTTTCCGTCCTGCTCATCGGATGGGGCGGCGGATCGTACTTCCATGCTGCCAATGTTCTGCCGCGGCAGTACGAAGGCGTTCAGAGCGTGATCTCATTCAGCTATCTCGGGTACTTTGTCCCCATCGTCGTCGGTTTTCTGCTCGGCCCCTGGCTGGATATCCAGCAATGGCAGCGCGCCATCCAGATCCGACGCGAGCACACCAACATCGGCATCTCGTACACGGTCGGTGGGATCATCTTCTTCGGAATCCTCCTCTTCCACGGAACGCTCGCGTTGGCGATCTGGGGCGAAGGCCTTCGCCTCGGCATTCCATTGGCCCAGATTAGCCCCGACGGCCTCTTCCATGCGAAGGATGCCATCGTGCGCTTCCTGTTCCTGAGTGGCGTCGACACACCGGTCCTGTTCCGCGTGATGTACGTCACGTTCCTGTGCCTCTGCATCGTCGCCACGCTGGACAGCGGCTACGTGGCGTTGCGTTGGTTCCAGGCCGACGCCGTGAAGAAGAGCGATCACATCCTGATGGCTCTGATCCCGAACAGCCTGCTCAATTCCCCGCTGCCCCCGTTCCTTCTGGCTGCCGCGGTTGCCTTCATCGCCATTCCGCTCGGGTTCGAGCTCGAGTACTTCATGGCCCTCTACGGCTCGTTCCTGGTGGGCTACGCGATGGTCTTCCTGTTCCGGACGACTTTCAAACCGCGCTTTACGGCCTTTACGCAGACAACCCTGCTCTCTCTCGCCGCGCTATCCATTGGCATTTTCGGGCTGGGGTATTTTGAGAGTCTCCCGCTGCTGATGATTGTCGGTTCATTGATCCCACTGACCCACGCGATCGTCACGATCATGAGCCGCAAAGCCGTGGAAGAAATTAAGCGCAGCGGTGTCATGGATCGTATTGCGGAAGGTGAGATTGGCAAGGCGGTCAGCAATCGGTTCAGACCGAAGGAAGGTCCGCAAAGCGAACGGGAGACCGCCGAGCGTGACGCGCAGGCTCGCGAGATGGAGCCCGCGCCGGATCTTTCGCCGCACGTTTCCTCCATTTCGAAGGGCGCGTCGTCCTGGATCGAAGGCAAGTGGTTCGTCCATTCGCTCACTGCGACTTACCAGGATACCAACTCCGTCGGGAACGTCTACTTCGCCCAGTATGGTATGTGGGTTGGCAAGACGCGCGAGCTTTTCTTCGCGCACGCCTTGCCGGACTTCGACTTGAAGACCTCCCCGTGGTACATCCTGACCCGCGCGTTCGAACACAAATTCCTGAAGGAAACCAAGGAGTTCGAACAGATCGAGGTCTGGGTTCGGATCCAGAGTGTGAACCGCAAGTTCGTGACTATGGAGCACCAGATCTTCGACTCCGCCCGAACGCTTCTCGGAAAGGGCAAACAGGTGCTTCTCTTCGTATCATCGAAGGACTACCACATTATCGACGTTCCAGGCGAACTGCACACGGCCTTCCTGCCTTACCTGTAACCGCGATGGCCTGCCCCATTGGCACTACCCCTGCTCCCCAATGGACTAATCGGGGCTGTCGGCTGATCTGCTCGGCCGTGCCGAAACTTGAGGAGAACCGCCTGTGAATCCCCCCATCGCGCCCGCCACGGAAGACTTCGCCCTGGATGAACGCCAGCAGGCTATCTTCAATTCTCTCAAAGTTGTGACGTTCTTCATTACGACCGTCTGCAATGCGCGATGCGAGACGTGTTTCTACTGGCAGCACCTCAACGATCCCGACGCGAATAACCTGACGCTCGATGAAATCACCCGGATTGCCCGCGGGATGCCCAACTTCCCGCACCTGCTGATCAGCGGCGGCGAGCCCATCATGCGCAAGGAGATGCCGGAGATTGTCGACATCTTCGTCCGCGAAGCCGGTGTCCAGACGCTCGACATGCCGACCAACGGACTGCTCGGTCGCAAGGTCGTCGAAGGCGTCGAGCGCTTGCTCGACCTGCACCCCCAACTGCTCATTACCGTAGGTCTTTCACTCGACGGCTTCGAAGAAACCCACGACCGCTTGCGCGCTGTCCCTGGCAACTTCCAGAAGCTCTGGCAAACGCTCGATGCGCTGAACGAGATGCGCTATCGACGGGTCAAGGCCGCGGAAGCGGGGGAGGGCCCGTACCCGATGCTTCGCGTTCTGACGTTGACCTGCGTGAACAACCAGAACCTGGACGAAGTCGAGGCGCTGGCCGATTGGGTCAGTGCGAACAAGGATGTCGACGGCATGATGTTCGAATGCCTGCGCGGCGAGCCGAAAGACCCAGACCTTGCGCCGCCCTCTCCTGCGCAGTTCGATCGCATCATCCAGAAATCCATGGAAGTGAACAGCGACCTGATGGGGCGCCGTTTTCCCGATGATCGTCCCGCGCGCCTCGCGTATGTTCGTGGCGTTTACCGCATGCAGCGCGAACACCTCGTCGGCGGCAAGATCCCGACGACTTGCCAGGCCGGAGTGAATCTCGCCGTCCTGGAGCCCGACGGGCGCGTTCGCCTTTGCGAACTGCTCGACGAAGTCGGCGACTTGCGTCAGAACGGGCTGGACTGGAAACGGGTGTTCTTCTCAGAGGAAGCCAACCGCCAACGGCGCTGGATCACAGAGGCCCGTTGTTCCTGCACCCACTGCGTGAACCTCGGACACTCAATCGATGCCGGAAAGAACACCCGGCTGCAGCGCCAGGTGGATCAGAAGATCTTCGATAAGACGCGTCTGTGAGCTGCCGCGGCAAAAGATTTGTCATAAATCCCATTAAATAGTAGTGAAGGTCCCGAACTCAGGAGCGTAGAATCTCCAAGTTACGGCCCAGACTTGTTCTGGGCAGTTGGCATTTTTTAGCCGCACATCATTGAAGCGGCAAGGTTTCGGAGGCATTGCATGAAGCGGTTTCAACGAACTGGAGCGTGGGGAGTAGTTGCGGCACTGGCCGTCCTGCTCAGCGCCTGTGCCGGGCTTGGGAAGTCCGGAGGCGGCGCCGACAAGCCGTTCGACTACGAGGTCATCACCCTCAAGAACGGAATGAACGTCATCACACTGGAAGACCACTCCACCCCCATCGCGGCCGTCCAGGTCTGGTACCACGTCGGCTCCAAGAACGAGCAGCCGGACCGTCGCGGTTTTGCTCACATGTTCGAGCACATGATGTTCCGCGGCACGGATCACCTTGGTCCGGAAGATCACTTCAAGTACATCCAGGCCAGCGGCGGAAATAACAACGCCTACACTGCCTTCGACCAGACGGTTTACGTCCAGGAAGTCCCCTCCAACCAGGTTGAGCTCGTCCTTTGGCTGGAAGCCGAGCGCATGGGCTTCCTGCGGATCGACGAGGAGGGCTTCAACACCGAGCGCGAAGTCGTGAAAGAAGAGTACCGCATGGGCGCCGAGCAGCCCTACGGCACCGTCGCCGACAAGCTTCTGGCGGAACTCTTCCAGGGCGGAGCGTATTCCTGGACTCCCATTGGCAAGATGGACGAGTTGGACGCCGCCACGGCCGCCGAACTTCAGGAATTTTGGAACACCTATTACGTCCCGAACAATGCGACTCTCGTCGTTGCAGGCGACATCAAGCACGATGAAGTCCAGGATCTAGCCGAGAAGTACTTCGGCTGGATGCCTCGCTACGATGATCCCCCCGCACTGGCAGTTCCCCGCGGACCGATCAACACGGAAGAGCTGAAGATCAAGATCAAGGAGAAGAACGGCCCCGCGCCGATCGTCGGTATCGCCTATCGCACCGTTTCGGCCGGCAGCCCAGACGAGCTTCCGCTCGAGCTGATGGGAACGATTCTCGGCGGAAACGAATCCAGCCGCATCTATCGTCGTCTCGTCACCGAAGATGCACTCGCCACTGTTGCAATGGGCGCTGCGTTCTCTCTCGAAATCGATGGCCTCGCAGCCGTCGGTGCTGTCCTGAGCCCATTCGGTGCGGACAAGGATGGCGCTCTCACCGCACTCCGCGAGGAAATCGAGCGCCTGCGCGCTGAAGGCCCGACTGAGGAAGAACTCGAGAAGGCCAAGAACAACGCCCTTCGCGACGCCGTCAAATCGCAGATGTCAATCTCCAGCAAGGCGCAGGTCCTCGGCAGTGCCGCCGTCGTCGAGCATGATCTCGAAGGCGTGAACCGGCGCTTCGATCGGATCCGCGCCGTCACGACTGACGACATCCAGCGCGTCGCCCAGGAATACCTCCTTCCCGAGCGCCAGATGGAAGTTATCATCGAGCCGAGCATGCTGGGCTTCCTGATGAACCAGATTTCAAAGACCGCACCCGAAGAGGAAGAAGAGACCGAAAGCGCCACCTCGACGACTTCCGAAGGCCAGGTTGGCAAGCCCGGCCTCGTTCGTCCCGACTACCTGCCGGACACGCCGCCGATGGCGGACATGCTGCAGGCGGAACTCGACGTCGAAACCTACGAGATCACGCTGCCGAATGGCCTTCGCGTTGTCGCGATTCCGAATCACGAAGTCCCCTACGTCACCGCAACTCTTGGGATGCAGGCAGGCGCCTTCACGGATCCCCCGGAAATGCCCGGTGCAGCGTCGATTGCCTACCAGATGCTGACGCGCGGCACCGATCTGCACACGTACGAAGAGCTGACCGATGAACTTGATCGTTACGCGATCTCCATCGCTGGTTCTGCCAGCATGGACACGGCCGACATCAACATGGGCGCCGTGACCGATCAACTTGATCGCGGCATGGAATTCCTGGCGGAAGTCGCGATGATGCCGACCTTCCCGAAAGAGGAACTGGAGGACTTGATCACCCAGACGCGCACCGGCAAGGCGATCGAGGAGAAGAACCCCGACTACCTGGCCGACCGCGAGGTGCGTCGCCGCCTGTATGGCGATCATCCATACTCGCGCAGCGCCGATCCCGAGCTGGCCGATCTGGACAATATCACTGCCGAAGGCCTTCGTTCCTGGTATGGCGAGTACGCTCGCCCCGACCTGTCAACGCTCTACATCGCCGGCGACGTCAGCAAAGCCAAGGCCTTCGCGCTTGCCACGAAGTACTTCGCCAAGTGGACTACCGAGGGTGAAGCCCCCGAGCTTTCTGTGCCGGATGTCCCCGCGTCACAGCCCACGCACATCTACCTCGTGGACAAGTCGGGCGATCAGTCTCAGATCCGCATCGCACAGCGCGGCATCACGCGTCGCGATCCACTCTACTTCCCGACGCGCATTCTGAACCAGGTGCTCGGAGGTGGATTCGGCTCGCGCCTCAATAAGTCCATCCGCGTCGACAAGGGCCTGACCTACGCAGTCTTTGGCGGCTTCTGGGCACAGCGCTTCGCCGGTTCGTTCTACGTCACAACCTTCAGCAAGAACGAATCCGTGGCGGAAGCCATCGTTGGCATTCTAGAAGAGATGGACAGTATGAAGACGAAGGCGCCGACCGACGAGGAACTCGATATGGCCAAGAAGTACCTGGCCGGCAACTTCGTGATCTCTCGCGAGACTCCTCAATCGATCGTCGGAGATCTCTGGATGATCCAGACGCAGAATCTGCCCGACGATTACCTGCGCAACTATCTCGCCGGCATCGGCTCCACCACTTCCGAAGATGTGAAGAGCGCCGCCAACAAGCTGATGAACGACGATGAGCTTGTCATTGTCGTCGTCGGACCGGCGGATGATCTGAAGGCCGATCTGGAGAAGATCGCGCCGGTCACCGTCGTCAAATGACCTCCTGCACATAACAAGTAGCAGCAACGGGCCCGGAGCGCACTCTGCTCCGGGCCCATTTTGTCGCTATTCAGTTTGCCAATCGCTCCTGCAATCCGCAATGATCGCTCTACTGTGTCGGGAGAGAAGACCAAACCTCTCGGGAGGCCGCACCATGACGCCGAGCAAGACAGCAAAACCGTCGAAAGCTAAGCCCGCTCGCAAAGCGACGAAGAAGGCTGCAGCAAGGGCTCGCAAACTTGTTGGCGCACGGGATCTGCAGGCCATGATCAAGGCGATGGCCGAAGACATCTGCGCCGAGTTTGAAACCAGCGAGAGCTTGATGCTCCTCGGCATTCGCACGCGTGGAATCATGGTGGCCGAGCGGCTGAAGGAAGTCCTCGACAAGCAGATGAAGAGACCGATCCCATTGGGGATTCTCGACATCACGCTTTATCGTGACGATCTTCCGGTTCTTGGTCCGCAGCCAGTCGTCGGCGAGTCAGAGATTCCCTTCGACGTCACCGCCGCAGACATCGTTCTCGTCGACGACGTGCTCTACACCGGGCGTACAATCCGCGCCGCATTGGATGAGATCGTCGACTTCGGTCGCCCCAGCGTCATTCGCCTTGCCGTCCTCGTCGATCGAGGCCATCGCGAGTATCCCATTCAGGCCGACTACATTGGCAAGGAAGTCGACGTCGCGGAAGACGAAGTCGTGCGCGTGCATCTGAAAGAAGTCGATGATGTGGACGAGGTGATAGCGAAGAAACGCGAAGTCTGAATCACTTCACAGACGACGGAATATTCAGCAGCCGGCGCGCGAGTTCCAACTCCTCCGCGCCGGTTTCGCTTTGCATATCGATGCTGCGCAGATTCGTCGTCAGATCATGAAGGACGGACCGCAGCAGGCTGTCCGAGTAGCGATCCAGCCATTCCGCTTCATCCGGTGAAACACGCTTTGCCTGCTTTTCCATGTGCTCGAGACGGATCGTCTCTACACGGCGTCGCAACGAGTCCACCGCCCGTGCGGTGTCCTGATTCACGAGCCAATGGGCGAAGCGCTGAATCTCTTCCTCGACGATTTCTTCCACCCGGGCGACCTCGGCTTCGCGCTGCGAGCGATTGTCATCTGCGACCGACTCGAGGTCTTCGATTCCGTAAAGGAACACCATCGGCAAATCGCCCACAGCCGGATCGATGTTTCGAGGCAGTGACAGGTCGATCAGTACCTGGAAGTCGCTTCGGCTCTTCTTTAGCATCTCCGCCGTCAGCAGGTATTCCTCGGAATTTGTTGCCGTCACGATGATGTCGGCATTGGCAAGCGCGCCGTTCAAATCGTCCAGCGCGACGGCTTTGCCATCGACGGCTGCGGCGAGTTGTTCCGCCCGAGACATCGTCCGATTCGCGATCGTGATCGACCGAACGCCTTGTCCTCGGAAGTGCATCGCCGCCAGCTTGCCCGTTTGACCGGCGCCAATCACCAGGACACGCTTGGGCGTCAGATCGCTGAAGACCTTCCGCGTGATGTTCACCCCGATCGATGCGACCGAGATATTTCCCCGGCCAATCTGCGTCTCGCGATGAGCGCGCCGACCAACGTGCAGCGCCTTCGTGAAGAGCTTATTCAAGACGCGGTGGCAAGTCCCTGCCGTACGCGCTGTGTCCAGCGCGCCGCGCAACTGGCCGAGAATCTGGCGCTCTCCGATCACCAACGAATCCACGCCGCTGGCGACGCGAAACAGGTGACGCGCTGCCGCTGCGCCGACCTTCGTGTAGCTGTGTTCCACCTGCAGCGACAGGCTCTGATTCGCTGTCGCTGCCAGGCAGTTGAGCAATTCCCGCCGTGCTTCTTCCGGCTGTTCGCCCGCGATGTAGAACTCCGTGCGATTGCACGTCGATACACCGATTGCTTCGCGAACGGCGTCGGATTTGCACAGCGATGCCAGGAACTCCGCCATCTGCTCGCTATCGAAGCTAACCGCTTCGATCAACGCCAGAGGCGCACATTGATGACTGAGTCCGAAGCAAAGAACGCTCATCGTCGTTTCCCCTTCTTGGGATCCTCCGTCGGGCTAGATCAAACGTAGCTGTGCAGGCCCGGGAGCAAGTAGTTCACACCCAGGTACGTGAACAGCATGGCAGCAAAGCCGATCAGTGCCAGCACGGCCGCGCGCCGTCCCTTCCATCCTGCCAGATAGCGCACATGCAGATAAATCGCGTAGATCAGCCACGTAATGGCCGACCAGGTTTCCTTCGGGTCGAAGCCCCACGGACGTCCCCACGCCGTTGCCGCCCAAACCGCTCCGAGCACAATGCCCAACGTCAGCAGGGGGAACCCCACCGCGATGATGCGGTAGTTGAACACGTCTAGCGCATTCATCGATGGCAGGCGCTTGATCAGCGCATTCTGCGACCGATCGCCATGGAACAGAAGATCCTTCAACAGGTAGATCACCGACACGAAGAAGGACAGCGTGAAGGCCGAGTAGCTGAGCATGATCGTAACGACGTGATAGGTCAGCCAACTCGATTGCAGAGCAGGCATCAACGGACGGATCTGGCTGTGGAAGATCGGTGCCTTGTGAGCCAGCACCATGAAGACGAAGCCGAGGAATGCTGCGCCAAGCCCAAAGAGCCGCGTTCGATTGATGGCCTCGAAGACCAACGCCACCAGAACCATTCCGCCGATGGCGAATGTGAAGGACTCGAACATATTCGACAGTGGCGCCCGGCCGGAAAGAATCCAGCGGGCCGTCACGCCGATGATCTGTTCGATGAATCCGATGCTCAGCAGGCTGAATCCAACCCAACCAACCTTCGGGCGGCCAAGGATGTACGAGGCGGCGTAGGCAATCATCGCCAGTACGTACCAGAAGGCTGACTTCTTGAAAGGCTCGTGGTTGTGATAGAACACGTCCAGGCCGAGGTTGGGCAATTCATAGCCATCCGCTTCGGCTGTCGCCTTCACGGAAGCAGACAGTTCATCAGCCGCCTTCTTGGTGGCCTCCGCATCGCTCGCATTCATCGCTGTCTTGAGAGCTTTCCACTCGCCGGCGATCTTCTTGCCGCTCTCGTTCAGCTTCGATGCCGGCGTGTTCGCCGCCATCCACTCGCCACCTTCTTGTGGGATGATGGCAAAATCGGACTCCAGGCCTTCCAGCAGACGCGCCTTACTTTCGAGTTCGTTGATCGGTTTCGTCCACTTGTCGGAATCCTGCTGAATCAGCTTGATGAGCTTGGGACGAACCTCCGGCTTGCGGTATTCGGCCAAACTGATCCGGCTCGAGCCAAACGTCTTCGCCAGTTCCGGATGGCCAACCTTCAGCAGCGGAAGGTTACGAACCTTATCCGGAGAGACCATGATCTGCAGAACCGTCTCGAAAGCGTCCGCGCCTTCGAACGACTTCTTGCGAGAGATCTCCATCAACTGGTTGTCGCCAAACGTGAAAGCGCTGCGGATAAAACCGTAGTACTGCACCGGCATGCCGCGCAGCGGCGCGATGGCTTCCCGCATCTCCGGCGACAGGCCCAGGCTGTCCTTTTCCTGCGCCGGGGCGACGTTCGCCAATCCGATCAGCACGATCAGAATCGCCAGGATGTCCTCCCATCCTCTACGGCGAATCACTCGCGTCCATGCATTCATTTCTCGAATCCTTTCAAAGTGGCCGCATTTGCCGCGGCCTTCAAAGACCGTCCGTTGAATCTTCAACCAATCCTCAGGGAGTTACCGAAAGGTGTTTCACAACGCTGTTCGTTTGCGGATCCAGTTCTTCCCGTGGGTGCCGGTAGACGGCCGCAACGCTCAGTTGTTTCGCGTTCGGGTCCACCATGAACCAGACATCCTTGCGACGAATGAAGAAGGCCACCAGCAGCCCAACCATCATCAGCCCGCAGCCGAAGTAAATCGGGTGAATCGCCGGGTTGCGTGTCACACTCAGCACCGTGGCGTACATCGGACCGGTTCCTGCCAGCGTTACATTCCATTCGTCAGCCGGCTTCTCTTCTTCGTCCGAAGAGGTCGCGCCGACGGCGATTGCGCGCGTATCTCCAACGCCGAAGTGCACCGTGCCGAGCGGCACGCCGGAGGAGTTCTGCGTGATAGCCACATTGAAGTGCCACTTCCCGCCTTCTTTGTGGATGTCGCTCAGATCCATCGCGTATGCGCCGCCCTGGCTGTGCGAGAATGCCTTCATGTCCTCGCGACCGAACAGCCACTGACTGGCGATGACCTGAGTTCCATCGCGCAGCGTGACCTTCAGCGCCGGATTCTCCAACTCTTCGGAGCGACTTGTCGCAACCCCGTCGGGGCCGATCACGAAATGCGGTTCGAACTGCTCGGCCGTCACCATCAGGTGACCGGATGAACTGCCAGCGCCCAGCGACCCTGTCTCGATTGTCTCGCCACCCTTGGTGATGTACCAGTTGGGTGGCATGCCGGTGTGCAGGCCGATTTCCATCCCATCCAACCCCGGGATCGAGCGCGACTGGCCCATCGAAAGTTCGATGGACGCGGGTTCAGCCAGATCCGGATGCTCAACAGCCAACGTGTAGCGCGTGTATTGCTCGTAAGTCTGGTAGCTGGTCTGGTGGAAGATCCACCCGTCGATCACCGGCGAGTTGTTGACCTCAACGTTCTCCGTACGAGGCGCTTTGCCATCTTCAAGGAAGGTCACCGTCGAAATGAAATGGGAGGGAATCCGTGTCTGTGGGAAGAAGTCCGTGTCGAAATCATCAATGCGAACGGTGAAGCCAAGATCGTACTTCTCATTTTCCTCGTCGCCGCCGACGGTCAGCATGAGTTGATTCGTTTCGCCGCCCTCGAACTGCTGAACGACCCCTTCCTTCGCCACGAAGCTTGAAGCGAAACCGCCCAGCAGGACAATGATCAGCCCTGCGTGCGAAATCGGCGCGCCGAAGCGGCTAAAGAAGCCGCGCCGCGCAAATCCGAAGTTGCCCTCGACGAATGTCTTATAGCCTTTCCGGCGGAACGCCGCGGCGACGCCTTCGGCGTTTCCTTCGTAGGCGACAGATGCGCTTGTCTTTGCAGTCTTGTAGAAGCCAGGAGCTTTCTGAAAACGCGGCTTCAGCAGGGGAACAATGCGCTGCACAATGTTCAAGCATGTTGCGCATCCCATGTTGAGCGCCAGGGCCAGCAGCAGCCCCTTGTACCACCACGAGTAATAGACCTTTGCCTGCGCCTCAGCCAGTTCCGGGATCAACGTTCCATAGATCGAAGCGATCGTCAGGAGGATCAGAATGGAAATGCCGATGTGGAGTGAGAAGAAGTACTTAAAGGGGGGACGATTGTACCACGGAATCTTGACGGCCATCGTAGCCTTTCTTGCGGGTGGGAGTTCGCGGTCCTTGGCGGTCGAAACCGGACCCTTCAGGGCCGATGCAGGGGACGAGCTCTTCATGACTAGGCATGCCTTCCCAGTGTAATGCCTCCTCTCCCCGTCGGGCTTGGATTTGAGCAAGTCCTACACCCAGAATCCGCGCCGCAGGGGGAGTACAAGGGCATCTGGCATGGCATGGCAAGACAAATCCGACACGAGTTATCTAATTTGTCGCATTATATCCAGCCGGGCATTATCGACCCGTATGGGTATATCCGATTTGTAGCACTGAAAATAGAGAGGTTATGCCTACCGTTTGTAGGTCTTCTCGTCGTGACAGGGAGTATTGCAGCTTCCGCCGGTTTCGCTCGGTTTCCAGACCAGCGGGGCCTCCCATTGACCGTAAATGAAGCTCTTTCGGATCAAGTGATCTTGGTCCGATCCGTGCGCAGCGTGACACAGGTGGCACGCTCTGCCCTTTCGCATTTCCACTGTGTGCGTCCGGTGCAGATTCCTCTGCCCATCCCGGAACTCAGTCAGCCCCACGCCATTCGAGCTTTCAGCCAGTCGGGCATCATGACATTGCCAACAAAGGGCATAGTTATTTGTGTCGTACTCCCCATAGGTCCCCGCCGGGTAGCCCTCCGTTAAGAGGGCCGGCTGCTGCGATCCATGCGGAGTGTGACAGGTGGGGCACGATCCCTTCTTCAGCGGATCGTGCACGACTTTGGCCTTCTCGATTGTGCGTGCAATGTTCTCCAGCTTTCTCCCCCGATGCTCGATCGCCAGATCGTGACAGGTCAGACAAGTCTCCGCGACGTTCTCCCGCAAATAGACGTTTTGTTCGCCATGATGTGCATAGTGGCACGTTCCGCACTGTGTTTGCGGGTCGAAGTATTCGTGGCGATAGGGGGCCGTCTGCCCTTCTTCCAGAAACTCCGCATGGCATTCTGCGCACGCATGCAGATCGTCTTGCTCGCGCAGGAAGTGTCGCACCTGGCTTTCATGAGGATTGTGGCAATCCGTGCAGGCCTGTTCGCCGGGGGGATGAATCAGCGTTTCCGAACCTTCCAGCGTTGAGACATCAGTGTGACAGTCGAGGCACATGCCATTCCCGCGGTCGTCGAGCAACTGGGGTGCGGATGAACTGTGATCGACGTGGCAGGAGAGGCATGCTCCCTCAAGGTAGGGCGAATGCTGAAGGACGTTGTGGGAGATTTCCACGGGATGGCATTCGCTGTTCAAACACGTCTTGTTATAGTGCGAATCCATATCGGGAGAGAGGGACGCATTCAGTTCAACGGCCACGGCGATCGATCCGCAGCTCATGCAAAATGCAAACGCGAGGGCCAGACTTGCTCGGCCCATAGAAGTCATCCAGCTTGTCTTCACGGCGGCGTTTTCTCCCGTGGGAACTCTTCTTGCTCGAATCGGAATACTACTGCAGCGTCCTTATTGTAGCGGTTCTCCTGCCAATACGCTGACGACGCAGTCTCCATTCCCGCCAACAGAGACTTCCCACATGGCGACTTCACCCTCTGATTCGGAATCCGAGCGCACCGAGAAACCGGCCGAGAAGAACGGCACCAAGGGGACTCCACCACCGCTCTCCCGCAATGTGATCAGCTACTTCGGGTACGCCGTCACGACGGTTGTCTTCATCGTGCTCGTCGTCCTTGTGATCTACGATCTGTTCTACCATCACGAGAACCCCTACAATAGTGTCGTCACCTACCTGGTCCTGCCCGGCATTCTGACCGGCGGTGTGGGGCTTGTGTTCTTTGGAATCTGGAGAGAGTGGCGCCGGCGTCACAAACTGGAGCCGGACGAGTATCCGACTCTTCCAATCGTGAACCTCAATCAAGGCTGGCAGCGTCGCCGCATCTTCATCGGCGTCGTGCTGTTCACCCTTTTCTTCACGCTGTCCGCAGTGGGAACCTACCAAGCCTACCACTTCACAGAATCGCCCGTCTTCTGCGGCAAGGTCTGCCACATGGTGATGGAGCCTGAGTACACTGCCTATCAGTACTCTCCCCATGCGCGAGTCACCTGCGTCGAGTGCCACATTGGATCAGGAGCCAATTGGTACGTGAAGTCGAAGATGTCCGGCCTTCGCCAGGTTTGGGCTGTGGCGACGGACACCTACCATACGCCGATCGAAACCCCAGTGCACAATCTGCGGCCCGCGCGTGAAACCTGCGAGCACTGCCACTGGCCCGGGAAGTTCTCCGGCTCAAAAGAGAAGGAGATCTGGCACTTCTCTCCGGATCAGGCCAACACCCCGATGCGCTACAACATGCTGCTGAAGGTCGGCGGCGGCGAACCGGAGGTCGGTCTTGGCCAGGGGATTCACTGGCACATCAACGAGAACGTCGAAGTCAAGTATTGGGCACGCGACGAAGATCGTCTGGACATTCCGTACGTCGAGATGACCGTCTCCGGCAGCAAACCGCAGATCTTCCGCACGGATGATTGCCCCGATCCGCTGCCCGAGGGCGCCGAGCTGCGCACGATGGATTGTATCGATTGCCACAACCGGCCGTCGCACATCTATCGCTCCCCGCGACAACTGATCGACCTCTCGCTCTCAACGGGTCAGCTCGACCCCTCGTTGCCTTACTTCAAGCGCTTCGCATCGGATCTCCTCGAGCGGAAGTACGAGTCGACGGATGAAGCTCTGAAGACGATCGAGACAGTCTTGAAGAAGGAATACGCCGATCACATCCAGGGGCCGCGCCGCAAGGAACTCGTCGAGCGCAACATCAAGTGGTTGCAGGAACTCTATCAGCGCAATTTCTTCCCCGAGCAGGGGGTTGACTGGCGCGAGTACCCGAACCACATCGGGCACTTCGAGTGGCCGGGCTGTTATCGCTGCCACGACGGCAACCACAAGACTCGCGACGACGTTGCGGTCTCGCACGAATGCAAGAACTGCCACGACTTCCTCGACCAGGCCGAAGGCGAAGCCGCGTACGAGGAGCCGGTCTACACCGGCGGCGAGTTCAACCACCCGCGCAACCTGGGCGACATCTGGAAGGGCCACAACTGCACGGAATGCCACGGCATCGAGGCGGGTGAAGGCGACGAGCCGGCGCTAGAAACAGCCGACGCGAATTAGTCAGAGGAAACTGACAGCAACTTGACCGGCTGGAGCCACGGCCCGTTCAGCCGGGCCAGGCTTGCCGGTGGGCGACTTGGCGGCGCGGGGATGTACTTCGCGACCGCGACGGCATCCTTCCCTGGCGGACACAAGAAGCACAAGTCATCGACCTTTGCTGAGGGCGACTCCGCATCCAGTTCCACCATCGGCGCCGGAATCGCCTGGCCGCGATGAATCCACTCTTCGGCACCGGCGTTCAGGTAGAACAGCGGCCAACTCGTCAGCCCGTCGACCATCGGCAGGACATGCTCTTCCATCCCATCGTGCCCGTCTGCCTCGAGCTTGTCCAACGTCACGGCCTCGCTCAGATCGAAATCCCCGACCCTGGTACGCCGCAGCGACGACACAAGCGCCCCACAGCCGGTCTTCTGGCCCAACTCATGGACGAGCGATCGCACGTAGGTTCCGGACGAGCAGGCAATCCGAAAACGCAGTTCCCCATCGCCGTTCCCCAGGATGTCGAACGAGTCTACCCTGACCTCTCGGGGTTTGGCCTCCACCTTTTCGCCGGCCCGGGCGTACTCGTACAGCTTGCGCCCCCGCACTTTCACGGCACTGTAAGGGGGCGGCGTCTGGAGAATCGTCCCCGTGAACTCCGCGGCCAACTCCTGCAGCCGAGCTGTCTCTGGCACGGCACCTCCCGGGCCGGATTCCACGTTGCCCTGGGAATCGTACGTATCGGACTGCACGCCGAGGCGCATCGTGCCTTCGTAGGTCTTGTCGAAACCGACAAGGTACTCGGACAGCTTGGTGGCTTCGCCGAGCAGAACGATCAAAAGGCCGGTTGCCAGGGGATCGAGCGTTCCGCTATGGCCAACGCGCCGAGTGGCCGCGACCCGGCGAATGACGTCGACAACACCCTGCGACGTCAGGCCGCTGGGCTTATCGACCGCCAGAATACCATGATAACGGGACTGCTTCTTTGAGCGCTTCGGCGTCATCTTCACCCTCGATAGAATCAGGCGCGCCCCGCCCGGAGCGCGTCGAACTCGACAATTCGGTCTTCGTTCTTTCGGGATCCATGGCCCTGGCTTTCGCCATGATCGGCCTCTATTTCCCGATGTTTCCCCTTTATTTTCGAAGCATCGGTCTGAGTCCAAGCCAAATTGCGATCCTGATGGCAGTTCCCGGCGTCAGCACCCTCCTGGCCAACCAAATCTGGGGCTACCTGACCGACGTTCAACTGAACCGGCGGACAGTCATCGCGCTGATGTGCCTGGTCGCATCGGTCACCGCCGTCCTCTTCCCGCGATTCGAGACATTCGGCGCCCTCCTGATCATGATGGGCGTCAATTCGTTCTTCTCCGACGGGCGAATCCCCATGGTCAACGCGATGGTCTTGGCCAATCGCAAGGGCGAGGAGCGCTTCGGCCCAATTCGGTTGTGTGGATCGATGGCTTTTGTCCTCTCGACAATCCTTGCGGGCAGACTGAGCGACATGGAGGGCGGCCCCGGCATCCGCGTCATTTTCCCGATGCTCGTGGTCGTAAACCTCTCCTGGGCAGCGATGATGTACTTCGTGAAGGACTTCCCGCTCGGCCAGGGCCGGAAGGTCGCTCCCGACCGCCGTGTCAGTATTCTCCAGGTTCAGCGCATCCTGCTGCGCAAGCCCGTGGTGCGCTCCTTCCTGATCTTCGTTCTGATCTTCCAACTGGCGCATCACATCTCGCTCATATTCCAGGGCCTCCTCATCAAGGACGTTGGCGGTTCCACGACCGATGTTGCCATCGCCTATTCGATCGGTGCCGTTGCCGAGATGATCATCTTCATCTTCAGTCGAAAACTGCTGGCGAGCGTCCGCCTGATGCCTCTCCTTCTGGCGGCGGCGCTTGCCCAGATCATTCGCTGGGCGCTTGTTTTCACGTTCCCGACCGTGCCGGTCATCTTCGCGACGAACTGTTTGCACATGTTCACATTCGGCCTGATGTACCTGACGGCCGTTGTCTTCATGAATCGCGAAGTCCCCCCGGAAGTCCGTTCTTCTGGCCAGACGATCCTGGCCATTGTCTATGGCTCCTTCGGAATGATCCTGGGGCCCCTGTTGGGCTCGATCATCTTCCAATTCCTCTCAATCCGCTGGTGGTACGCGTTTGCCACGATTGTTGCGTGCCTGGCCTTGCCATTGTGGTACCGCGTCCGCACAGGATACGAGCGCGAGCACAACGTCAGCGGTTTCTGGGTCCGATAGCATCATGACTGAGTTCCTCTTCATCGTTCATCCCATCTGGTACCTGATCCTGCTCGGATTGTGGGT
This sequence comes from bacterium, assembly GCA_020444065.1. Taxonomy (NCBI): domain Bacteria; species bacterium. The sequence goes on along the minus strand of JAHLLQ010000001.1, from coordinate 733,329 downwards.
CTACTGCCTCGTGGACGCCCTGCGTTTCCATCGAACCTGGTTCTGGGTGCTGTTTGTTCTGTGCCTCGGCCCACTGGCCGCGATCGTCTACATTCCGAACTTCAAACTGAAGCGCCACCGCCGCGAAGGCCTCCTGGACGAGTATGTTGCCGATGCGGTGCAGTTGAAGGACCTGCAGCAGCAGGCCGCGGAGAGCAACATCCCTGCGCTCCATCTGCAAGTTGCCGAGATCCACGTTCGTCGCCAGCGCTGGCAGGAAGCCCTGGAAGAACTCGACAAGGCCCTGGCCAATGACGACGAGGACTTGCGCGCCCATCATCTGGCGGGCGTCTGCTTCCGCGAACTTGGGCGCCCCGAAGGAGCATTGGCGCATCTCGAGTACGTTCTCGGCGAAGATCCTCGCGCAGGTTACGGACACGCTCGGCTTGTCTACGCGAATGCGCTGCTTGATCTGGGGCGCAAAGAAGAAGCGGCCGAGCAATACGATCGCGTGCTGTCCGCCTACAGCATCCCCGAGGCCGCCGTCCGGCGCGCCCGATTGCTGGAAGAATTCGGAGAGCGCTCCGCCGCGATGGAAACGCTCGAGGATTCCATCGACCGCGCCAAAGACTTCCCCGCAGATCGCAAGGCCGACGAAGGCCGCTGGATTCGCACCGCTCGCGAAGAACTTGATCGAATGCGGAAAGCACCCAACGCATGACTCCCAACATCGCAGCGCATGACGAGGAGCCGGGAGCCTATCGCCGAGGCGTGTTCTTTGTCGTGCTGGCTGCGTGCCTTTGGAGCACCGGCGGCGTCGTCGTCAAAGCAGTCGAACTCTCGCCCATGGCGACCAGCGCGGCCCGTTCGATCTTTGCAGCGCTTGTTTTCCTTGTCGCCGCCCGCGGTCGTGTACTTCCGCCGCGAGCCGGAAGACGCTGGTTTCTCCTCGGCGCATTTTCCTACGCTTACGTCGTGACCACGTTCGTTATTTCGACGCGTTGGACCACGGCCGCGAACGCCATTATCCTGCAGGACACCGCACCCCTTTGGGTGATGTTGTTCAGCCCCGTGCTGCTGGGCGAACGAACCCGTCCGCGGGACATCGTGGCGATTCTGATCGGCGGCATCGGCGTCGCCTTCTGTATGCGCCAGGGCCTCAGCCTGCCCCGCGGCGATTCGCTCTTCACGAAGCAGACGCTCGGCGACCTGATGGCGATTTCCAGCGGCATTGCCTTCGCTGCCCAGATGATCGTGTTGCGCAAGATGAATCGCTCGACGCCGGGCCGTACAGCCTCGCCCGGCGATGCATATCGTATGCTCTTCACCGGCAATCTGATTGCGGCCGTCGTTGGTCTGCCTGCGCTCTCGGGAGACCTTCACCTGATCTCGGGAGCGATCCCGTTCATGCTTCTCGTGTGGCTGGGAATTGGCCAACTGGGCTTCGGCTACTTCTGCTTCCAACGAGGTGTGCGCCATGTGCCGGCGGTGCAGGCCTCGATCCTCTCACTCACCGAGCCCATCCTGAATCCGATCTGGGTCGCGCTGGCCGTCGGCGAAATCCCCTCACTCTCAACCATCGGTGGGGGAGGGCTGGTTCTGGCTGCTGTCATTGTCGGTGTCTGGCCGAGGAAGTAACTTCCGTCACTTCACTTGCGTGATCATCAGCGTCAGATCATCCGCCTGATCGAGCGCCGCGCGCCACTTATCGACGTGCGAGGCGATTTCGGAGCACGCGCGTTTCGGCGGCAGATCGACCGATTTGCGCACGGCTTCGCGGAGACGCGGAATGCCGAATTCCTCGCCCGAGGAATCCTGCTGCTCCACAATACCATCCGTGAACAGGCAGATGCGATCACCGGGCTGCAAATCCACGCTGGCCGTTTCCGAGAACGCGAAATCTCCCGCCAGCCCCAAAGCCACTCCACCCGGCGGCAGCGAGATGAACTCGTCCGTCGAGTTGCGGTACAGCAGCGGCGGCTCGTGTCCGGCTGCCACGTAGCGCATTCGTCGCGCGTCCTCTTCCAGGCGCAGCAGCAACATCGTCACAAACAGCCCCGGCTCGACATCCGCTGCCAGCAACGAATTGAGTCTGCCCATCAGGGACTCCAGCGGCGGATCCGAAGAGGCGAGGCTTCCGACAAGGTACGCGCGAGCGGTACTCATGATCATGGCGGCGCCGATCCCGTGTCCTGTGCTGTCGCCGATGGCCAGCATCGGTCCGCGCGGCGACTCGAAAATGCCGAGATAATCGCCACCGACGGAACTGCTCGGACGATTCCAGCCGAACACGGAAAGGCGGTTCGTCTCGAGACCTTGATCCGGCAACAGGCGGTCGTGAATTCGTCGCGCCATCACGAGCTGCATTTCGATCTCGCGCCGGCCCAATTCCTCGCGGTGGTGCAATGCATTCGCCAGCGCCATGGCCGCCTGGTTCGCGATTCCTGTCGCCAACTCCAGATCGTGCTGACTGAACTCACGCATGCGGCCGATCGTATCGAGATAAACCACGCCGAATGCATCATCGCCACTGACCAGCGGGCAACAAACGGCGGAAACGATACCGCTCATGATGATGCTGTCCGAGTCGGAGAAACGGGCATCCGTCCGCGCGTTCAAGACCGTCAGCGAGACGCGCTCATTCAGACAACGTCGAACAATGGAATCGCTGATGCGAATGCGCTCATCGCCTTCCGGTGGATTCAGCAGACGCGATGCGATGGGTTCCAGGGGCCCTTCGCGTTCCATGCGCAACAGCACCGCACCGCGGTCCGGCTCGAACACCTGGAACAAGGCATCGAGCGTCAGATTCACCAGCGTATGCAGATCGAAGCACCGCCGCATCTGGTCGGCGTAATGATAGATCACGCGAAGCCGCGTCAGCGGATCAGTCAGATCCTCGCGCCGCGGTTCTTCAACGCGGAACGATGCCAGCGTTCCGCCATCTCCCACCGGCATGTGAGACAACGGGACGTCGCCTTCGTCGCGCGCGACCAAGTCGATGTTGCTCGCATTCAGCGGATCGAAAATCAGGATCGTCTTCCCGACGACAATTCGATCGCCCGACAGCAGACGCCGCGGCGCCTCGATCCGCCCGCCGTTCACGAACGTGCCGTTGCTGCTGCCAAGATCTTCGATCAGGAAATGCCCGTTCTCCGGGCTGACGCGCGCATGGTGGCGAGACGCGTGATGGTCGTCCAGAAAGACCGCGTTGTCCGGCTGGCGTCCGATCGTCGCCGGATCCGCGCGCAGACTAAACTCCCGCCCGGCAGCCGCCCCCGATTCCACAATGAGCTTCGGCATCAGACTGCTCCTGCTTCTGTCAGCGTGGGATCAACCTGCCACAAAAGCCGAGCAGGTGTCGAGGCCGGATATTGCCTCGTCTATTCTCCCAAGAGGGCCTCGGCCAGCGCCCAATCCTCTGTCGCCAGTCGCCATCCATTGTGCAACGGAACGAATCGGCAGGCATTCCGGTCCAGGCCGGAAAGGTCAAGGCTCTCCTCCTTCCTGAAGAGGACGACTCGGAAGTTCAAATGCTCCCGCAGATCCGGCTCCTTCCGCAGCCGATCACCAAACCATTCCCCGGCCATCAACGTGATCTTCGGCTCGTTGCAGGCGCGGAAGAACTGCAGGTCGTACTCCGCCTCGGCTGAATCGCCAAAATCATAGATCATCGCAGCCTCCCCCTTGCGCAATTCCTCCGCGATTCGCTTTGCCCGGCGATGCGCTTCGCGGTCGTGGGTCGGGGGAGGATCGAACGAGCTCAGAAGAATGGCCAGGACAGCGCCTGCGACGGGAACGCACCACCAGACGTCCAATCGCCTCCGGCTGAGGGCTTTGCCGATGGCTTCGTACCCTGCGATCCCAAATGGCAACAGCGCGACCAGGATCGGCAATGCGAAGCGCTCCGGATAAACGCATCCCACTTGATTGGAGAGCATCATGTACAAGTAGGGGAGCGATAGACACAACAGGGGCAGCGCCATCACGTATCGACGCTTTCTTTCCACCTTCAGAAATCCCCAAATCGCAAGAGGGAGGAGAATCATCGCTCCGCCGGCAATCGACCGGAATGCCAGCATCAACCGATCGGCGACGCTGAGCGCCAATGCCCGTTCCTCAGCCAACTCAAACGGATGATGCCAAGACCCTTGAGCGTAATGATTTACCGCCAACCATCCCAATGGCAGGAGTAACAGCAGGACCATTCCGCCAATTCCGATCGGCAACACGTTGCCCTGTTTTCTCCGCAAGAGGAGAATGAAGAGCACCGCCCACAGCGCGATGGAACTGATCCACGACTCGTAGCGGGATAGCTCTAATCCCGCCAGCACAACGAGCAGCAGTGCGGCGCGTCCGAGAGAGAATTCCTCCAGCAGCGCGAAGAACAATCGCAGAGCGGCGCAAAGCAACAGCAGGCAGAGAGGCTCGGCGAGGAACGAAGTCGTGAATCCAAACACCATCGGAATCGTCAGAAGAAGGCAACTCCCCGCCGGTCCCCAGTCCCATGTGTCCGCCCGAGACTTCGACGGAATCCCCACAATCAACAGCGCCAGGATGATCGCAACCAGTGAAGATACCGCCTGCAATGCCGGACCACCGAACGGGATCGACTTCATGAACGCCGCTTGCCAGAAAAGCGGCAAAGGCAGCCAGAATGTATCCGGGGTCAGAATGTAGTCGCCCGCCACGATGCCCCGTGCCATGACAAACCGCACGAGACCATCCGTCGAGATCCACACGATGTCGTGTGAGATCCGAAAGGCCCAGGCCGCCACCACAAGAACAGCGGCTGCCAAAACAAGCAACCGATCGCGTCTTTGCATGGTTGGACGCAAACTCCGACAGATTTGAACGTAGCGCTCATCTATCGAAGTGCGAGCCTCGCGTCGAGGGGGAATGAGGTAGCGAGTTCAGGCCACTCCCTACCTCACCCAAAGCGTCACTTCCTCCAACTCGCCGACCGAGTTCCATTCCATCACGAGTTCATACTTGTCTTCGGGGAAATACGACAGGCTGCGCTCGCCGCCATGGATTACCTCGTTGACTTCGGGTTTCCCCAGAAGATCGGTGACTTGCTCGAAGGTCGTCGCTGCCGACAGCGCCAGCTCCTCGGGCCCGACCTGCAGCATGGCCTCGGCGGGGGAGATGTCGGGGATGTGCGCCTGGGGCGTAAAGTAGAGGTCGATGCTCTCCAGCCCATCCCGGCCGAATCCCAAAACCAGTCCGTGTTGGGCGAACTGGAGTTCGGTTTCCTGCGTCGCGGCGAATCCCCCGGTGGGCCTGCCAAAAGCCCGCGCCATCGAGAGTGGCGAGCCGAATTCCATCCGATTCACCTTTGGCGGAGATACGGTCAGCGTCAGCGGACATTGCCGTGTCTCCGGCCAATCCTTGAACCGCCGCATGAAAAGCCATTGCCTCAAACCCATGGGACACGTCCTCCGTGCGCTTATTCCATCGTGCGATATCACCGGGCGTCAATGTTTTGGCGTCCACTCAGCAATGGGAAAACCATTGACCTCTGCCGCCGGATTGGAGCGGGATAGGAGGCGAAAGCCAGTCGCAAGGATTGGGATCAAATGGCGCCTGAAAAACCAAAGATTCTGGCAGTGGATGACGAGAACGACGTTCTCCTCATTCTCAAAACGGCTCTTAAAGAAGAGTACGACGTTTCGACGGCCACCAATGGCCCCGACGCGCTCGCTCAGGCACAGGAAAATGTGCCTGATCTCGTCATTCTCGACATGATGATGCCGGAGATGGACGGCTTCGAGGTCCTGGCAGAGCTCAAGAACAACGAGCGCACTGCTGCCGTCCCGGTCGTGTTTCTGACCGGCATCTCGGATAAGTCGAAGATCCGCAAGGCTTTGGATATGGGAACCCAGTACTATATCGTAAAGCCCTTCGACTACAATGACTTGCTGACCAAGGTGCAACTTGCACTACGCGATTCGGAGACAACACTCCCCTGAACGGGGAGTGACGGAACACCGCTTGGTCCGATAACTCCCCCGCGCTAAAGGGTTCATCCCGGCGCGGGGTTTTTCGTGGTCCGGCGGGAACAATCGACCAGTCCAACACGCAGAGGGGACACACGCAAAAATGAGTTCTCAAGAAACGCTTTCCAAGGTGGTGATTACGCTCCCGGATGGGAAGACCATCGAGTTCGATCACGCGCCGACTGGCCGTGAGGTCGCCGAGGCCATCGGCCCCGGCCTGGCCAAGGCTGCGCTTGCCATCCAGGTCAACGGCGAGGCCCGGGATCTCAATGCTCCGATCGCGGAAGACTCCGAAGTCGCCATCCTGACGGCCCGCCAGCCGGAAGGACTCGAGGTCCTGCGTCACTCCTGCACGCACCTGATGGCTCAGGCGGTCAAGCGCCTGTGGCCCGATGCGATGCTGGAAGACGGTCCGCCCACCGACGAAGGCTACTTCTACGATATCCGAATGCTGCCGCCTGCCACGACCGAGGACTTCCCGCGGATCGAGGCGGAGATGGAGAAGATCGTGAAGGAGAACCTTCCGATCGAGCGCAGCGAGCTGTCGCGCGAAGAGGCCATCGAGCTCTTTCAGAAGCGTGGCGAGAAGTACAAAGTCCACATCCTCCAGGCCATCCCCGAGGGCGATACGATCTCGGTCTACCAGCAGGGCGAGTTCATCGACCTGTGCCGCGGGCCGCACGTCCCGAGCACCGGAGTGTTCCAGGCGTTCAAGCTTCTCACGACCGCCGGCGCCTACTGGAAGGGCGACGCCCGCAACGATCAGTTGACCCGAATCCGAGGAACCGCCTTCGCCAACAAGAAGGAACTGAAGCAGTACATCAACTTCCTCGAGGAAGCGCGCAAGCGCGACCACCGGCGAATCGGTCGCGAGCTTGGCCTGTTCATGCACCACGAATGGACTCCCGGCGAGACCATCTGGCTTCCGAAGGGGAAGATCCTCTACGATGTGCTGAAGAACATGAGCACCGAACTGCACGTCCGCGAAGGCTACGATGAAGTCTTCACGCCGATGCTTTTCCGCAAGGATCTCTTCGAGTGTTCCGGTCACTGGAAGCACTTCCGCGATGACATGTTCATCGTCCCTGGCCAGGAGCATCACATCCTCGACGATGCGGAGATCGCCGAGTGGGCAGAGAAGCTCGAAGCCGAAGCGCGCGAGGACGAGAAGGATTGGGCCCGCATCGAGCCACATCTTGAGGGCAAGTCGGCCCCCGGCGAGCGTCTTTCCGTGATGCTCGACAAGAGCGCCGTCTTCAAGGATCGCTACTGGAACCTGTTCGAGAAGCGCGCCGGCATTTTCGTGACGCTTCGCAGCCAGGAAGGCGACATCTACGCCCTGAAGCCAATGAACTGCCCATCGCACATGCTGATCTTCCGCGACCGTCGGCGTAGCTATCGTGAGCTGCCGTTGCGGATCTCCGACCAGGGCGTGCTGCATCGCAACGAGCCCTCCGGAACGCTCTCCGGCCTGACTCGCGTGCGTCAGTTCTGTCAGGACGACGCGCACATCTTCGTCGAGGAAGAACAGATCGCCGAAGAGATCAAGCGCGTCATCGGCATGGTGCGCGCCGTCTATGGCACCTTCGAGATGGAGTTCGCCCACGTCTTCCTTTCCACCCGCCCGGAAAAGGCGATGGGCACCAAGGAGCAATGGGATCACGCCGAGGCCGCCCTCAAGGAAGCCATCGAAGCGAACGGCCTCGACTACACCGTCAACGAAGGTGACGGCGCGTTCTATGGCCCGAAGATCGACTTCATTGTCCGCGATGTTCTTCGCCGCGAACACCAGGTTGCAACCATTCAGCTCGATTACCAACTGCCGGCGCGTTTCGAACTGCATTACACTGCTGCGGACGGCTCGGAGAAGACGCCAGTCGTCGTGCACCGTGCGCTGTACGGTTCGTTCGAGCGCTTCATGGGAATGATGATCGAGCACTACGCCGGCGCGTTCCCCGTCTGGCTGGCACCGGAACAGGTTCGCGTCCTGACCATCAGCGAGAAGTATCTCGACTACGGCCGTGAAGTGTACGACATCCTGCGGAAGGAAGGCGTTCGTGCGCAGGGCGATTGGCGCGATGACAAGATCGGTGCAAAGATCCGCGATGCGCGCATGGACAAAGTGCCCTACATGCTCATTGTCGGGGAGCAGGAAGAGGCGAATCGCGCCGTCGCAGTGCGTTCACGCAAAGGCGACGAAGGCTCCACGCCGTTGCAGGAATTCCTCGATCGCATCAATAGCGAGAAGCAGAAACTCTTCGAGTCCCAGTAATCCCGCAGGCGATTTCATCGCCTCGGAAGACAAGCCGACAATTGGAACGCGAATCGCTCCGGACATTCCGGGGCGATTCGTTCTTGCTGGGTGTTCCGAGGTTGCAATTGACACCCGCTGACGGCGAATGCGCTCTGGACAGAGCATCGGGCGGTTCCAAACTTCAGACGGTCCAATCCGGTCCATCTTCAACGGGATCCGCCCATCACATTCTGGGAGAGTGAACATGCAGATTTCACCGAGGGCTTGGAGGCCTGCAGCAGCCATTGGGGTACTGCTGCTGAGCATGGCAATCTTCGCGGTCGGTTGCGCAACCAGCTCGGCAGAGCTGACCCGCGTCGAGCGCGCGCAACTCGAGAATGCCGTCGATCACGTCAAACCATCGCTGGTTCGTATTCAGGTTGTCGAACCCGCCTACTACGAAGGGCGCGAGTTCAAGAGCGTCGCATTCGGCAGTGGCACGATCATCACGCCGGACGGCTACGTGATGACGAATCATCATGTCGCAGGAAACGCCGTGCGTCTCCTCTGCACGATGCCGAATCGCGAAGAGGTCCCGGCCATTTTGATCGGGACCGATCCCGCGACGGATATCGCAATCATCAAGTTGCAGCCCGACACACCGCAGACCTTTCCAGTCGCGCGATTCGGCAACTCTGATGAACTCGAAGTCGGCGACCGCGTGCTGGCGCTCGGCAGTCCGCTCGGCCTTTCGCAGTCCGTGACGCTCGGCGTGATCAGCAACGCCGAAATGATCATCCCTTCGATCTTCGCCAACTCGGCCTTTCGACTCGACGGCGAAAACGTCGGCGAACTCGTTCGCTGGATCGGTCACGACGCCGCGATCTACGGAGGCAACTCCGGCGGTCCGCTCGTGAACATGAACGGCGAGATCATCGGCGTGAATGAACTCAGCTGGGGCCTTGCGGGAGCCATTCCGGGCAACCTTGCAAAGAAGGTCGCCTTTGAACTGATTGAGAACGAATACGTTCGTCGCGCCTACATCGGTTTGAACTTCCAGCCGCAATTGAAAGACGCACCGATTCGCGAAGGAGTCCTGGTCGCCGGCGTGCAAAGCGATTCCCCCGCCGAGAAAGCCGGATTCCAGAGCGGCGACATTGTGCTGTCGATCGCCGGCCAGCCCGTTGAGGCGCGCTTCCTCGAAGACATGCCGACGTTGAACAACGTGATCGCAAACTTGCCAATTGGCAAAGCCGTTCCCGTTGTCATTCTGCGCGATGGAAACGAGATGACGATTGATCTGACTGCGATCGAACGCGAGCCGGCGCTTCCTCCAACGGAGGAATTCCGGGCATGGGGTCTGACTGGACGCGACTTGTCCTTGTGGACACAGCTTTCCCTCGCCCGCGACAGCCGCCAGGGCGTCATCGTGACTTCAACACGACCGGGCGGTCCGGTTGCGAAGGCCGAACCCGAAATTCGCGGCGGCGATGTGATCGTGCGCGTCGGCGATCGCGAAATCAACAGCGCCGACGATTTGATTTCCTGGACGGAGGAAAATGTCGGCGATTCGGAAGAGACAGTACCGACGCTCGTTGAGTACGAACGCAAGGGTGAGAACTTCCTCACCGTCGTGGACGTCGGCATCGATGAACTCGACGATCCTGGCGTGGAAGTGCGCAAGGCCTGGCTGCCGATCGAGACGCAGGTACTGACGAAAGACCTTGCCGAGAAGCTCGACCTGAAAGGCAAGAAGGGCGTTCGTGTCACGCGCGTCTATGGCGACATTCCAGAGGACTTCCCGCTCGAAGTCGGTGATGTGATCACGCAACTGGATGGGACCGTGATCGAAGCCAGTCAGGCACATGACACGGAAGTTTTCCGCACGATGATTCGCGAATATCGCATCGGCACCGAAGCCGAATTCACCGTGCTGCGCGATGGCGAGAAGATGAATGTCACGTGGAAGCTTGGCCCCTCGCCGGAAACCGTTCGCGAGATGGCCCGCTTCCGGGACTTGGATTTTGAATTCATCGTTCGCGAGACGACATACTATGATCGCCAAGACCCGCAAAATGGGGACGCAGACGTGAACATCCTCGTCGACTCCGTTACGCGCGGGGGATGGGCCTCACTGGCTGGTCTGCATGTGGGCGATGTTCTGCTGGCGATTGACGCCCACAAGGTCACAACACTGAAGGACGTGGAAGAGCAGATGGACCGTGTGCACGAGACAGAGCCGAACTCCGTCGTCTTCGAAATCCGTCGCGGCACGCAGCAGGCGTTCATCGAAATCGAACCGAGTTGGGATCGCACAGCCGGCTCATCGAAGTAACCCGTGGGGGAGGGAGAAACTCCGCGGCACCTCAAATCCGGAAAGGGACTTTCCATGATGATTCGCAAGGCAAGTACGACAGCTCTCTGGCTGCTGGCTGCAGTCCTGACCCTCACCTCAGTTGCCTCCGCCGAAGTTCACGACGCGGCGCGCAAGGCCCTGAAGGAAAAGGGGGACGCAGTCATTACGGTCGAGGTTGTCCTGAGCGTGAAGTACAGCTACGGCGGCAACCAGCAGGAACAGGAAAACAAGGACGAGGTGTTCGGTGTCGTGATCGGCGACGATGGCCTTGTCATCACGTCGCTGTCATCGGTCGATCCAGGCGCAACCTACGAGCGCATGATGGGCTCCCGCACCGAGGACATGAGCTACACGAGCACCGTGAAGTCCATCAAGTACATCATGCCGAACAACGATGAGATCGATGCAACGGTCGTCCTGCGCGATCGCGATCTCGACATGGCGTTCCTGCGACCGATCGAAAAGCAGGACGAGCCATTCAGCTTCATCGACCTCTCGAAGCATGCCGAAGCCGATGTCATGGAACCCATCTTCACGATCGCGCGCATGGGAAAAACGGCCAAGCGCATCGCCATCGGAATGACCGGCGAGATTCAGGGCGTGATCGAGAAGCCGCGCAAGTTCTACATCACGGACTCTGAGATTGTGACCGGCGGTCCTGGCGTTCCTGTTTTCCGGGAAAACGGCGATCTGCTTGGCATCGTCCTGCTCCACGTTCTGCCGGGAGCCGCAAAGGACGACACCAATGATGACCCGGTGATCCCGGTTGTGATTCCTGCTCTCGACGTCGAAGAAGTCGCTGCCCAGGCACCGGAAGAGGCGCCGAAGGAATCCGCTCCCGCACCGGAGGAGAACGAACCGGCTGCCGAAGAAGATACCGGCGACATGTAATCCCTGTGAGCCAGTTAGGAAATGAAAACGCGCCCCGTCGATCAGTGACGGGGCGCGTTGCGTTCTAGTCTATTGGTGTCATTCCCGCGTGAATCGGTTGATGATCTCTTGGCACTCCGGATAGCTGAGCGTCAGTTCCTTCCGGCTCGCCATCGAGAAATCGGCAAACTCAAATCCCGGTGCAACCGTGCAGCCGCACAGAACCCACTCCACATTGGGAGCGGGGCACGCTGCCTGCCAGACATTTGCGTCGACTGTTGTCTGAGGCGAGAATCCGGCGCCCAGGTCCCGACGCAGGATCCGCTGCTCATATTCACCATGCTGGTGAATCAGGTGCAGTTCCAATGGTCCGCCGCCGTAGAGGTGCCATGTCTCCTCAGACCGCACTCGATGGAACGCCGAGAAGTCCTTCGCTTCCAGCAGGAAGTAGATCAGCGTGCTGGCTGCGCGCTCTCGTTCCTCGCCCGGCGGCACATTCGGGTGTTGCACGCGCACGTCGGAACGAAAGATCTCCCGATAGAACCCGCCTTCCGGATGCGGGATCAGCTGGAGTGTCTTGATGACTTCCTCTGCTGACAATCGGAGCACCTTTGCCTGTCTCTAGCCTCTTTTGGGTGACTTCCGACCCCTTGCCGAGCCTCTTCGGCCTCCTGCACGCCTCGCCCGGCGCCGCCCCGCCTCCTCTACATCGCTTGGAACCGGTTCCTGCTCGTTGCGCGTCGTGCGCAGGCGAGCCAGAACGCTTTCATTGTCGATCCAGGGGAACTGCTGCAAGGCTGCTCGATCGTCGAAGTCCTTGATCTCCAGCTTCAACAGCCCCTTCATCTGGTCGATCATGTCCAGGGCAACCTTGGTGGGAGCAGGCTTCGTGCCGTGCGCCAGCACAAGATGGCGTCGCTCCTGCAGCACCTCGCTCAAACGCTGATTCTTGATGAATGCGTTGCCCACGGGATTATCCAGGATCGCGAGCAGTTCGTACGATTTCCGCAAGCCCAGCTTGATCTTTACGTCATCCATTCGGCGCAGAGCCTCGAAGACCACGCGGTCGCGCGGGGGCACCTTGCGGATGTCCACATCGTCTGTCCGAATCTTGTGATGCGCCAGCAGAACGTTCTGGGCGAACAATTCTGCAGCACGGTAAAGGCGCGTCAGTGCATCATCAGTGCGACGTTCCATCAACCGGCGGATCGCGTTATTGTAGAGATCGAAAATCAGCTCGACCGGATAAACGCCGACCGACTGTTCTACTCGAGCGACCTTGTCCAGCGCACCAATCGCTTCTTGAGAGAGCTCAAATTCACCCGCTGCCCGGCCCTTTGTCCGAGCCGCGCGATAGTGCCGCAGGAACGTGCGAACGCGGAAGTTGTCCCAAGCCGCATAACCCGGCGCCAGATCGGTCAGTGCCCGGTAGAGATTCGCATCGTCCTTCGTCAGAAGCTCCGGATCGAAGCGCTGCAGAATCTCCGAGGCGGCGCGGAAACGCAACTCGCGCATCAGCATTCGCGCCATGCGCAGATCGCCCTCGGCGCGAACGGCCTTTGCAGTTGTGATCACCGGCTCCGAACCCGCCCCCGGGCCACGCGAATACAGGTAACGCAGCGACTGGCACCCGCTGCTGGCCGCGGCCAGCACCATGCCCGACGCCATGACCTTTGTTCCTGCCGTGTAATGCACAACGAGGTGCCCAGCGTCGTAGCCCAATTCTTCCAGTCGATTAATATAGGCGCTGGTCGCCGTGTATGCCTCGTTCAGGCTCTGGGCGCTCTCCAGCTCAATAATCTCTGTTCGCCGACGATTGATTCCGACGCCCTTGATCAGGCGCTCCGCATTGTCGTGGCTATCGGCCGTCGCCAGCACACCCAGGCGCTCCGGCTTCATCGACTTGATATCCGCGATCAGCGTATCTACCAGATCGCCCTCGCGCGGTGCGCTGAAAGAGGTTCCGATCGAGACCAGGTGGGCTGTGCCATCGGCCTTGGAGCGGCCAGTTTGCTTCTTTGCCATATTACGTCTTCTTCCTTTCTCATCCAATCCCACACGCTGACAAGACTCCCCCCCCGAGCGCAAGTGCCTTTCGTCTTCGTATATGATGAGGTTCCCGTTACCCCGTGCCATTCGAGTCGCCCACGGTTCCGCCTACAGTGACATCTCTGTCCCACTTTTTGGAACGCTTCCCTTGACTCCAGTTCGGACAATCCGGAGGATAAATATCGTGATATGCGCAAGGAGCAACAGCGAGGCAACGATGTCACACTGACTTGCGCTTGCATTCGCCGCCTACTTGGTAATATACGCACTGAAGCATAGGTGGCTCTGCCCGCGCTGGGTTCCCGGATAACGATGGCAACAATCGACCCCTCGATTAGAGAAAACTATTCCTTTGGTCTCCTCCAAGCCTATTGGAGCGCGCAGCCTCGTGCCGTGCGCATCTTCGATGTGCGCCTGAACGTCATCTGGGACAACACGCCCGACCGCCGGGAAGCCTATCCGGCCTATCGAGATGAGAACAGGAAGATTCTGGATATGCCACCGGACGGAGCCGAGCGGGTCGTTTGGCCGGTCGGCCAGGTCTTGCGTGGCCACTCTCGGGCACAGCGATTCTACCGCGCCCCACACGAGTTCGATGGCGCGAATTTCTTCCATGTTCGCGCGTGGCCGATGCGCGACCCCCAGGACAACAGCCTGCTGATCGTCGAAGAGATGGAGCCTGTCCCTACGGACGAGGGATGCCAGGGTGCAGTGAAGATGCTCGATCGAGAGGTCGAGAACCTGGTCGGCAAGGTCATCCAGTATCTCGAGACAGGTCCGAACGGAAACATCCTTCGGCTTCGACTGACGAACGATAACCTTAAGCCATGTCAGGACGTGAAGGACTGCACCCGGCCCGAATGTCCGGCCTTCAACGGCGAGAGCCTGCGGTGTTGGGAATTGCCCAATACCCTCTGCCCCGATCATGCGGACGAGAAGGATCCGATTTCGAAGTTCCGCTACTGCAGCAAGTGTGAAGTCTTCCTGCTTGCCTGCCCGGACCCGCTGACGCGAGTGGCCGAGAACTTCAACCGTTTGATTTCTTTGCTGCAACTCAAGTACCAGGAGAACCTGGAGGCGCAGCGCCAAGTCCAGCAAGCTGACAAGCTTGCCGTGCTCGGCGAGTTGCTCGCCAGTGTCGCGCACGAGATCAAGAACCCGCTGGGGATCATCACGGGCCGGCTGGAACTGATAAATATGGAGATCGGCAGTCTCTCCGAAGAGGAGCTGACCGAAGATTTCGAGGTCGTCCACACGCAGGCCAGTCGGCTGCGGCATATCATCGACCACCTGCTTAATATGGCGCGTCCCCAGCCGCTGAATCGTACCGAGGTGCGGATCCCCGATATCATCCGAGAAACGCTTGGGATGGTCCGTAAAGCATTGAAAAGAGAAGAGATAGAGACCGAAGTTCGGATTCTGCAGGATCTTCCTACCGTTCAGGGCGATTCGATCCAGTTGCAGCAGGTCCTGCTGAATCTGGTGCTCAACGCGCGTGACGCCATGGAGCAGGGCGGCACCCTGACGATCACGGCGTATGAACAGAATGACGGCGTCCTGCTCAGCGTTTCCGACACCGGGTGCGGCATGTCGGATGAAGACGTCAGCCGCATCTTCTCGCCGTTTTTCTCCACGAAATTCCACAAGGGCGGAACCGGACTGGGCCTGGCGGTCTGCCAGCGCCTTGTGCGAGCGCACGACGGACGGATCGAGGTCCGAAGCAAGCCGGGCAAGGGGAGTGAAGTCTCCGTATGGCTGCCGGTGAGGAAGACCAGGAAATGAACAAGAACGGCAATCGAACCAACGGAAAGAACGCGGCCGGCGCGACTCACATCCTCGTGGTCGATGACGAAGTCGAGATGCTTAACAACTACCGGCGCCTGTTGAGCCGCGCTGGTCACGAGTGCGTCACGACCGACGATCCGACCCGCATCGAATCGATTCTGACGGACTTCCGGCCCGATCTGGTTATCACCGACCTGATGATGCCGAACGGGTCGGGGATGGAAGTGCTCGAATCCGTCCATCGGTTCGACAAGGACATCCCGGTCATTCTCGTGACGGCGTTTGGATCGATCGAGAGCGCCGTCGAGGCCATGAAACACCACGCGGCCGATTACCTGACCAAGCCGTTCTCGATGAACGAGTTGATGACGAAGATCCAGGAGGCGCTGTCCCGCCGCCTGTTCAGCCAGGAAGAAGCGGCGACGCCCGTTCCCGAGGATGAGGAATCGAAGGGATGGCGCCAAGGGATCATCGGCATCAGTCCGGCCATGGAGCGCGTTCTGGAACTCGTTCGCAAGGTCTCGCGGACCGACGTCAACGTGCTGGTGACCGGCGAAAGCGGCACTGGCAAGGAAGTCATCGCTCGTGCCATTCACCGCCTCAGCGCGCGCCGGAACGAGATCTTCGTCCCCGTCGATTGCGCCAGCCTCCCCGAAAATCTACTGGAAAGCGAGCTGTTCGGCTACACGAAGGGCGCCTTCACAGGGGCCATTTCGGAGAAGAAAGGCCTCTTTGAGTTTGCCCACAAGGGCACGCTCTTCCTCGACGAGATCGGCGAAATGCCCATTTCGCTGCAATCCAAGCTGCTTCGCGTCCTCCAGGAACGCCGGTTCCGGCGCATCGGCGGGCGAGAGGAAATCGATGTCAACGTTCGCGTGATCGCAGCCACAAATCGCGATCTTGTCGAGGCCGTGAGCGAGAAGACCTTCCGCGGCGATCTCTACTATCGATTGAACGTCGTGACACTGCATCTGCCTCCGCTGCGCGACCGCATCGAGGACGTCCCGCTGCTGGCCAACCACTTCCTGCGCCAGTTCACCCGCGACAATCATCTGCCATCGATCAATATCTCCGTCGAATCGCTCGAGAAACTGCGAGCCTATCGCTGGCCGGGCAATGTGCGCGAGCTTCAGAACGTCGTCGAGCATGCGGCCACACTGACCGGCGCGGCGGAGATTCAACCCGGCGATCTCCCCCTCGAAGTCCGCGATATTCAGGGCATCCCGGGGGCACAGCCTCAGGATCCCGGCAGCGATTCGATGTTCGACATCAAGGATCGCATGGTTGGCAGCTTCGAGCGCGAGTACCTGATCTCGCTGCTGGTCGACAATAACTTCAACATCTCGCGGGCGGCCGAGGCTGCCGGCTGTCACCGTCGCACACTCTATCGCATGATTCATCGCCACAATATCGACCTGGAAGTCATTCAGGAGCAGCGCAAAGCAGCCCGGACGGGCACAGAGACAGGGGAGTAGGCGGTATTCGCGGGACGGGGCTGTCACACTTTTTGGCACGAAACCCTTTTATCTCGCGTTGCGCCTCTTTCTATTCCGCAACGGCCATAATAGAAATCTCCAAATAAACGACTTAGAGTAATAGCCTTACCCCTCTCTACTGGAGGGGTTTCTTTTTGCTATATTCTTGATACGGAAAATAATGTCCGTTCGTACGGATGTTGAAGTTTGCAAGACGACTCCATTTAGTGGGAGGGCGCGCTGGTGAAAAGCCGCAAGAATTTGCTCCAAGCACTAGTAACCGCGGGAGCCGCCGGGCTGTTGAGCAGCCTGCTGGTTTCCGCAGCCCCCGCGCAACCGTTGGCAGACATTGAACTGCTGGCGGTTTCGCCGCGTGACATCGCTGCCGCACCCGATGACGAGTTCACGGAGGTCTACTCAGGCCTGCCGATCGTCGGTATCGGGCAGCTAGTCTACCTGGAGGCCGATCCGGCTTCCGGGGCAACAATCTCCGGCTATGAGTGGGCCCTGACGCCCTCCATGGTCGGCTCGTCCGCTGCCCTGAGCAGCAATACGGGCGATATGGTGACCTTCCGTCCCGACATGCGAGGGGACTTCACGGTGACCCTGACCCCGTTGGACGGGAGCGCAAACCCGACCGAATCGGTCAATGTGCTCATTCGGGCGGGCGAGTGGATGGGCGCAGGTGTTTTTAACACTTGGGAACCCCCGGCACCTTATCCCCCCAATTGCGGCACCAGTTGCTGTCACGATGACAACGCCAACGATCGGCTGAACAAGCTGGGCGATTGGATCACATCGGGACACGCCGTCAAGTTCCAGCGGGACCTGAACGGCGAGACAACCAACCATTATTCGGAATCGTGCCTCGAGTGTCACACCGTCGGCTTCAATCTGAACCCGGCGGCCGTGAACAACGGCTTCGACGACATCGCGGACATGCTCAGCTATCCGCTGTCGAACATTCCGGACCTGGTCAACGATGCCTACAACAACAACGATCCCCACTGGGCCGACCTTCCCGCCGAACTTCAGGGCCATGGCTCGATTCAGTGCGAGAACTGCCACGGTCCGGGTTCTCAGCACCTCGGCAACATCCGTGAAGATGACTCGGGCATCGCCGGCGTGGACTTCGGTCTCGGCCAGTGCGCACAGTGCCACGATTCCGCTTCCGGCCACCAGCAGGGCTTCTATCAGTGGGGCACTTCGGCTCACATGATTTCTGCCGAAGCCGCGGGCGGACACGCCGGCGAGACCGGCAGTTGCACGGCCTGTCACACAGCCGAAGGCTTCAAGAACATCCAGGTCGACGGCGATGCGCCGGTCGATCTGCACGGTGCTCTTGGCGTGACCTGTACCGGCTGCCACGATCCCCATAACTCGGACAACCCGCATCAGCTTCGCCTGGCCGGCGACTTCGATCTGCCCTCCGGCGATACGTTCGAAGATCCGGGCCTGGGCGGCCTTTGCGGCCGTTGCCACAACTCGCGCGTCGAAGACGTGGACGCGACGGCGCTCGGCAGCTTCCGTGGTGCCCACCACGGCCCGCAGGCTGACATGCTGCTCGGCAAGAACGCCGCGGACTTCGGGCTGGACTTCGTTGGAAACTCGGCCCACACGACGATCGTCGAAGACACCTGCGTTGCCTGCCACATGGCGGACGGCGTGGGCAGCGGCCTGACACCGCCGCTTGTGGGTGAGCACACCTACTCGATGCGTGACACCAATGGCACAGCCGACGAAGGCGACGACACGCTCAACGTCGTGAACGCCTGCGGCGAGTGCCACTCCGAACTCGCGACCACCTATGACCGTGAAGCTCGTGGCGATTACGATGGCGACGGCACGGTCGAAGGCATTCAGTCCGAAGTCGAAGGCCTGCTCGAGATCATCGCCGACGGTCTGTTGAACGACCCGACCCATGGTTCGAAGTTCTCCCTGGGCAGCGACGGCACCATTGGCATCAGCCAAGGCGACTTCGCCACGCTTCCCGACGGTCTCAAGTACGCTCGCTACAACTACAACTACGTCGTCGACGACGGCAGCCGTGGTATTCACAACACGTCTTACGCTGTCCAGTCACTGCAGCGTGCCTACTTCGGCATCTTCAACCGCCCGATCACTGACGACTATCCCGAGATGGACCTTCGCGGCCCGGTGCAGCCCACGACGCTGCCTCCGACCCCGACTCCGACTCCGAGCCCGACTCCGACTGCGACCCCAACTCCGGCGCCCGAATCGCTGGCCCACATCGTTATCGAAGGTGTGTCCCCGCGTGACCTCGCTCTGGATCAGAGCGGCAACTACACCGAAGCCTCTTCTGGCCTCGATACAGTTGGTATCGGCAACCTGATCTACATGCACGCCGTGGAGGCTGGTGGCACCGTCCACCGCGCCATCACCGGCTACACGTGGAGCATCGCTGAAGCGCCCGCTGACTCGGTTGCCACACTGACCGAGATCGACAACACCTTCGTGACGTTCCGTCCAGACAAGAAGGGCACTTACAAGATCCACCTCGAGATCCACACGGACGTCCGCGAGGGCCTGTCCGAGACGCTCTATGAGCAGGTCATCTACGCCGCCAACTGGCAGGGCGCAGGCGTCTTCGAAGACGACGGCGCTCACCTGCCCGAGTGCGCCACTGGCTTCTGCCACGGCGACAGCGCTGGCCAGGATCGCCTGAAGGTTGCGAGCGACTGGGTGCAGTCTAACCACGCACAGAAGCTACAGAAGCACCTCAATGGCGAATACGGCTCGCACTACGACGTGTCCTGCCTCGAGTGCCACAGTGTCGGCTTCGACCAGAATCCGCTGGCTGACAACAATGGCTTCGACGACATCGCCGAAGACATCAAGTTCGACCTCAATCAGATCCCGCAGATGGTTCATGATGCCGTCACATCGGGCATCCCGCAGTTTGACAATCTGCCCGAAGAACTCAAGAGCCACGCCTCGATCCAGTGCGAAAACTGCCACGGTCCCGGCGAGATTCACCCCTACGTGCTCCGTGCTGGAAACGAAAAGGGTGTTGATGGCGTGAACCTGAACGTCGAGCAGTGCGCGCGCTGCCACGACTCGAACAATGGCTACCAGCAGCTCGTCTGGCAGTGGGAGAACAGCGGTCACAGTGCGGCTACCCCGGGCCATGCGTCCACCGGTAGCGGCTGTATCAAGTGCCACTCTGGCGACGGCTTCGTCGACGTCCAGGTCAAGGGACTTCCCGCCAACCCGATCGATAATCCGATCGGCCAGACCTGCTCGACCTGCCACGATCCGCACTTCAGCGACATTCCGCATCAGCTGCGTCTCGAAGGCGACCTGGAACTCCCGAACGGGACCGACACCTACGGCGTCGGCCTGGGCGGTCTGTGCATGCGCTGCCACAACTCGCGTCGCGGCGATGCCGATGACGTTTATCCGACAGAGTCTCACGGCCCGCACCGCGGACCGCAGGGCGAAGTCCTCATTGGAACGTCCGCAGTCTCCTTCGGCCTTGATTGGGCTCCCAGCTCACCGCACTACGTGGCCGTTGAAGACACCTGCGTTGCCTGCCACATGGCCCCGCCGTCTGAGTCAGGCCCGGGCGTCACCACACCGCCGCTTGTTGGCTCTCACACCTTCAGTCTTCGTGACACGATGGGTACCGAGGACCTCAGCGACGACGTTACCAACCACGAGAACGCCTGTAAGCGTTGCCACCTGGACATCCAGTCTCTCGACTATCCGTCCCACGGCGACTACGACGGCAACGGTCTCGTGGAGGGAACACAGACCGAAGTTCGTGGCCTGATGCTGATCCTTCGCGACGAGTTCATCGCGGACGTGCCAGGCACGACCTACGATGAGGAGTACGGACCGCTTCACGCGCCGGACTTCAACGCTCTGACCGATACACAGAAGGCAGTTCTGTGGAACTATAACCTGGCCGCCCAGGACGGAAGCTTCGGCGTCCATAACACCTCCTTCACCGTCCAGTCCCTGCAGCGGGCTTACTATCCGCTCACTGGAAACGTCATCACCAACGACTTCCCGAGCATGGACCTTCGCGGTCCGGTTCAGGACGGCTTCGGTGGTGTGATCACGGAGACGTGGTTGGTGCGCTAAGCACCAGGAACGGTAAACGGAGGATAGCAAACCCTCCACGATAGCAACAACGTGCACGCGGAGGTTGCGCAAGATGATGATCGGTGGGGACGGTGGAACGGTCTGGATTGTCAGCCAGGATAACGACCTGGTTCAGATGATCGAGCCGCTCCTCCGTCCCCTCGCCGATTCTGTGACCGAGGTAAATCCCGAGCAGCTCATGACTGAGCGGTTCTGGTCTCCTCGGCCGGAAGTCCCGGGCCTTGTAGTTCTCGATGTTGGGAGCGATCTGGACGGTGGCCTTCGGGCGATTCGGCGAATTCGAAAGGCACGCTTCCGCATGCCAATCGTGGTCTTCACCTGCGACTTCTCTCGCGAGTTCGGTGTCAAGATTGTCTCAGAGGGTGTCCGGTACTACTTCGCAAGGGATTTCTGCCAGAGCGAGTTTTGCGAAGTGGCAGAGAGCTTGCTCAAGAATCGTCAGAGTTCAGTCTGATTCGGGCATGTCCCGATATACGAAATGGATAGAAATTCCTACTATAAAGCAAGGAGTGAGGTGGACCCCATGATTCAATCTTCACGCAATGTTATCCGCAGACTTCTGGGCATTCGCCCCTGGTTAGGTGCAGCGGCCATTGGCGCCGTCGCCGGCTTCCTGGCGATGACAACGACAACAAATGCAACGATTCAGGGGTCGGCTCACGACTTCTCGACGCTCGACGCAACCGGCCAGATCTGCATCTTCTGCCACACCACGCACGGTGCCGATACCACCGTCACCGATGCTCCACTGTGGAACCACGCACTGACCAACAAGACCTATCAACTCTACAACAGCCCGACCATGGATGCCACCACTTCGCAGCCCAACGGCCAGTCTCGACTGTGCCTCAGCTGTCACGATGGTACTGTGGCCGTGGACAGCTACGGCGGCGACACCGGCATCATCACGATCGGCCTTCCATCGGCCATCGGCGCAGATGAATTGACCAACGATCACCCGATCGCATTCACCTACGACGACCCCCTGGCGACCCAGGACGGCGAGTTGTTTATGCCAAGTTCCAGCGCATCCGGCCTCGGCAGCACGATCGCCGACGACTTGTTGTTCAACGACCAGTTGGAATGCAGCTCCTGCCACGACGTGCACAACGGCCCTGCCGCTGCCGCCGTCAATGACAGCCTGCTGGTAATCACCCGGACAAACAGCCAACTGTGCCTGACCTGTCACAATAAGTAAGATTGACCGTCCGCCTGGCGAAGCAGGTGGAGACAGGGGAGCGTCGAAAGACGTGCTGTTTCGCCAGAAAACGGGGGCAAACCCGGGAGTTTACTGGCTCCGGGTTTGCCCCCGATTCTTTTTGCCCCCGTCGGGCATGATCCTTTCAATACGAGGACCGAATGCTCTCGGGGGGCACACTTGGCGATGAGATACTTTCACCACAGTTCTTTCAAAGATTTCACCCGAGGACGAGCCCGCGCCGCGCTTTGCTTGCTGGCTGCGCTTTCCTCGCTGATTTTGAGCGGCTGTGCCCCGACTAAGAACGAATCGGAACAGATCCTCGTTCTCTTTCCGCCGCCCCCGGAAATCGCCCGCGTGCAATACCTCGGGCAGATTTCCTCCCAACTCGACATTCCGAAGCAGCGCGGCGGTTTCGCCAGCTTCATCCTCGGCGATGAGCCGGCCAACTTCCCGCTCGTCAAGCCGTACACAACTCTCTTGGTCGATACGCGGCTCTACATCTGCGACACGGTCCTCAATACCATCACGGTGTATGATTTGAAGACCGGCGAGGCTCGGCTCTTCGGCGGTGACCAGGGCGTTGGCAAGATCAGCCAGCCCAACAACATCACCATTGACCGCCAGGGGCGCTTCTACATCGCGGACAAAGTCCGCGGCGCCGTGCTCGTCTACGATGCGGACGAGAACTTCCTGGCCGCCTTCGGTCGGCCCGGCGAGGTCAAGCCCGTCGATGTTGCCGTCGGGGACGGTGTTCTCTTCGTCTGCGATTTCCCCGAGAACGAAATCGAGGTCTGGGACCAGGAGAACGGGTCTCTGATCCGCACCATCGGTGAACTCGGCGACCAGCCGGGTCAGTTCTTCATGCCGACTCAGGTCGAAACTGACGAGTACGGCAACCTGTGCGTTGTGGATACCGGCAACTTCCGCGTTCAGAAGCTCTCTCCGACGGGCGAGCCGCTGCTGGTCTTCGGCGGCCACGGTCAGGAACTTGGCCGCTTCGCATGGCCCAAGGGCATGGCCCTGGATAATCACGGGAGAATCTACGTGGCGGACTCACGGTTTGCGAACGTGCAGATCTTCGACCCGCTCGGTCGCCTGTTGCTGTTCTTCGGCGGCCCGGGGCCGAATCGCGGGAATATTGAGCTCCCCGCCGGTGTCAGCGTCGGGCCCTGGCCCAAGGATATTCCGTGGCTGAACGAGCGCCTGGAAGAGGGATTCGATCCCGAGTCGCTCGTAATCGTCGTGAATCAGTCCGGACAGGCGCTGATCAACTTCTTCGCGGTCGCTCGCGACACCAAGGAGGGGATGTGACTCGGCTGCCTCACACGCGGTCTGCCTGGTTGGCGGGTCTTGTGATGTCGCTTTCGGTGTTGTTGGTGGCTTGTGCGCCTACAACGCGATATCGCGTGTTGAGCTTTTTCTTTGACGGGGTTCCCGTGCCCGAAGGTGTCGAGAATGGACGGCCGGGAGATATGGAGTACGCCTCGACATCGCTGACGCCATTCGAGGTTTCGATGCGTGCGATG
The DNA here is from genome assembly GCA_020444065.1 of bacterium. NCBI lineage: Bacteria > bacterium. The sequence goes on along the minus strand of JAHLLQ010000001.1, from coordinate 709,728 downwards.
CGCGAGCAACGGGGCCCGATCGAATCGCCGCAGCCGGTCTTTCTCTCGATCCATCAGCCCGTAGCGGAGAATAAGTGCATTCAGTGCCACGACCCGCGCCAGAGTTTTGAGGAAATGCCGCGCGACGCATCGTTGTGCGATCGATGCCACGAGGATCAGCGCCGCGAGGAGGGATGGGATCACGGACCGATCAATATCGGAACCTGCGTTCCCTGTCACAATCCGCACCAGTCACAGTACGAGCATCTGCTGCAGGAGCCGATCCCCGATCTGTGCCTGTATTGTCACCGAGCCGATTTGGCCGATGATGAAGAATACCACGACGTGCCCAATTTGGACGATTGCACGGCATGTCACGACCCCCACCGGATGTACTAGGCGGAAAACACAGTGAACGAAATGACAAGACACACCTCACACTTCTTGACCCAAAATCGGACAAACATCCTCCGGCTTGTAGCCGTTGTTCTCTTGCTCGCGCTCAGCCATCCCGGCTGGGCCGCGGGATTCGAGGACAAGGAGTGCATGAAGTGCCACGGGCAGAGTTGGATCGCCCAGACAAGCCCGAGTGGCCTGGCCGGCATGGTTCGCATCCGCGAGGGTGAAACCCGCGTGATGCGCCCCGAGGATGAGATCGCGGCGCTCTACATCTCCGACGAATCGCTGAAGCACTCGGCGCACGCCGGGCTGAACTGCACCGACTGCCACTCCGGCATCGAGTCGCTTCCCCACAGCCAGCGCCTTGCCGCGCTGAACTGCTCCGACTGTCACGTCGAGACGCAGGATGCCGTGGCCGCCGGTCCGCACGGAAGCAAGGTAGACGACGGGCTTCGCCGACCGAACTGCAACGACTGCCACGGTGATCCGCACGAGATTACCCTGTTCTCCGATCCTCGAACGTACACCGAGGCTTTGCAATCGGTCGAAAACTGCATGACCTGCCACGATGAAGAGGCCATACACCCGTTCAATCCGGGCGAGTCTTATCGTGACAACGCCCACGGCGAGGCGCTCTACCTCAAGGGCCTCCCACTGACAGCGACCTGCGTCGACTGCCATGGTCACCATGAGATGCTGCCAGCGGAGGATCCCGAGAGCCCGCTGAATGCGTTCAATGTTCCCGATACGTGCGGCAAGTGCCACGAGGGTGTTGAGGACGTCTACTACACCAGCGTCCACGGCCAGCATCTGGCGGACGGCGATGAAGAAGCCGCCACCTGCACGAAGTGTCACCACAGCCACGGGATCAAGCCGATCGGCGAGCCGTTCCTGATGGATGTGGCGCAGGAGTGTTCGCACTGCCACATCGATCTCGGCCGCACGTACATGCTGAGCTATCACGGCAAGGCCGTTGAGCTTGGCTACGGCAACGCGGCGGTCTGTTCGAGTTGCCACGGCGCTCACGACATTCTTCCGCCGGACGATCCCCGCTCTCATGTTGCTGCGGAGAACCTCCAGGAAACGTGCAGTAAGTGCCACGACAACGTGAACGCGAACTTCGTCAAGTACATCGCGCACGTCGACTTCACCGATCGCGAGAAGAACCCGATTGTGTTCTGGACGTTCGTCGTGATGACGACGTTGCTTCTCGGAACGCTCTCGGTCTTCATCCCCCACACGTTCTTGTGGTTCCAGCGCACACTGGTCGGTCGCCTGAAGAACCCGCGCGGTCCGCATGGCCAGTCGAACGGCGAACGCATGATCGAGCGCTTCAGTTGGATTCACCGCTTCACGCACGCGTTGATCATCATCAGCTTCATGGGCCTGGTGGCGACCGGCTTCCCGCTCAAGTACAGCTACACCGAGTGGGCGCATCAGTTCGCCAACCTGTTCGGCGGCATCCCCGTGATGGGAATGATCCACCGCGTTCTGGCGGTCATCACGTTCATGTACGCCGGCACGCACGCGGCTTTCCTGGTCTACTTCTTCTGGAAGAAGTGTCCGCGTCCAATCTGGCGCTATATCATCGGGCCGGATTCAATGCTCTTCTCCTTGCGCGACCTCAAGGACTTCATCGCGATGGTTCGTTGGTTCTTCTGGCTTGGGCCGCGCCCGAAATTCGATCGTTGGACCTACTTCGAGAAGTTCGACTACTTCGGTGAAATCTGGGGCGTGTTCGTGATTGGCGGCACCGGACTGATGCTCTGGTTCCCGATGCTGTTTACGCGTTGGCTGCCCGGCTGGGTACTGAATTGCGCGATGGTGGTCCACAGCATCGAAGCTCTGCTCGCCGCATCGGTTATCTTCCTCGTGCACTTCTTCAATACGCACCTTCGGCCAGAGAAGTTCCCTGTCGATATGGTGATGTTCACCGGCCAGATGTCAGAAGAAGAAATGAAGGAAGAGCGCGGTCAGGAGTACGACCGGCTTGTCAAAGAAGGTATACTCGAGTCTCGCATCGTCGAGCCGATGGCGCTGAAATGGCGCATTCTCGGTGCGATCCTCGGCATCATCGCATTCGTCAGTGGTATTGTTTTGATCTATCTCGCAATTCGCACCGAGTTTACACAGTTCTTCGGATGATCCTACTCAGGGGAGAAACACCAATGACAACCTCTGCTGCACACCACACTCTTCGATTCCCGGTCATGGCGCTTGTTGCGCTACTTCTGGCGGTCGGCGCATTTGCTGCCGATGCGCCGAAGATGCTCCCCGCGGACAAGAGCTGCTCGGCGTCGGAATGCCACCAGGACTTGACGGCATTTGAGTTCAATCACGGTCCCGTGAACATGAACCAGTGCGAGCCTTGCCACATTCCGATCAATGGCGAGCACCGCTTCGAGGCCGCCGGCGAAGGCCGCGACCTTTGCCTGGTCTGTCACGATGCGGAAGCTGCCATGCCGGTGCAGCACGCACCATTCGAGACGGACTGCGCGGTTTGTCACGATCCTCACGGCTCGGATAATCGTTACTTCGTTCGCGGCGGCGCCGGTGCCGAAGGTTGCATGCGCTGCCACACGGACGTTCGTGAAGGTCTCTCGCACCTGCACGGCCCGGTGGCGCTCGGCGAATGCCTCGCCTGTCACACGCCGCACCAGTCGGAATACGAAGGACTCCTGGTCGAGCAGCGCACGGCTCTCTGCACCGGCTGTCACGTCGACATGGAGCAGCGCATTGAAGGCGCCGTGTCCGTTCACCCGCCCGTCGAAGAGCAGTGCGCCGGCTGTCACCTTCCTCACGGCGGCGACCGCGAGTACTTCCTCGTCGATGAAGGCCGCGCGCTCTGCAACGAATGCCACGGCGATTTCCTGAAAGAGACCGAGACCTTCAAGTTCACGCACCAGGCGATGGTCGAAGGCGAAGCCTGCCAGAATTGCCATGACTCCCACGCGTCGAACCAGGAGCGACTGCTCGCTGCGAAGTCCGAGGATCTTTGCCTGAACTGCCACAACGAGCCCATCGATGGCCCGCACGGCATGATCGATAACATCGCCGAGCAGGTTGAGAACTTCGAATACCTGCACGGCCCCGTTCGCCAGGGCAATTGCTCCGCCTGTCACGATGCGCACGGTTCCGATAATTCGTTCATTCTCGACAAGGCCTTCCCGGAGGACTTCTACGATTCCTACTCGGAAGACAAGTACCAGCTCTGCTTCGATTGTCACGATCAGCGACTGGTGCTGGACGAGATGTCCGAAGAAACCGGGTTCCGGAACGGCAAGGTCAACCTGCACTACCTGCACGTGAATCGCGAAAAGGGCCGCACGTGCCGCGCTTGCCATCACGAGCACGGCAGCAATCAGCCGAAACACATTCGTTCCGTCGTTCCGTTCGGTCGCTGGGAAATGCAGTTGGAATACACGATGACCGATACGGGCGGCGGCTGTGCCACGGGCTGCCACGTGCCGTATAGTTACGATCGAGAAGACGCGGTCGATAATGCTGAATCAAGCGCTCCCTGAAGAGGCCAACCATGGACTTCAGCAGCAAGAGCAGACTACCGATTCTGATCCTGGCAATTGTGCTGCTGGGAATCGGATCGGCATCGGCAGGCACGGAGACACTGGCTCTCATCAAGGTCGGTATGAAGGCGCCTCCTCTGCTCGTTGAAGGAACTGACGGCGAGGTCGATCTCTGCGATCAGGCGACTACCAGCCCCCTGCTGTTGCTGTTCCTGAAGCCGGAAGACCGCTACGCCGCCCAGACCGTTCAGGCCATCGAGGACCTCTTCACACGGTTTCCGATGGTGAGAGAAGGATATCGGCGGGCAGTGATCTATTCGCGCTTCACGCGCGAGAACAAGAGCGAGATTCCCGAGACTATGGGTCCCGACTGGCCAGTCTATCGTGACATCGATGATAAGGCCTATCACGACTACAACATCATCGCGACGCCTTCGATCGTGATCGTCGACGAGACGCAGCACATCGCCGCCGTCCAACCGGGCTACGATCACTCTATGCCCGAGTGGCTGCTGACGTCGTTGGCCGGCGTCCTGGATGTGCAACTTCCCGAAGCCGTCACCAAGAAGCCCGAGCGGCCGAACATGGCGCTGCAGATGGGACGCCGAATGGCGGAGCGCGGTTTGTGGCAGCGCGCCGCGAAGTACTACGCGAAGGCGGCCGAGGAGCAGGCGCTGTCAACTGAAGCACAGATTGAACTCGCTGGGATTCACCTGGAACTGGGAGAGAAAGCGGAAGCGCTGGCGATCATTGACGCCCTTCCGGAAGAAGCGAAGGGAAGCGATGAGGTCGCCGCATTGCGCCAACGCGCAACGAAGCAGGAGCCGCGGCAAGAGGAACTCGGGGCGCCACCGAAAGTCAATCGGTAGCTCCAAAGCAGTAGGCGGCGGGGGAGAACTTGCCTCGCCACAAGAACCGGGAAGGCATTCGCCAATTGGTCGCTGCGACTCGACATAAGAGACTGCTCGTTCTGTGTGGGATCTTCCTGGCATTGGGACTCGTCTCGACCGCATATGCCCAGCGCGTTCGCCGGGAGTATCCCGTCGCGCCGATCCGCGTTCTTGAGCACGGCGGCGAGGTTGGCGTCGAGTACAACTACTGGGGCGAGAATCAGCGCCGCGACAATGGTAGCCCTTCACGATTCCGCAACCACACTTTCCAAGAGTACTTCCTCTATCGCGCCAAGGGCTACATCTACCACCCCCGCTTCCTTGACTATCGTGCAAAAGTGAAAATGGGGTTCGCGCAACAGCGCATTCGCCGCTCTTCCGGTGGCGATACGGACCGTTTCAGCGACGACAGCTTCCTGAGCGAATACGATCTGTTCGTGACGTTGCTGAAAGAGCACCCTGTGTCCTTCACGCTGTTTGCAACGCGAAAGGAAAGCCCAATCTTTGGTCTTTTCACCGATCGCTACATGGTCCAATCGGAGACATACGGCGGTGGCATTCATTGGGCGAACGACTACGTCCCGATGAACCTGAACTATACGCGCAGCAAGTTCAAGGAATGGGGCGTCGACAGTCGCAGCGAGACGACCATGGATACCGTCGAATACAATGCCAGCAATCGTGTCGGCGACTGGATGCGAAGCGAGTTGCGCTATCGCTATCAGGACTACACGCAAGACTTCCGCGCGAGCAATGGCATCACCAACATCGACCGCGAGACGGACTTCAAGTCTCACGATGTCAGCTTCACAAACACGATTTTCTTGAACGAATCGAAGCGCAGCAACCTGACCAGTATCGGCCGCTACTTCCATCAGCGCGGTTCCCAGGATTTGGACACCTACTCCTGGCAGGAGCGCCTGCAACTGCAGCACACGGATAATCTGCGCTCATACTACCTTGCCAGCTTCCACAGAAACGAGTTCGCCAACAACAAGGTCGATACGTACCGAGCCGAAGCGGGAATCGATCATCAGCTTTACCGCAGTCTGGAGTCGCACCTGGATGTGCACTGGCGTCGGACGGACTTCGATCCGATCGTCGAGGACGTCTACGGTGTAACCGGACGTCTGGATTATCGCAAGCAGACCGGCTGGGGCTTCCTGTCTGCCGGCTACGCGCATACACTTGATCGAGTCGAGCGCACTGGACAAACTGGAACGCGCTTCATCATCGACGAGCCGATGAATATCTTTCTCGGCGTCACGACCTATCTGTCGAATCCGGATGTGATTCCTACTTCCATCGTCGTGACGAACCCCGCCGGGACGACCACCTTCACAGAGGGATTCGACTACGTCGTCATCAAGACCGGCAATAGAACAGGTCTGCGAGTACTTGCCGGCGGTCTGATCGCAGACGGCGATCCGGTTCTGGTCGATTACTCGTTCACGTTTGACAGCGACTTCGATTATCTCACCAGCGACCAGAACTTCCACATTCGCCACGACTTCCAGAAGATCATCAAGGGCCTCGCCGTCTACTATCATTGGCGCGACGTGACAAACTACAACGTCCCGAGCGATCGTAACTTGAACCTGCTCGAGTACACGGATCAGATGGCCGGATTCGAGTATCGTTGGAGGGACCTGACCTGGACCGAAGAGTACCAGAAGTACAGATCCACCTACACGGATTACGATCAATTCCGTAGCCGCCTGGAGGGCAGTCATCGCTTACGCCCCGACCTTCGATTCACCTGGAATGCCGGGCTGACGTTGACGGATTACGATGACAACATTCCGAATTCAGGCGGCAACAGGGATCGGTTCTACTACGGCGGCCTTGGCCTGGATGGCCGCATCAAGTCTAACGGCTACTGGAGTCTCGAAGGTCGCGCGCAGCACGAATCTGGACGCACCGACCGAACGATCTATGGAGCGGTTGCAAGACTTGGTTGGCACTGGCGCAAGGTCCGTCTCGAAGCCGGCGCGCGTTACGAAGAGTACGATATCTACGACAGCAATCGCGATCGCACTCACGTCTACGTTCAGATCGCGCGCATTTTCTGAGGTCTGCGATGAGAACGCCCACACACATCGCTCGACGCATCGCGGCAGTCGGCTTACTGGCCGGCGCTATGATGATGTGCGCGTGCGCATCGGCACCCTGGGAGGGCTTTCCTCCGGCGGGCGCATCGGAACTCGTCTATCCGCCCGCGCCATTGCCCCCGCGCGTTGAATACGTGCAGTCCATTCGCTCGCACGAAGACCTCTACCAAACGCCCACAGGTTTCGCCGGCATCAAGACCTTCCTTGCCGGGGCGAAGGACTCGCAGATTGCACGACCGTACGCCATCGCAATGCATCCCGATGGCGGCCTGCTCGTGACTGATCCCGCGCGGCAAGGCGTGCATTACTTCGAATGGGCGAAGTCAGACTATCGGTTCATCGGCGACGACTTGGAAGGTGGGCTGCCGTCTCCCGTAGGCGTTGCGGCGTTGCCCAACGGGGACATCCTCGTCAGCGACTCACGCCTCGAGGCGATTGAACGGTTTGCTCCGGACGGCGAATGGAAGGGTGTGTTCGCCGATGGCTTTGGGCGACCGGCCGGGCTTGCCATCGATGCACAGCGCGGACGCGTCTATGTCGTCGACGTTACTAATCACCAGGTCGACGTCCTGGACCTGCAAGGGAATACCCTGCAGACCTGGGGCGAACGCGGCGGGGCTCCGGAACAATTTAACTACCCGACGCACATCGCCGTCGCGCCGAATGGGAATGTAGCGGTGACGGACTCGATGAACTTCCGCGTGCAACTCTTCACTCCTGGCGGCGACTACCTCGAATCGTTCGGCGAGATCGGAAATTCGCAGGGCCAGTTCTCAAAGCCCAAAGGCGTAGCAGTCGACGGCAGCGGGAACGTAATCGTCGTTGAAGGCCTTTACGATGCGCTGCAGTTCTTCAGTCCCAACGGAGACCTGCTTTTGAGCATCGGCGGCCCAGGGCCGGAACCGGGAGAGTTCTGGTTGCCCGCGGGTTTGGCATTTGACGCGAGCGATGGACTCCTCTTCGTGGCCGACAGCTACAACAATCGTGTGCAGGTATTTCGACTTCTCGAAACGGGTTCGCCGGCCTTCTCCGGCGAGGAAGCGACGCAACAATGAGACGGTTTCTAGCGATCACAGCCCTGAGTCTGCTGGCCGGCGCGGCGCTTGCCCAGTCGCACAGCATCATCGGCACGAAGCACAATCTCTCCGTCTCCGGCCCCGGACCCGTGCGCGCCGTCTCGGAGGATCGCGTCTGCGTATTCTGTCACACGCCGCACGGCGCACGTGACGTCGCTCCGCTTTGGAATCGGCTTGATTCGAACGCTTCCTACATCCCCTACGACAGCCCGACACTGAACGCGCAGCCGGGACAACCGACTGGGTCTTCCAAGCTCTGCCTGAGCTGCCACGACGGGACGATCGCACTCGGCGACCTGGTTTCGGAGGACATGCCGATCACGATGTCCGGCACGACGAACATGCCCGCCGGTGGGGGATTGATCGGTACGGATCTTCGCGACGATCATCCGATTTCCTTCGATTACATGGATTCGTGGGGACAATCAGGCGGAGAGTTGACCGCGCCCGGCTCTTGGGATCCGCACGTCGAACTGGACGACCAGGGGATGCTGCAGTGCACCACTTGCCACGATCCGCACCATGACGATTGGGGCGATTTCCTGGTGCTCGATAATGCCCAGTCGCTGCTTTGCCGCCAGTGCCATCAGCCGTTCGGTTTCGACCAGACGCCTCATGCGATGTCGCCGCGCACGTGGAACGGCAGTGGCGACGATCCGTGGCCGCACACGGAATACGGCGATGTGGCAACGAACGCATGCTTGAACTGTCACCAATCCCATCACGCCGGTGGGCAGGAAGAACTGGTGACCAGCGATGAGGAAGAGCAGGTCTGCTTCGTCTGCCACAATGGCAGCGTTGCGACCGGCGATCTTGAGTCTGTCTTCAACAAGACCTACAGCCATCCTGTGACGATGACGAAGGGCGTTCACGAAGCGGGCGAGGACCCGCTCAACATGTCGAGCCACGTCGAGTGCGTCGATTGCCACAATCCTCACCGGGCCCGCAATGGAGCGGCACAGGCTCCGTTCGTCTCCGGTGTGCTCGAAGGCGTCAGCGGTATCGACGCCGGCGGCCAGGCCGTTGATGAAGCGGCCTACGAATACGAGATTTGTTTCAAGTGCCACACGGGCACAGTGACGCCGCCGCTCGGAACGATCACACGCAAGATTCCGTCGACTGACCTTTCGCGCGAATTCTCAACGGCCAGCCCCTCCTTCCATCCCGTGGAGACGACAGGGAAGAACGCCTTCGTGCCAAGCCTGATCTCGCCGATGACGCCTGCATCGATGATCTACTGCAGCGATTGCCACGGCAACGACACGCCGGGTTCCGGCCCCGGTTCGCTTCGCGGTCCGCACGGGTCGAGCTACGAATTTATGCTCGTGCGCGAGTATCAGACCGGCACCGAGGCCACTTACAATCCGCAATCCTACGCGCTCTGCTATCAGTGCCACGACGAATCGAGCATCCTGAATAACGAGAGCTTCTCCCTGCATTACAAGCACATCGTCGAGCAGCGCACGCCCTGCTCCGTTTGCCACGATCCACATGGTATCGACTACGGCGAAGGCAACGCTACGAACAACGCTGCGCTGATCAACTTCGACGTCGACGCCGTGGACCAGGAGCCCTCGACGCTGCTGCTGGAGTATCAGTCGAGCGGCCCCGGCGCCGGAACGTGCACGCTGCGATGCCACCAGAAGGATCACGTCGGATTGACGTATCCCTAGCGATTGACATGCGCGCGCCCGCTGCGTGTTCATCACCGTATGAGTACGCCGCCCGACAGCCTCGGCCTCTACATTCACGTGCCCTTCTGCAAGCACGCCTGCCCGTACTGCGACTTCTACAAGTTGGAGCTGCGTGACAGGCCCGCGCGTGCTCGGCTCGATTTTCCGGAGTGCGTTGAGCGCGAACACGCCCTCCTTCTTGAGGTCCATCCTGAATTGCTGGACCACCCGCTGGAGTCGATCTACTTCGGCGGCGGTACTCCGAGCGTTCTGGTTCCAGCGGCCGTTGGGGAGTTAGTGCGGCGGCTGCGCTCCCGGCATCCCGACTCGGATCCGGAAGTTACGCTCGAGGCCAATCCGGAGAACCTGACCGCCGGGCGCGCACAGAAGTGGTTCGGTGCCGGAATCAACCGTCTTTCGATTGGTGTGCAGTCCTTCGCCGAGGAAGACTTGAAACGCCTTGAACGCCTGCACGAGCGCGACACGATTTACGAGGCCGTTCGCCATTCGCGCGATGCCGGATTCCGGAATCTCTCGCTCGATCTCATGTTCGCACTGCCGGGACAATCGTTGGCGAACTGGATGGAGAATCTGAGACTGGCAGTTGAACTGGAGCCAGAGCACATCTCCTTCTACGGTCTGACGATTCACGAACGAACGCCCTTCTTCGACGATGCAGAGCGGGGTTCATTGATTCTTCCGACCGATGACGAACTGGCCGAGATGTACTTGCAAGGCGCGGCGTATCTCTGTGCGCACGGCTTCGAGCACTACGAGATCAGCAACTTTGCCCGTCCCGACTTCCGCAGTCGCCACAACCAGCGCTACTGGTCGGCTCGCGATGTGGTCGGCATGGGGCCGGGAGCGCACAGCTCGATGGGCGCGCTCCGATGGGACAATCCGGACGATCTCGATGGATGGGCGGCTGCCGTGGACGAAGGGCGCCTTCCGCGGAGCGAGGCGGAAGAACTGGCCCCCGATATCCAACTCGAGGAGGAACTCTTCCGCCGCCTGCGCCGGGCGGAGGGATTTGCCCTCAACGGGGCGCGAGGCAGTGCCGACGAGATTTTTCAGGATTGGCTGGAAACAAGTTCCGGTCGCGGCGCCGCCGAGGAGGGCTGGGTGGCGCGGGATGACGAACGCGTGTGGCTGACGCGCGAGGGATGGCTTGTCTCCGATGCGCTGTTGCTGCGCGTGATCGAGTTTGCCCGCAGCCGGTGAGCTCATCTCAGGCGCGAATCTTTCTAAGCATCTTCCGAAGATGAGAGGAAGAGTACCCGACTATGAAGATTTTGACCCGCCCGAACGACAAAGCCGTGTTCCTGATCGCTGCATTCGGCGTGCTGATGGCCGGTATGGCGCTATTCCTCGTGCCCCCCAAGGCTGTCAGCGCCGGGGGAGAGGATGAGCCCGCCACAACTATCACGGAGGCTACCACTCGTCCGACGAGCCGGCCGACCAGTGGTCCAACCAGCGGACCCACGAGCCGCACATCTTCGGATCAGCCCGTGCGGCGGAAGGCGCATCAGTCACCTGGATTGCTGGCACCGGCGGGCTTCCCGACTCGAACCTACGCCGACCTGTTGAGCAAATACCTCGCTGATGGTCGTGTCGACTACGCCGGATTGAAGGACGATCCGGTCGAATTGAAGGCCCTGATTCGCGCGATCGAGACCACCGATCCGGCCGCGTTAGACAAGCTCGACGATGCCGCGAAGATGGCCTGGTACGCCAATGCGTACAACATCCTGACGATCGATCTGATCGTTCGACACTATCCCATCGACAGCATCATGGACATCGAAAAGGCCTGGGACACGTCGATGATCGTGGCCGGCCAACCGATGACACTGAACGAAATCGAGCACGACGTGCTGCGTTTGCGGGATGAGCCCGAGGCAAAACGGCGCGCCTTCGTCGATCCGCGGATCCACTTTGCGCTGAATTGCGCCAGCGTCGGGTGCCCGGATCTTGCGCCGGCGCCTTTCGAGGCCGGCAAACTCGAAACGCAACTCGATAAGGCAACACGCCGCTTCGTACAGACGCCGTCGAAGTTCCGCTTTGAAGATGGCACTCTGTATCTCAGCCAGTTGCTCGACTGGTACGGCGAAGACTTCCAACTGCTTTACACGGACGCGACGAAAGAGCAGGCTCTCGGCAGGTTCTTCGCCGACTACGTCGCTGACGACGCGACAGCCGAAGCTCTTCGCAACGGTGACTTCACGATCCAGTGGCTGGACTACGATTGGGCCCTGAACGCAGCGCAGTAAACGAAACGGGCCCGCGGACATCTCAGCCGCGGGCCCATCTTCTTCGGAACCACTTCGACCTCAGCGCGTCAGAACCTTCTCGATCCGTTCCAGTGCCCAGTCGATCGTCTCGCGGTCGATCACCAGCGGGGGAGCAAAGCGGATTGTTTGCGCGTGCGTTTCCTTCGCCAGAATGCCGAGTTCCATCAGCGCCTCGCAGAAGGGTCGTGCCGTGCCGGACTCGCGCTTGATTTCTACGCCAATCATCAGGCCCTTGCCGCGCACTTCTCTGACGTGCGGCGAATCGATCGCCAGCAGGCGTTCCTGGAAGTAGTTCCCGAGGAGGAGTGACTGCCCCGGCAGGTCTTCCTCGATCACAACGCGCAACGATGCCAGGCCCACCGCCGAGCCGAGCGGATTTCCGCCGAACGTCGAGCCGTGATCGCCCGGATTGAACACACCGAGGTACTCGTTCGAACCGAGTACTGCGCTGACCGGGTAGACGCCGCCGCCGAGGGCTTTGCCGATGACGACAAGGTCCGCCTTTACGTTCTCGTGGTCACAGCAGAACATCGCTCCCGTGCGACCAAAACCGGTCTGGATTTCATCTGCAACGAACAAGACGTTGTTCTCGCGACAGGCATCGTAGCACGCCCGCAGGTAACCGCGCGGAGGAATCACCACGCCGCCCTCGCCTTGGATCGGCTCCACGAGAAACGCGACCGTGTTCGGTGTAATTGCAGCCGCCAAAGCTTCTGCATCGCCGTAGGGAACGACGTTGAAACCCGGAGTGAACGGACCGAATCCGTCGCGGTATTGGTGCTCGGTTGAGAACCCAACAATCGTTGTCGTGCGGCCGTGGAAGTTGTTTGCCGCCACGATGATCTCGGCTTGGCCCTCGGGCACTCCCTTGATTTTGTAGCCCCACTTCCGGGCAGTCTTGATTGCGGTCTCCACGGCCTCCGCGCCGGTATTCATCGGCAGCGCTTTTTCGTAGCCGGTGGCGTTACAAAGCTCCTCGATGAACTCGCCCATCTGATCGTTGTGGAACGCGCGCGAAGTCAGCGTGATCTGCTCGGCCTGGGCCAGCAGCGCAGCAATGATCTGCGGGTGGCGATGTCCCTGGTTCACGGCGGAGTAAGCCGCCAGGCAATCCAGGTACTTCTTTCCCTCAATATCCCAAACCCACACTCCTTCGCCGCGGGTCAACACGACCGGCAGAGGATGGTAATTGTGTGCGCTGAATTTCTCCGCTTTCGCGATAATGTCCGACGAACAGGCATGAGCGAGCATTGTGTGCCACCCCAAAATGAAATTGCGGCCCCCCGGGATCGCCGGATGGGACCGCTGGGTTTATGACACAACTTCAATCTGCTCGGCAACCCAATTTGGACGGAAAAAAACGCGATTTCAGCTCATCTTGTCGGCGTAGTTTCGCTCGTAGTAATCCCGATAGGCGCCTGTAACGCAGGCCTCCAACCATTCGGAGTGATCCAGGTACCAGCGAATCGTCGAACGCAGTCCTTCTTCGAACGTGAAGCGCGGCTCCCAATTCAATTCCCGGGCGATTTTCGAAGCATCGATTGCGTACCGGCGATCGTGCCCGGGGCGATCCTTGACAAACGTGATCAGGCGCCGGCGAGCACCTTCCGCGTCCAAGCCGAGGGCCTCATCGACCAGGTCGCAGATCTTCTCGACGACATCCAGATTCTTCCACTCGTTGTTGCCTCCAACGTTGTATGTCTCGCCGGCAACGCCCTGGCGGAAAACCAGGTCCAGCGCTTCGACATGGTCCTGGACGTAGAGCCAATCTCGCACGTTCGCACCATCGCCATAGACAGGCAGCGGCTCGCCGCCGCGCGCGTTCAAGATAATCAGCGGGATCAGCTTTTCCGGGAACTGGTATGGGCCGTAGTTGTTCGAGCAATTCGTCGTAACGACGTTCATTCCGTACGTGTGGTGGTAGGCTCGCACGAGCATGTCGCTGCCGGCCTTGCTGGCGCTGTAGGGCGAGTTTGGTGCGTAGGCGGTTGTTTCCGTGAACGCGCCCGTCTCGCCGAGAGAACCGTACACCTCGTCGGTCGAGACGTGATGGAAGCGTCCTTTGCGCCCACCAGACCACGCAGCGCGAGCCGCTTCCAGCAACTCGAACGTGCCCGTGACGTTTGTGCGAATGAACTCCTTCGGCCCCAGGATCGAACGATCCACGTGGGACTCCGCCGCCAGGTGAATGATTCCGTCGAGTTGTTCTTCTTCGAACAACGCCGCCAGCAGTTTTCCGTCGCAGATATCGCCGGCGACGAAGCGGTAATTCGGAGCGTTTTCGATATCCGCCAGCGACGTCAGGTTGCCCGCATAAGTCAGCGCATCCAGATTCACGATCCGGTTGTTGGGATAGGTCTGTACCAGGTGTCGGACGAGATTGGAACCGATGAATCCGGCGCCACCCGTGACGAGGATATTCATGTCGGATGACTACTCCTCACTCAGATCTTGATGGTGCCGTCCTTCATCAGGACCACCAGCACCGCATGAATCGATGCGGGAAGCCAAAAGAGCAAGCACAGGATGATATTCAGCCAGAAGTGAAGACCGAACCCCTTGGTCAGAGCGACGGCAACGGGCGGAATGACGATAGCGACGATGATCATCAGGATCTTGTTCATGGAGGAGCCTCCAGGGGAATGTTCGGCCACCTTCTGCCTCGTCAAACTGCTGAAGGGCAAGCCATTCCCTCTGCCAAACCTCTGCACCCCCAGAACAACCAGTCGTGCCCGCTCGGTGTAATCTAGTTTCTTGACCACTGGAGCATGAGTACGATGGGGCTCCTACCCGACCAACGGTACAGTCAGCCCCGAAAGACCTTCTGCCAAACCTGCAGCATTGCGAATGGGTCTTGTCAAATGGAAGGGAACGGGTACATACTTCCATCGATATCGCCCCATGGAGGGCTTTGAAAATGCGTAAGTTTGCACTCTTGTTCACAATCCTGGTTGGTCTCGCGTTTGTTGCCCCGCCGGTTTCGGCGGGGGATTGGGGAATCTCCGTCAGTTCTCCCGGTATCGGCGCCTACTACAGCAGCCGCGATCGCGACCACCATCGCCCGCACTCGTCACATTGGAATCGTTCCCCGCGGCATCACTGGAGGCCCGTGTACTACCGCCCGACGGTCCGCCACTACTACCCACGCTATCGCTCGTGCTATCCGTCCTACAGCCGTGTCCGGATCGGTCTGGGTTACTGGGGCAGCCACGGTAGCATCGGGATCTCTACGACGTTCCCCCACGACTACTTCTGGTACAATCGTTCGCGCGTAACTCCGACCTATTACGCCGAAGATTACCCGTTGCAGACCCGGCAGATCGACGAGGGCGATTACTACGATTCGCAGTACCGCGCCCCCCGCGGCCGCACGGTTTATGAGCACCAATCGAATCAAGATGATCGGACCATCCAGCAGCGCGCCGTCTACAAGGGCGACAAGCTGTTGCGCTCCGAGACCTACGTGGATGATCGCCGGCCATCAGGCGACGAGCTTCAGCCCGGGACCAATTACACGCGCGACGGACGGTTGCGTTACCGGCCCGAGCAGCCGCAGCAACAGGAAGAGAAGGAGCAGGAGAAGGCGGCCGAGACGGAGGCCCAGCAGACCTCGACGGTCTCGCCCCGCGCCACCATCCCGACTCGCACCGTCGCCGTGCCTTCGTACTTCAGGAATCGCATGGTGAACGTCCAGGTTCCGCAGGGACAGCAGGAAAGCAAGTCCACGAGCCGGATTCAGGCGGTTCGGTTTGGCCAGAACCCCCGCGAAGAGATGAACTCGCCGCAGATGCGAGTGATCCCGGCGATCCAACCCGCCGGCGTGGGCAGTCGCTCCGTCCGGACGATCGAGTTCTGACCATGTTGCAGTACTGATTTGTGCGCCGGTGGTTGATCTGGCCGATGAACCTAAGCGCCCCTTAAGGCGCCCCGCCGCATACCCGAGGGCCCGCTCCGGCGGGCCCTTCCTGTTGGTTCCCCAGCACTCAGAAATCCATCTTCCTTCTTGCCACCCAGCCTCAATCCTACCTAGCATCACGGATTGTTCGTCATAAGCGAACGGCATTTCTTCCACCGAGGTTACAAGCCGTGTTCGAAGACTCTCCATTTTATCAACAGTCGCTCCGCCAGTTGGAATCGGTCGCCGATCGAGTTGGCGTCGAGAAAGGCATCATCGATCGCCTGAAGTATCCCAAGCGCAGCATTGTGGTGACCGTCCCCGTCCGCATGGATAGCGGGGAGACCAAGGTCTTTCACGGCTACCGCGTTCAGCACTCGCTGACTGCCGGCCCGGGCAAAGGCGGTCTGCGTTTCAGCCCCGAAGTGAACCTGGGCGAAGTCGCCGCTCTGGCCATGATGATGTCCTGGAAGTGCGGTCTGACAAACTTGCCCTTTGGCGGCGCCAAGGGCGGCATCAACTGCGATCCGAGCAAACTCAGCACCGGGGAAATGGAACGTATCACGCGCCGTTTCACACAGGAAATCCTACCCTTCATCGGCCCGAATACCGATGTCATGGCGCCGGATATGGGTACCGGAGAGCAGGTGATGGCGTGGATCTACGACACGTACTCGGCCCACACGGGCACGAACTGTCCGCAGATCGTCACCGGCAAGAGCACGGCCCTCTATGGAACCCTGGGACGTCGCGAGGCCACTGGCCGCGGCACAGTCTACTGCATTGAAGAAGCCGCCCGAGTGCAGGGAATCAACCTCTCCGAATCGTCCGCGATCGTGCAGGGCTTCGGCAACGTGGGTTCCGTCGCAGCCATCGAGTTGGCCATGCGCGGCGTGAAGATCAAAGGCGTCGCCGACGTCAGCGGCCACTACGTCCGCGAGGAAGGCTTCGACCCCGTCGATCTGACGACCTACTGCGAAGCCAATAAGACGCTCGAAGGCTATCCCGGAATCGATCGCGTTACGAAGGAAGAGTTCTTTGCGACGCCTGCGGAAATCGTGGTGCCTGCCGCCATGGAACGCCAGATCGACGAGAAGATCGCCAAGAACCTGAAGTGCCGCATCATCGCTGAAGGCGCCAACGGCCCGACTACCAACGAGGCTGACGAAGTGCTGGCGGAGAATCCGGATATCCTGATGATCCCGGACATTCTGTGCAACTCCGGCGGCGTGATTGTGTCGTACTTCGAGTGGGTTCAGGACATCCAGATGTTCTTCTGGTCGGCGCAGGAAGTCGACAGCCGCCTGCAGCAATTGATCCGGCGCGCGTTCATTGGATGCCACCACTATGCAAGGAACAACAACGTCTCGATGCGTACTGCCGCACTGACGCTCGGCATTCGCGAAGTGGCCATAGAAAAGCAGGTTCGGGGACTCTATCCCTGATTCGAGACGAGGGCTGGGTCCTGCGGCATCTACCGCCGGACGTGCAGATTGTCTCGATGGACAAGTTCTTCATACGGCGGAGGCGCGCCGGATTCGTCGCGGAGTTCTCGGACTCTGCAGCCCATCAGGCGCCTGACCTCCGCCGTATTGTAATTCGTGATGCCGCGTGCGATCTCCTGCTCCTGACCATCTCGGATGGAGATGACGTCGCCGCGCTCGAAATCTCCTTCTACAGCCACAACGCCGACCGGCAGGAGGCTTTTCCCCGCCGTGAGGAGCATCTTCGCCGCACCGTCATCGACCTGCACCGACCCACGCGGGCGGTGCGTCGAAATCCAATGCAGCCGAGCCCGGCCTTTTCCTCTGCGGGTGGACTGTGCGAGGAACAATGTCCCGCGGAACTGACCGGAGGCCACTTCGTCCAGGATCGAGTCGCAACGCCCGTTCGCGATAACCGTTGGGATGCCGAACCGCGTCGCGTGGCGAGCGGCGGACAGCTTAGACGCCATCCCGCCGCGCCCGAGTCGGGATCCCGGTCCGGCACCGAGGGCCTCGATCTCCGACGTCACTTTCTGAACAACCTCGATCAAGTGCGCGTCGGGCGACTTCTGCGGGTTGGCGGAGTAGAGTCCATCGATGTCCGTCAAGAGTACCAGCAATTCGGCAGAACTCTTCACGGCGATGAAGGCGGACAGGAGATCGTTGTCGCCAAAAGTCAACTCGTCCGTCGTCACCGTGTCGTTTTCGTTGATGACCGGAACGGCTCCCATCTCGAGGAGCGCTTCGATCGTCTCGTGCGCATTCAGGTAGCGCCGCCTGTCTTCCAGGTCCCCCCGCGTAAGGAGGATCTGCGCCGTCGGGACCCCATACTGATGGAAAGCGTCGCTGTAGGTCCGCATCAGCCGGCTTTGGCCGACCGAGGCGAGCGCCTGCAGGCGTGGGAGTTGTCGGGGGCGTTCCTTCAGCCCGAGGCGTCCCATGCCGGCTGCCACGGCTCCGGAGGAGACGATAATCACCTGTGCACCGGACTCGTGCAGTCGCCCGACGGCGGCAGCCAGGGTCTCGATACGGGTCGCGTCGAGAGTCCCTTCCGGCGTCGAGAGGATGTTTGACCCCAGTTTAACCACGAGTCGCCGCGGGCGTTCCGTAAAAGGCCAGGCTTCGGCGATAGTCTGGGGAGCATGAGTCATGGGTTGCGCGGTCACCTCCGGCAAGTCGTTGCTAGGAGCCGTACCCACCTGTCCGCTCGCCGTCCAGCCCAGAGGTTGTCATTGATCGTTTTTTTCCTGCAAGATTCGGCGATTCGGGTTTTTTGGCTCGACACTCCCGCCCGCGGTTTTGCCAATAGGCCGTTTGACAGCAGAGCCCTGGTGGGGGCCGGAATTCTTCGGATTTGGGAGGATTCTCGCTGTTTTCCGATCCACATCGGCCCGCCAGAAGAAACACTCGTCATTTTTCCTTCGCCCTCACAAGGGATTGCGAAGTCTTCATAAGGAGAACATTGGACCCATGAATGTTTGCGTGATTGGAACCGGCTACGTCGGTCTCGTGACCGGGGCGGTCTTCGCCGACCTTGGCAACGACGTAATCTGCGTCGACAAGATCCAGAAGAAAGTCGACATGCTGCGCCGCAACCAGATGCCCATCTACGAACCGGGCCTCGAGGAAATGGTGCGCAAGAACCAGGAAGACGGCCGGCTCAACTTCACCACCGACATCGAGGAAGGCGTCAAGAAGTCGAAGGTGATCTTCATCGCCGTGGGCACGCCGCCCGCCGCCGATGGTTCCACCGATCTCTCCCAGGTCGAGGGCGTGGCCGCCGAGATCGCCAAGTCCATGGACGAGTACAAGATCATCGTCAACAAGTCCACCGTCCCCGTTGGAACCGGCAACCTGGTCCGCCGCGTGATCGAGTCCACGAACGCAAATGGCATCCCGTTCGACGTGGTCTCGAATCCCGAGTTCCTTAAAGAAGGCGACGCCATCAGCGACAGCCTCGAGCCGGACCGTATCGTGATCGGCGCACCGACCCAGAACGTTGCCATGGCGCTGCTTGAGCTCTACGCACCGCTCGAGCGCCCGATGCTGATCACCGACGTCCCGAGCGCCGAGTTGATCAAGTACGCAAGCAATGCATTCCTGGCCACAAAGATCTCCTTCATCAACCAGATCGCCAACATCTGCGAACGCACCGGCGCCGACGTGACCCTCGTCGCGAAGGGCATGGGCTACGACCACCGAATCGGCCTCGAGTTCCTGAACGCCGGTCTCGGCTACGGCGGCTCCTGCTTCCCGAAGGACGTCGATTCGCTGAATCACAAGGCGAAGGAACTGGGCGAAGACCTGGGTCTGTTCGATGCCGTCACGCACGTCAATGAACTGCGTACCCCGCGGTTCATCGCCCGCATCAAGGAGACGATGGGCGAAGTTGCCGGCAAGCGCGTCGCCGTGCTCGGCCTGGCCTTCAAGCCGAACACCGATGACATGCGCGAAGCCAAGAGTGTTGAAGTCATCCACGCACTGCACAAGGACGGCGCCAAGATCGTGACCTACGATCCGATTGCGATGGAAAAGGCCAAGGAAGAGGCCCAGCCGCCGCTGCCCGCTGACATCGAATACGTCGACAATGCCTACGCCGCCGCCGAAGGTGCCGACGCCCTGGTCATCATGACCGAGTGGAATGAGTTCAAGCTCCTGAATCTGGAGCGCATTCGCGACACGATGAAGCGTCCGCTGATCTTCGATGGTCGCAACATTCACTCGCTGGAGCGCATGAAGCGCCTGGGCTTCGACTACGTCAGCATCGGTCGTCCGACCTCGCTACGCGAAGGCGCCTGATCCTGGATCGGCCATTTCGAAGACAATCCAAGGCGCCCCCTTCTCGGGGGCGCCTTTTTTCCTGGTGGCGAAAGTGCCATTGCAGCCCTAACCGATCTTCCGGCAACCTTTTGGGCATCCGGTCGGCGGTTATGCCTCAGGTTCCGGTTGCCGCCCGGCGACGGGTGTACACATAGTTTTCACTGGCGCCCATCCCTAGCGGGACGCACCTAGAGAGACGATCGCCATCCCTCATCACGACCGAGGTCCCATGCGTCGCTGGATTTCTCACCTGCTCTTCTGGATTCTGCTTCCCATTTCCGTGGCTGCGGCATGGGTCATCTGGCGGTATTTCCACGATCCCGAATTCTACGACCTGATCCTGGACAAGTATGCCTGGAAGGACGAGATGTTCGCCCTTCGGTTCTTCTACGTCGCAGGTGCCGAGGCGATTGTTGCCCTGATCGCCTACGGCCTGGGGCTGGATGCCCGGCGCGGGCGCCCTTGGCTGTCCATGATCGTGGGTGGGCTCGCACCTGGCATCACAGCCGGAGCAGCGCTGGTCACCTTTGTGCAAATGGACGAGGCACCGCTTCCCTGGTATATCACGGCAGCCGCGGGTGGCGCCATTTTGTCCGTCCTGGTTCTGCTCGCGATCGAGTTTTTCAATCGCTGGCTGTGGGGTCGTGTGATGGAGACGCTGGATCGCAAGGACATGGGCGGCGCTGCTTTGGCCGTCAGCCGCCTCGCATTGCTGTGGCGCCCTGGCCAGACGCAACTGCTTCGGTCGGTCGCCATGGAGCGCTTCCGCCGCGGATCCAGGGGCGAAGTCGCCACCGAACTTCGCGCTTTGCACGCGGGCGGCGATCGCTCGCCGGAGCTGTTGGAACTACTCTGCCAGTTGTCGAATGAGGAAGAGAAGCCCGCGGAGTTCCTGGTTTATCTCCGCGATCTGTTCGAGCAATTTCCCGACGACGAGCAACTTCGCAGCGCCTACAGCGAGGAGTTGCTTTCTCAAGGCCATCGCGCTGAAGCCCTCGAAATCATGCGCCGCCACGGCATTCCCGAGACCGAGGAAGCCCTGGGCGTATACGCGACGCTGCTCGCCGAATCGGGCGATCTGGACGAGGCCGTCTCTCTGGCTGAGAAGCTCGGCGAGTTGGAGGGCATTCCGATGCAACGCTCCGACAAGGTCCTGCGCGAGGTTATCGCGAAGTCACCCGAGCACCTGGAAGCAGTCAACCTGCTGGCTGCACATTCGGAGAGGATGGCTCGACGGGATCAGCAGATGCGCTGGCTGGAAAAGTCGCTCTCGATCAAGCGCCGCCAGCCTGCGGTGCGCCGCAAGCTCTTGAAACTCTACGAAGCAATGGACCAGACCACAAAGGTCGAGGACATGCTCTCTGAGATGGTCGCGGATCAGCCGGCGGACTTCGCGCTGGGGCTCCGTTACGCGAATGTGTTGTTCTCGAATGGCAAGTTGGACGAGGCCGCCGAATACCTGGGCCAGATGGGCGAGCGCGGGTGCACGGACCCCATGCTGTACGTCCTGCGTTCGCGCGCGCTGCTTGAGCTTCAACGTCTCGATGAGGCGCGGGAAATTGCAGCCAAGGGTCTTGAGGCAAAGCCCGACGAAGAAGTGGGCGCGAAGCTGGAGAGCATCCTGAAGCAGGTTGAGCGGGCCGCGCTGACGGCTGAGCTGGCGCAACTCGTCGAGGAATCGCGAGAGAACCCGCAAGACCTGCCGCTGGTGTTGCGGGTGCTGGATCGGCTGGCCGGAGCCGGACACAGCGATCGCGCTGTTGGCCATGCCGACTTGATTCTGAATCACCATCCCGACGCGCGCACAGAAGTCATCCGTGTGCTCACCGAAGCCACGGGTCGCATCGAAGGCGGCTTCCCGATGCTCAACTACCTGGCGGACTTGCAGGTGGCCGAGGGCAAGTACGACGATGCCCTGGCGACTATCAAACGAATGGCCGAGAGGTCGCTCGATCGGCTGTCCGCCATGCGCGAAGGGTCGCAGAAGATCCTGCGGCGAAGCCCGCATCATCTGAATACGCTAAGGACGCTCGGCGAATTGTACGAAGAGCATGGACAGTTCACCGAGATGGTGCATTCGTACTCGTTGTATCTCGGCAATGGCGGCGAAGGCGATGCGCAGATCGATCGGGCATTGGTGCGCGCCTACATCTCACTTGATGATTACGAGAATGCTGCGAAGTTCCTTCCGAAGTTGCTCGAAGAGAGCGAGGAGTTAGAAGAGCATCAGGAGCTTCTTGAGAACTTCATTCGCCTCGCAATCGATGCTGGACACGCCGAGACGGCGGCCGAGTTCCACGAGAAGCTCACAGCCATCGCGCCGACCAGCGAAACGGCTCAAGGCCTCCAGAAAGAAATCGACAGCGCCCGGTCGGATCAGCGCCTGGCTTTCCTGAAGAACGAAGTCGACCAAGGCAAAGGCGACTCGAAGATGCTCGAGGAAATGGGAGACATCTGCCGTGAGCAGAAGGATCTAAATCAGGCCATCGCCTTCTATCAACGCGCAGCGCGCCAAAGCGGGGCCACACGGATCCCCACTGTCAAGCTCGCGTGGTGCTTCGCCCAGAAGGGCATGTACGATCTGACCGGCGAAACGCTATCGGAACTGAAGCTCTCGCTCGGCGACTCCAGTGGTGAACTGAGCGACCTGATGAGCTGGCTCTACATGACGGCGCAAACACTCGAGGAAGCTCATCTCTTTGAACGCGCGACGAAACTCTACAAGCAACTCATGAAGATCGATGCCGGCTACAGCGATGTCCTCGAGCGCGTCGAGAAACTGACGCGGCGGTAGGAGCGTCGACTCTTGTCATGAAAAGACTCCGGCTTTCCCTCACGATCCCAGCCCTCCTTCTGACGACGACGTTGCTTGCGCGCCCCTGGTACCTCACCAGCTTCGAAACTGAATATCCTGAATCCACGTTGCCGGCCTCGTATTCCTGCGGCGTCTGCCACTACGACCAGAACGGCGGAGGAGATCGGAATCCGTATGGGCGAGACTACGAGTTCTACTTCGACTTCGCAATCATCGAGCCCCTGGATTCGGATGATGACGGGGTGACGAATGCGGTGGAGATCGCGGGAAATACGCAGCCCGGTTCCGCTGGCGATCCCGCGCCGACTACGGAGTTCATTGTGCAGGCATTCTTGAAGGCAGACGGGGCCCCGGACGTAAACTCTGACAGGGCGTTCGATGTGGCCGATGCAATCGCGACTCAAGCATTGCGCGAACAGGCACGCGTCTGGCAGTCCGTAACCCCTGTCCGGGAGCACTGAGCCCACCCGAGCACTCGTCCAATCACTGGGCTTCACCCGACTGGAGTTGGGTTTTCGTTGGTCGACCGGACGATCGGCCCAAGCGCTGAGAAAAACGCAGATGAGATCATCCGCTAGTGGATATTGGTCCCGGTACATTTCTCCGGAGGGACCGGCGCGGCTTTGGGTGCGTCCGAGCTGGAGCGGCGACGCCGGCCTGCGTCACTTGTTGATCGTGGCGCTGCCGATGATCCTGAGCGCCCTGTCGGCCTCGGTGAACCTGTTCTTCGATCGTCTCTTTTTGGCACATTTTGATCGCAATGCACACCTGCCCGCCTCGATGAGCGCCGGCACGGTCTGGTGGACTTCGCAGACCCTCGTTATGGGCATCGTGACATACGTCGGTACCTTCGTCGCCCAATACCACGGCGCGAAGCAGCCCCATCGGATCGGCGCGTCTGTCTGGCAAGGCATCTACATGTCGATCCTGGGCGGAGCGATCGCGATCGCGATGATTCCGTTCGCCGGGCCGTTCTTTCGATTCACCGGACATGCCGGGAATCTCCCGGCGCTGGAGGCGGAGTACTTCGGCGTGCTCTGCCTGGGCGCCGTCTTCCTGCATGTGAACGGGGCGCTCAGTTCCTTCTACACCGGCCGCGGCAAAGTGAACTTGGTGATGGTCATCAGCTTCATCATTGCCGGGGCGAACATCGGGCTGAACAAGTGGCTGATCTTCAATCCGCCGTCTTGGGCGCCGTTTATCCAGCCCGGCCTTGTGGGAGCAGCCTGGGGGACGATTCTCAGCATGGCGTTGGGCACGGTCATCTTCACGGCCTGTGTGCTGACTCCGCAGAACCGTCGAGAGTTCGGGACACTTTCCGCGTGGCGATTCCGCCCCGATCTGTTCCGCCGCCTGCTGCACTATGGCATGCCCCAGGGCTTTCAGTTCATCATCGACATGTCGGCGTTTTCGATCTTCATCCTTGCCGTCGGTCGAGTCAGCCAGGAGGCGCTGACCGCTACGACGATTGCGATGAACATCAACATGCTGTTGTTCATTCCGATGGTCGGAATGGCGCAGGCGCTGAGTGTCCTTGTTGGTCAATTCGTCGGCGCGGAACGAGTCGATCTGGCCGAACGCATCACCTGTGTTGGGTTCCTTGTGTGCTTTCTCTACATGGTGGTCGTCTCGGCCTCGTATGTGCTGATCCCGGGAATCTACATCGACATGTTCCGCGACAAGACGACGGTGGATGCGAGCTTTGCCGCGGTGGAGAGTATGGCGCGCGTCTTCCTGATCTTCGTCGCCGTCTATTCGCTCTTTGACGCGTTTGCGCTTTCCTATTCCGGTTCGATCAAGGGCGCGGGTGACACGCGCTTCGTGCTGAAGCTCTCGGTCTTCAACTCGCTGCTTGTGATGATCATCCCGATTATCGTTGCCGTGAAGATGGGTGCCCCTGCAACGGTGCTGTGGGGATTCATCACGCTGTTCATTATCATCATGGGGACGGGGATGATGCTGCGCTATCGCAGTGGATTCTGGAAATCGATGAAGGTGATCGAGACTGAGCCGCCGCTGTCGCTTGATGAACCGCCCAATGACGCTGCAATGGCTACGGGTTAGCCGATCACCGTCGGGACTCCGTTTTCATCGACATTGCGCTGGGCCCGTGCCGTGTAGCCACTCGGCTCTTTCGTTGCCTGGAACTGCATCCAGATGCGCGCCCCGCCTTCGCGGCGATTCTCGGCCAGGATCTTGCCGCCATGCTCCTCGACGATGCGCTTCGCGATCGCGAGGCCGAAGCCCGACCCACCCTTTCGGTGCGACACGAACACGTCGAAGATATCTTCCTCCTGCCCCGGGGGGAAGCCTGCCCCGGTGTCCTCGATGCTGACCAGCCAGGTATCCGAGCCGCGTGATTCGGTCTTCACAGTGATCTCGCGGGTCGAGCTGTTCTCAACCGCCTGGGCAGCATTCATCAGGATATTGATAAAGACCTGCCGCATTGTCGAAGGATCCGCCTCGATCCACGCATCCTGTGGAACGTCGGCATAGAATGTTGCGTTGCGGCGGCTGAATTCGGGAGCCAGCAGATCGGCTGTTTCGGTAATCAGCGCCCCCAGCCGCACCGGCTCTGTTTCGAGTCGACTGGGCAGCGCGTAGTTCATGAAGTTCGTCAGCACGTGGCTGAGAGACGAAATCTGCCTCTTCACGCCATCGAGGATGTGATTGGCGTGGTCGACTGACCCATCGCCGCCTGCCTCCAGATCGTCCATCGCGGCTTCGAGATGCAGGTTCATCGCGTGCAGCGGATTCCGAATCTCGTGCGCGAGGCCGCTCGCCATCGTACCGATCTGCGCAAGATGCTGTGCATCGTCGTGGCGCTTCTGGAGAGCGAGGTGACGATTCGCAACCCGGTAGAGCAGGAACACCGTGGCGGAGAGGAACAGCACGACCACCGCGACCATATACGTCAAGCCGACGGAGATGTGGTGACTGATTCGCTCCAGGTTGCCGATCGCTTCTTCTTCCGAGATTCCATACTCAACAAAGCCGAGTGTCTTGCCCTGGTGTTCGATGGGGATTCGTTCCGGAGTCACGCCCTCCGGGTAATCGTGGACTTCCAGGGCCCAAGTCAGATCGTCCGTCCCCGGGACGCGACCTTCCAACTCTCCACCGGCGTTTGTGTGGCTGCGGCGAACGAGAGTCTCGTCGCCGAACTGCTGGTAGATGCAGTTGCCTTCGCTGTCGACCATTGCGGCCAGCACCACCGCCCCGTCGCGCGTCATGAGCCGGAATGAGGTGCGAACCTCCGGGTCCTGGAGGATCTCGTTCAGCGAAGAAGCGTCCTTTGCCCGCAGCGCGCGCTCGATCTCGCGCCGGGCTTCGTTACCCAGGTTCTTGGCGTTTTCCTCCGCCATCGAGACCAGCTCGTTCTTCATCTGGTTCACGACCAGCGCGGAGAGCACGACGGTGATCGCGCCGGCGAAGAGCAGAGCCGCGGCCGTGAGCAGGATCGTCTGGACGCGGAAGTTTAGTTCCGTCGCCCAATTCCAGAACCGCTTGGGGGCCGAATCGTGGGGCTTCTCGAAGGGTTGTTGATTCTCGCTCATCGCTGCCGCTCTTGGACTTCTGAAAGGCCTTACTCACCTCAATCTGATAACAACTCTTGTACCCGGCCGCGCATCTTCGTCAATACTCGGGCTCGGCAGGCCGTCGACGCCGCGAGACAGCGAGAAACCGATGCCCCAAGACGTTACAGCCAGCATGTTCCTGCGTTGGATTGGCCTGCACGGCCGCCTGGCGGCGCAATTGGCGTCTGCGGATTCGGGCGGAATTGCGTCGAAATGGCGCCATGAGGCCAGCAGAAGTGCCGCCCGCCCACTCCTTCTGTATTCCCAAGTAGCCTGGGATGACGTCTGGCAGCGCCCCCAGGAAATGGCGGTCGGCCTCGCGAAGCACCGGCCCGTTCTGTTCTGCTCGCCCGTCCAATTGCATCAGGTCGCCGGTCCTCTGCAGGGTCGTTGGCAATCGTCGCGTGTGATGGCCGATGGCAAGCTCCTGGTCGCGTCGCCGCTGATCTTGACCGGAGAGTACCGCGCTGCCCCCGTCCGAGCACTGAATCGGCGAATTCTCGTCGCCTACCTGCGGAAAGTCCTCGGCGGGCTCGAAGTCGACTTCCTTACAAACTCTCCATTCGCCGATTACCTGGTTCCGGCGCTTAGGCCGAAACACGTCGGGTACGATTTGATCGATGACTTCTGCGCCTTCGACTGGGCTCCATCGGATGGGCGCGAACGCGAGCAGCGATTGTTGAAAGCGCACGACTTTGCCTTCGCCGGCACGAATTCGCTTAAGGAGAAATTCGCGCCGCAAATCGCCGGGCTGGAATTCCTTCCCAGCGGCGTCGATTTCGACAAGATGACTCGCCCCGCGAAGGAGCCCGCCGAGCTGATCGACCTTCCGCGGCCGCGCTTGCTATACGTCGGGACGCTCAACGATCGCCTTTCGGGCGAACTGATTGACGCAACCGCCCGGCGCTTTCCGCAAGCCTCCATCGTCTTGGTCGGCCCACGCCGAGCGGCCTTTCGGGCGCCTCGCTTTCCAGACAATGTCCACGAGATCGGTCTGAAACCGCACGGCGATCTGCCGGCGTTCTACCAGCATTGCGATCTGGGCATCATGCCGTTTGCCGACAACGAGGCCGCCCGCGCGATCAATCCGGTGAAGACGCTCGAGTTTCTTGCCTGTGGGTTGCCGGTAATCTCCACGCCAGTTCCGGATGTCGAGCGTTTCTACGTTCCGCCGGTTGTTATCGCACAGCCCTCGGATTGGCCGGACCGGATTGCAGAGATGCTCGCTGAAGACTCCGATGAGGCACGTACCGCAAGGCGCGATTTCGCCCGTGGGCGCTCATGGGAGGCGCTGGTGAAGAAAGTGGAAGCGAAGCTTCGAGCGCTCGACGGCGGGGGAGCGGCGCCGTGAAATTCCTCTTCGTGACCTATCGTTGGGGACAGGAACTGATCGGGGGTGCGGAGATTCACCACCGGCGCCTGATTGACGATCTTGTGGCGCTTGGGCACTCGGTCGAGATCTGGACGACGACGGGATCGAAGATCGCGCCAGTGGGTCACTGGGGAGTCCGTTGGGAGGAAGGCTATCCGGCCGGTTTCATGATGGAGAACGATGTTGCTGTCACGCGCTTTCCACTCGCACAACCGGCAGAGTGGCGCCTGAAGGCCGCTGCGAAGTTTTTGCAGCGACGCATCGAGGCCGAGTGGGCAGACATCAAGGAGGAGTTCCTGGACCAATTGCTGGCGGCCAGCGACGGAACCGATGTGGAACTCCTCGACGGCTGGCATCATGCGGAAATCCAACCGAACCGTGAGACGTGGCGGTGGAGTTGGAAACGTGCCCGAGTGTCTGTGCCGGAGGGATTTCGCGGAACCGTCTGGATCAATGGAATCGCACCCAAGTCCGGTCGTTTGTCAGTGCATTGCGGCGGTCGAACCCTTGCAGAAGCACAGGTTCACGATCACTTCTCGTTGACTGTCCCCATCGATGAGTTGCCATCGCGTATTCTCGAAATGCGAATCGGCAATCCCTTTCAGCCGATCCGGGATCACCGCACGCTTGGCGTTCTGGTCAAAGAGATCCTCTTCCGCCCCCCGGATGAATCGACGCCCATGCAGCGCGCGGACCTGGCGAATGACTACCGCGCACTTGGCCGGCGGAATGGCAAGACCTGGTGGGATCACCTTTGGAATGCTGCGACTCGCCGGCCGCCATGGATGTCGCGCCTGTTCGACTGGCTGCGTGGCCCGAGGTGTCCGGAACTTTGGAATGCGCTGGGCACGCCGCCGGAGGATGTGGACTACGTGATCGCGGCGAACCTGCCGTGGGCTGTGATTCCGAACGTTTCGCAGGCTTGTCCGTTGCCGGTGCTCTCGATGGCGCTCTGGCACATGGACGACGATTACTACTACTGGTCGGGATACATCGATGGACTGCGCGCCAGTCGATTCGTCTTGGCGAACACGGAATTCTCTGCTCGCGAGTTCTTCACCCCGCGAGGCATTCGTGCCGAATTTGTAGGTCCAGGCGTACCGATGCCCGGCAGGGTTGCAGCGGATTTCTCTTCCGCGTCTTGGAAGGAATCGCATGGCATTGCGTCGGATGAAGCCGTGGTGCTGACGATTTGTCGGAAGAGCGCGGAGAAGCGCTATCAGCTCGTCTCGGATGCCGTCGGTAAACTCCGCCAACAAGATCGACTCGTGCGACACGTTCTGATCGGTCCCGATGCCGATCGACGTGAAGTTTCTGATCATGTTGTCTATCTCGGGCGCGTGTCTGACGATGAGATCGAACAAGCCTATCGTGCGTGCGATGTGTTTGCGCTGATGTCCGAAAGCGAGAGCTTCGGCATGGTGCTGGCCGAGGCCTGGTTGCGCGGCAAACCCGTGATCGCAAACGAGTTCTGCGGCCCTGCGGCATCGCTGATCGCGCCGGGCGAAGATGGGCTCGTCGCCCGCGACGAAACGACGCTGGCGGATGCGATCGCGTTGCTGCTTGATAATTCGGAGCGGGCGAAAACGATGGGCGAAGCCGGTCGCAAGAAGGCCGAAGAGCGTTTCGTTCAACGCGCGGCGACGGAGCGATTACTCGCGGCCATTGACGATTTGCGCCGCTGACGAATCAGCAAGAACAACCCCAGCCCAAACCAACTCACGATCGAGATCGCAAACGCAATCCTCGCTCGCCAGTCAACGTATTCGTAGTGAATGCGATGCTGGCCGGGAGAGAGCCTGCCATGACCGGACTCTCTCAATTGACCATCGATATCATAAGGCGGCACACCAAAATTCCAGAAGGCCAGTGTTGTCGGCTCATCCGAGTTCGTTACGGCCGTGAGCTCATCATCGGTCCACTGGAGAATGTCCACCTCGCCGGCATCTGCAGGCTGAAGTTCGATGGCAGAATGCCTCTGAGGGAAGAATCGAATCCAGTATCCGTCAATCTGTTGCCACTCCCCCCCCACAGGGGGGCTAAAATCATCGCCTTCGACAACAACCTGGGCCCCGGTCATGTTGAGAGCCAGATCCGAAGGAACCCCAAAAACCATCGAATCAAGCTCGTAGGCGCTATACGAAATTCCCTGCAGTATGTTCAGGAACTTCAAGCGTCTAGAAGACATATCTGCGTCAACACCGCTAAGGCTGCGAATGCCATCCAGGTGCAGAGCGAAGTTCTTCAGTTCGCGAGCATTGAATGTCACCGTCAGCGGCGCCGGCGCGACACCAGCCCGACGCCGATCAATGAAGTCCGCTAACTCAGGAACCGACTCGGGCGTCAGTACTGGGGAGCGCTCGCGGAAGACGAACCGTTGGAAGGAGAACAGCTCTGCAGCCAGCAAAACAGCGATTGCGATCGTCGTCCATTGTCTCCTGCCTCGGACTGCAATCGCCAGAAGCAAAATTGTCCAAGTTCCGTAACAGAGCAAATCCCGAATCAGGATATCGGCCTTCACTGTCGAGAAGAATAGGCCATCCATCTTAATGGGGAATCCCTGATGGATCTTTGCACCCCAGGAGCTCAGTTTCTCCGGTCGCCAAGGCTCGGCTCCCATTGAATCCCAAAGTGCCGAGGCGAAAGCCGCAAGCGCACCCATCCCGAGGAGTATTCCTGAGCGAGCTTCCCGCTTCGAACGGCCAATGTTCAGGCGATCGATGCCCTCCGCCGCCAGTAGCAACAGCCCAATCACGACAGCGATCAATGCACGGCCCCAGGCACGGAAACTCGTGAAGAAAGGCAATTGGGCAACGATCCCCCGGCTGTTGGGGAACTCGGGTGCGATTCCGATCGCGAGTCCACCAAGGATCAATATCAGCGGAAGGGCCGCGCGTCCAGAGAGCCGCTTCGGGGTTCGCAGCAGAGAGATGAAACCGATTCCAGCGAGCAACATGGTTCCTCGACCAACGATGGCGACGGACTCGTTCGGCCACCATTTGCCGCTGAATTGCCAGACCTTCTCGCCGAAGTAATAGTACGGTGAGATGAGAGCCAGCAGATTATCCGGTGCGAGCGTCCACAAATCGATGAATCGCATTCCGGCACTAGCAGCGCGGGCCGAATCGCCTCTCCCGAGAATCGCCGGCAAGTAACCCGCCGCACCCAGGAGGAGTGCGCCTACAGCGATCAGCAGCAATCCCCCCCAGCGCCTGAGCGGAGACAGCCGATGATGACGGCGGACCGTTCGGAGTGCCTCGAGCGGCGCCAGTAACAACGCGAACAGGTAGAGCCACTGGGGATTCTGCGCGAGGAGCATCAGTCCGAGAACGATGGCTAGGAGTACGCGTGATCGGACGCAATTCCCTGACGAGCGCCAGTTGTCGAGGCTTTCCCACAGCCCGAGCATCCAGGGGAGCAGCGCGGCCTGGTGGAGCAGCGTCCAGTGCCCGTCGGTGCGGAGCAGGAACGCGGAACTGTTTGCATACACCCATCCGATCAGCAGCGCGGCAAGCATCCTGTGCCCGCGCCGGCGAACCATCCACGCCATGCCCGCGGATGCCAGCGTTGCGTGGATCCACAGATCGAGAAAGAAGAACGCATGGTGGGGGAGAGGGATGATCAGGCCGAGCAGATTCGTTGGATAGAGCATCCCCGTCTGGCCATAAGTCAGAATCGGATGTCCGAGGTACATCCCCATGGCGCAATCGGGGAAGTTGAACGCCCAGAACTGGCGCAGCAGAAATGCCCGGAATGGCACGAAGAGCCGGTTTGTGTCGGCACCGAGACTGCCCAGACTGCCCGGCAGCGTGCCTTCGATTGCGAACGGTGCGAGGCATGCCAACCAGACCAGCGCATACAGCCCGACCATCCGCCACGTGAAGTGGCGCAACGTCTGATCGGGGTTGAGCGGATTCATCGAGCGCATGCTCGACGGTAGAAAGGGGATGGCATCGGGCACAACCGGGAACGCGTTCTTCAGCTCGGAGCGATTGCATCCTGTCCGGCGACAGTTTCGTAGCGGCACGCGCACGCCGGGCATGTCCAGTGCCCATCTTCCTCACGCAGCCGAACGCCGCAGCGACACATCCAGCCGGTACGCTTCGCCGGGACGCCGGTCATGAGAGCATAGTCGGGCACGTCGCGCAAGATCACTGCTCCCGCGGCGATGAAGGCGTGGCGGCCGATCGTGATTCCACAAAGGATCGTGCAGTTCGCGCCGAGCGTGGCGCCGCGCCGAATCAGCGTCGGGCGGAACTCATTCTTCCTCTCAATGGCGGCGCGGGGATTGATGACGTTTGTGAAGACCATTGCCGGCCCGCAGAAGACTTCATCCTCAAGCGTCACTGCTTCGTAGACGCTGACGTTGTTCTGGATCTTGCAGCGGTTGCCGACGTGAACATCCTGGCCGATGTAGACCCCCTGGCCAATGTTGCAGCCCTCACCGATCACCGCGCCCGAACGCACATGAGTGAAGTGCCAGATGTTTGTTCCTGCGCCGATCGCACATGGCTCGTCGACATAAGCGCTTTCGTGGATTCGTGCAGATGGGTCGATCGACATAGGGACTCCAAGTGAATAGTCAGATGGGCTTGAAGCGGAAGACCAATTCCGCAGGGGCATCGTCGCGCTTACCCTCCAGCGTTGCGGTCAGGTTATCGCCTTCGCGGCGATAGGTGATCGTCCGCGGGAACTCGCGGCGGCGATTCTCAAAGACGGCCAGGCCATCTTCCATACGCACCAGTTTGTAGGCGAGAGGCTGACGTTCCAGGACTCTCATTTGTGGGGCGAAGTGCTTGATGTACATGACGATCCCGCGGTCAGTTCCTTCGATAGAGAGCACTTCCATCAGGCGCAGCTTGTCGTCTCGAATGAAACGCGTGACGCCGGACATGGAATTTCCCATCGGTGCCGCCCAGAATTCCTCCATTACTTCCCCATCGAACTCCGCCCGCCAGTTCCCCGCCATGTAACCCAACTGCGAAATCTTCTCTGCGACCTCTGCCAGCATTTTCGCATCTCCCGGTTTGGAACCGGTATCCTTCGCCGAAGGCTGTGAGGCTTTTGCTAACAGATCATGAAAAGGCTGTTCGGTCATAACATGCACTCCATCCTATGGAAGAAGCTCAATTGGCAAACCGTTGGACTCCAGAGAATTCTGACATGCTTCCAGGACTCGCAGCACACGCAGACCTTCTTCGCCATCCGATCGCGGTGTTTTGCCATTGGCGATACAATCGGCGAAGTGTGCGATCTCCTGCGCCAATGGCTCGCGGAACTCGAAGTCGGAGACCTGCTCGCCGCCCGTTCGGATGTGGTGCTGGAATTTCTTGAAGCTGCCCGAAGGATCGTCGAATGGCACGCTGTCGACGGACTTCTCGTACACCACGATCATCCGATCGCTGGACACATCGTCGTACACGAGCATCTTCTTATCGCCGACCACTGTCATGCGGCGGATCTTGATTGGATTCAGCCAGGAACTGTACACATTCACGAGCGCACCGGACGGGAATTCCAGCGTCGCTATGACCACGTCATGCAGTTGTGATCCAGGCAGGAAGACTCCGCCCTTCGCCCAGACACGCCGCGGCATTTCGCCGAGCAGGTGCAGCACGATCGAGAAGTCGTGGGGGCTGAGGTTCCACATCGCATTTACATCATCGCGAATCTTGCCGAGCGACATGCGCTCGGCCATGATCGAGTAGACACGGCCCAACTCGCCGGCATCGACGAGGCGCTTCATTTCGGCGACTGCATCGTTGTAAAGGAACGTGTGTCCGACCATCAGGAGGCGATCCACTTCCTTAGCGCGCCGGACCAGGATGCGCCCTTCTTCCGCCGTCAAGGCCATCGGCTTCTCGACAAGCACATGCTTGCCGGCTTCGAGAGCAGCGGTGGCGTGCTGAAAGTGCAGGCCCGCCGGAGTGGCCAGAATCACCGCATCGACATCCTGGCGCGACAGAACGTCCACCAATTCGGTTGTTTGATCGAACGATTTCTGGGCCTGCGCCACGGCCGCCAGGCGATCGGCATTCGCGTCGCACACGATGCGAACTTCCGCGCCCTGAGTATTCGCTGCGTTTCGCAGCAGGTTCGGCCCCCAGCCGCCCAATCCGACAACTCCCAACCCAATCATAGAATCCTCCGCGAGTAAGCTGACCCCAGGATGCTGCCGTCGCGGCCCTCGGTGCAAACTGAAACAAATGGACTGAAGCGGCCTGCGTGTCCGCCAGGCAGACAGATCTTCCCGTACCGTCGCACACTCCGCGAAAGACCGTCGCATTCGACGTTGCATCGCTTGGGCAGCCAACCCGCGATAGGGCGCAGAATATTGAATTTGTTCGACTTGCCACTCTCGCTGTCTCGGCATGTATCTCGTAATGATATGGGGCGCAAGTCGCGGGGTGCGACGCACTCCCAGACAGGAGGTAACGAAAATGGGTAAAGTTGTTGGAATCGACTTGGGTACTACGAATTCGGTGGTTGCGGTGATGGATGGCGACCAGCCGACAGTTGTGACAAACTCTGAAGGTGCGCGGACCACACCATCGGTCGTCGCGTTTACGAAAGACGGCGAACGCCTCGTCGGTACGGTGGCGAAGCGCCAGGGCGTCCTGAATTCCGAGGCCACCGTGTACTCGGCCAAGCGCTTCGTCGGCCGCAAGTACGACGAAGTCAGCGAAGAAATGAAGATCGTCCCCTACAAGGTGAAGGCGGGGGAGAACGGCGCGGTGCGCTTCGAGATTCGTGGCAAGGACTATGCGCCAGAGGAAATCAGCGCGCAGATCCTGCGGAAGCTCGTCAAGGACGCCGCCGCGCATCTGGGCGAGAAGATCACCGATGCCGTCATTACGGTGCCGGCGTACTTCAATGATGCCCAGCGTCAAGCCACGAAGGACGCGGGCAGGATCGCGGGGTTGAATGTCCTGCGAGTTGTGAACGAGCCGACGGCCGCCGCCTTGGCCTACGGTATGGACAAGAAGAAGAGTGAAACCGTCATGGTCTTTGATCTCGGCGGCGGAACCTTCGACGTGTCCGTTCTGGACGTCGGCGACGGGGTCTGCGAGGTTCGTTCGACCGCCGGCGATACGCACCTGGGTGGCGACGACTTCGACAAGGCCATCGTCGATTGGCTGGCTGACGAGTTCAAACGCGACCAGGGAATCGACCTTCGCCAGGATCGCCAGGCACTGCAGCGACTCTACGAAGCTGCCGAGCGCGCCAAGTGCGAGCTGTCCTCGACCATGACGACGACGATCAGTCTTCCGTTCATCACCGCCGACGCCAGTGGACCGAAGCACCTGAATATCGAGCTGACCCGCTCGAAGTTCGATCAACTGACGGCAAAACTGGTTGAGCGCTGCATGGGGCCGGTCAAGCAGGCTCTCGCGGACGCGAAGCTGGCCGCCCCGGACATTGACGAAGTCATCCTGGTTGGTGGCTCGACTCGAATCCCGGCTGTTCAGGACCTGGTCAAGAAGCTGACAGGCGGGAAGCAACCCAACATGTCCGTGAATCCGGACGAAGTGGTTGCCATCGGAGCGGCCGCTCAGGGCGGCATCCTCTCCGGCGATGTGAAGGACGTGCTGCTGCTGGACGTGACGCCGCTCAGCCTGGGTGTAGAGACCCTCGGCGGGGTGATGACCAAGATCGTCGAGCGCAACACGACCATCCCCGTGCATCGGTCGGAGATCTTCTCGACAGCCGACGACAATCAGCCTGCCGTTGAGATCGTGATCCTGCAGGGCGAACGCGAAATGGCCCGCGATAACCGTGTGCTTGGAACGTTCAAGCTCGAAGGCATTCGTCCGGCGCCGCGGGGCGTGCCGCAGATCGAAGTCGCGTTTGACATCGACGCCAATGGCATCCTCAGTGTCTCCGCCCATGACAAATCCACGGGCAAGGAACAGAAAATCACCATCTCCGATTCGGCCAATCTGGAACAGGGCGACATCGACCGGATGGTGAAGGACGCCGAGGCGCACGCCTCCGAAGATAAGAAGCGGCGCGAAGCCATCGAAGCCCGCAACCAGCTCGATTCACTGGCCTACCAGGTTGAAAAGGCCCTGAACGAGATGGGAGATGCCGCTCCTTCGCACGAGAAGGGACGCGCCGAGATGCTGATTCAGGAAGCGCGGCAGGCCATCAAGGATGAGGCCCCGATCGACAGGATTCGCAGCCTGATGAGCGATCTGCAGCAGGTGGCCGCTGGCTTGCAACAGGGAGCCGCGCACGCACATTCCGGTGCAGAAACACCGGCTGGAACCGGAGCTCGCAGCGACTCCGATGTCGTCGATGCGGAGTTCAAGGAAATGTAGAAGCAGTGGCTAGTGGCTAGTGACTAGTGACTGAAGAGGAAACGGGATGACCCAGGGGGCAGGCGATTTGTCCCCCTGGGTCTCATCTGCCCCATCAATCAACAAGGAAACCGCATGAGAAAGAAGCGCAAAAAGAAGCCCGAAGAGCAGCCATTACCGGAGGCGACCATCGAAGACATCTCGCCGGAAGGCGCGGAGGAACTGCCGTCCGAAGAAATCGCCGACGAGTTCAAGGAGAAGTGGATGCGCGCGGCCGCCGAGGTCGCGAACTTGCGCAAGCGCATGACGCGCGAAGTCGAACTGGCGCGTCTGCGCGAGCGTGAATCGGTGCTGCGAGGGTTCCTCGACGTACTGGACAACTTCGACAGAGCACTCGGAATGCAGGGCGCCGAGGCGAACGAGTGGATCGACGGCTTCGGTGCAATCCGTGCGCAGATGCTCGAGACTCTCCGACGGTTCGGAGCGGAACCCTTCGATGCGATTGGCGAGCAGTTCGATCCGAACATCCACGAAGCCATTGCGACGGCCCACATCCCGGAAAAGGACGAAGGCGAGGTCGTCGACGAAATCCAGACCGGCTACCGGTTTTCAGATGGGACGATCCTCCGGCCCGCAAAGGTCATCGTCGTCCGGCACGGGTGACATCGAACAGTTGATCACATGAGGTCGGGCGCGGAAATTGCCCACCGGTCCGCGGATGCCCGTGGGACGGTGGGCACACTTCGTTTCAGGACTGCCGGAGAGCGATCATGACAGCTCCAGTTTCTGCCTTGGCACAAGACATTCGCATCGCGCACGCGCTGCTGGACATCAGCCACGCGGTGGGATCCGTCATGGAATTCGATCGGATTCTGGATACCATCTGCGGAATCACCGCGCGCGTGATGGATACGCAGACCTGCTCTGTGTACCTGCTCGACGAGGAGAAACCTGATTTTCTTGTACTTCGAGCGACGCACGGCCTCAGTCGGGCGGAGGAGCTGGGCGTACGCGGATTCGATCTTGGCGACGGCGTGACCGGTTGGGCGGCATCGCATAACCAGACGGTTGCGCTGGCCGACGCCCGCCATGACGAGCGCTACGCCCGGCTGGACGACACGCAGGAGGAGACGCGCCTGATGGCGTACCTCTGCACCCCGCTCCGCATCCAGGAAGAGGTCGTTGGAGTTCTTTCGGTGCGGCGCGAGCGGTGTGTCGAATGGAGTCAGGAAGAGATCGTATTCGCAGAGATTATCGCTAAACAGGTGGCAATCGTCCTCGAGAAAGCCCGTCTGTACGTTGAGAAGATGGAAGCCGAACGATTGGCGGCCATCGGCATCTCCCTCAGCGAAGTCGCCCACTACATCAAGAACGTCCTTCAGACCATGACGGGCGGCGAGTACTTCGTCGAGTCCGGCCTTCGGAATGGCGACGTCTCAAAGACCGAGCGGGGCTGGCAACTGCTGAAGCGAAGCAACGGCAAGATCCGGGCGCTTGTTCTGAACATGCTGAACTACTCTCGCGGCACACAAGTCGAGTTGGAACGCGGCGACTTGAATGCGCTGATTGCGAACCTTGCGCGCGAGGTCGAGGAGAACACGATGCAGCGCGGCGTGCGCCTTGGCGTCGCAATTGATGAACTGATCCCCAGCATCATGTTCGACGAGCAGGCACTCTACGACGCACTGCTCAACCTGGTGACGAACGCCCTGGACGCGTTGCCCGCGGGGCATCCCGATCCGGAGGTCAAGATCGTCAGTCGCCTCGATCTCAGCGCTGGCTGCGCGCGCATTCAGGTCAGCGACAACGGCTCCGGCATTCCCGAGGAAGTGCAGGCGAAGATGTTCAACCTGTTCTACTCCACAAAGGGACACGGCGGAACCGGTATCGGCCTGGCGGTGACGAAGAAGATCGTCGACGAGCACGGCGGACGGATTTTCTTCGAAACGCAGAAGGATGTCGGCACGACGTTCACGATCGAATTGCCAATCAAGCACTAACGGCCAGTCAGGCCAGGCTTCGTCCGCCATCCACGACGACATCACTGCCTGTTATGTAATCGGATCCGAGCAGAAAGATCGCTGCCCGCACGATGTCTCGCGGAGTTCCCCAACGATTCACGAGGGTCTTCGCGATGATTGCGTCGCGTTCTTTGTCGCCGAGATCGGCCGGCTCGAGCACCGGCCCGGGCGAGATGGAATTCACGCGTACATCCGGCGCGAGTTCCTTCGCGAGCGCCTTTGTCAGCGTCGCCAGGCCACCCTTGGCAGCCATGTAGGCCGCGTATCTGCGGTACGGGCGCTCCACGGACCAGTCTACCAGATTGATAATGTGCGAAGGGGGCTTCTTCCGCAGCAGCGGAAGCGCGAGCTGGCTGCAGAGGAAGGCTCCGCGCAAATTCGAATCGATTGCGCGATCGAAGTCCTCATCCGTGGCCTTCTCGAAATCCACGCGCGGAAAAACCGCAGCCGAATTCACGAGGCCATCCAATCGACCAAAGACACGGTCGATTTCTTCGACCATTCGCCGTACATCGGCGCGGACTGCATGGTCCCCCTGGACTAAGATTGCACGGCGTCCCAGCGCAGTGATCTCCGCGGCAGTCGCTTCCGCTTCATCGCGCGAACTGCGGCAGTGAACGACAATGTCCGCCCCAGCCTCGGCGCAGGCGAGTGCGATCTCTCGCCCGACTCGCCTGGCCGAGCCCGTGATCCACACAACCTTGTCCGCGAGGGAGAAAAACTCCGTCATCTCAATAGCCTCCGACGCCTGATGGGAGTTCGTTTTCCTCCAGAGCCTTTAGAACGCCGCGGGTGCCGTCTTTCAACTCAACCTGCTGCATTGTGCGGAAGGCGAGACCGTAGAAGTCCTCTCGATTCCGCAGGCGATCAAGCGTCGTACGATGGTATGTCTTGTAACAAAGCTGCTCGGCCGTCCACTGGGCGAAGCCCTCGACAATCACCGGATCCCGTGACATGGGATGCTGCTGATAATGCCAGGCGTGGGCCAACTCGTGGGCGACTGTTTCCCACGCCATGTCTTCGGGCATTGTGTCGAGGATCAGAATCTCCTGCACGCCATCTCGCACACGGAAGAGGCCCATCTCACGGACGATGGGGACCTTCCCTTCTTCATCCTCGGGCAGATAGATCTCTCCTTCAACCATTGCGCCGCGCAACTCGGAGGCGGCGACGGCTCGGATCGGTGGGGGATGCACCGGACGGCCGAAGAGCTTCCGAAATTCCGGGACGAGCTCATCCCGGATCTCTTCCAGCTTCTCCGTTCCCGTCACGCTGGTCTTATAGCACTCGCGGCAGACGTGTCGCCCATCGAAGAGCGACGCCGCCGGTTCATCCATTGGCCGACCGCAGGTGCTGCAGTGCAGTTTGTGCTCGAAGCAGTCGGCGCACCATTGCCCATCCAGGAATGGGATCTCGTAGTATGATCCGTTGATTGGGTTCTTGCAGAGATTGCAGATCTTTGCCTTTGCAAGGCAATCGGTACACCAGATCTGTCCATTCGGCGATCGGCGCAGATCCGTCGCCTTGTATGGAACTCCGCAAACCGAGCACTTCAACAAGGCCTGCTCGCAGCGCTCGCACACACGAATCTCACTCTTTCCTGCGGGACGGTAGGTGACGTACTTGCCCGTGATAAGATGCCCGCACCGGTCGCAGGACATCGCCGTGCGTCGGCAATTATCACAAAGGGCGGGTTTGCCCCCACCGGCGCGATTGTTCGTTGGAATGCCGCAGAGTGCGCACTTGGGCTTCGTGTCGGCGCAGTGCTGGCAGACGCTCAATTTCTTTCCGTCCGCCGTCTTGTACTCCATGTACTGGCCGCTGATAATCTGGCCGCAGAGACTGCAGTGGATTTCGTCGGCCATCGCGTGCGGTGCGTTCGCAGCGAGCAGCAACAAGCAGATCGTGATGGGGAGAATCGCAATTTGCTTCACCAGTGTTCCTCCAGGCAAAGGGACTGTACGATGCGGGATGGGGTTTGACGAGGGGGAAATCAGCGGCGAGCAGGGAGAGATTTGCCGCTTGCCGTGGCGGGGTTTTTGCTCCAGGATGGGGTACGATTGACCCGGATTCTCCCCAGGCGGCGAGAATCGACGAGATGGAGCATTGGATGCAGCCGACTTGGAAGGAATTTGAAGGCCAGGAAGTGACCCATAGCATGGCTCACTACCTGATGGCGATTCAGGACCTCCTGAAGCGTCAGGGCTATGCCCGCGTCACCGACGTGGCCCGGGAACTCGACATCACGCCGGGCTCGGCTTCGGTTAGCCTCAAAGCCCTCAAGGGCAAGGGGTACGTCTCCGAGGACCACAATCGGTTCTTGGGGCTGACGGACGAGGGTCTGCGCGTGGCGCACGATGTCCATGTTGCGAACCGTTCCTTCGTGCATTTCTTCACGGATGTGCTGGGGGTTTCTGAAGAGCAGGCAAGCATCGATTCATGCAAGATCGAGCATCTCGTCAGCAGTGAGACGCGCGAGCGCTTGCTGACCTTTCTGCAGTACGCCCGCAGCGATCGCAAGATCTCCCGCGAGTTTCTAAAGCAGTTTGCCGACTACCACTTCTGCTGTCCCGGTCCGGAGCAGTGCGAGCTTTGCGAGACCGATACGTGCGATCTCCAGTGTGCCGGTGATGGAAACAGGTCCGGCGAAGAATGACATTCTGCAAAGATCGTTCTTAAAGAAATCGCGGCCCGTCGAGGCCGCGATTTCTGTTTTCTGGGGCGTTGGAACCTCGATCAACTGACGCCGACCTGGCTCTTCCGGCTCTCGTAAGCTTGCAGTAGATCATTCCGGAACAGATAGCCCAGCAGTCGGCGATCCTGAAAAACCGGCACCGACGTAATATTGGTCCCAGCCAGCAATTGCAGTGCATCCAGGGCGCCCAGCCCGGGAGGGACGGAGGCTTCGCGGCGGAATGGCCGAGCCACTTCTCCGGCGCGGACCCAATCCCACTGGCGCTCCGGCACGGCATCGACCTGGGCCCGTGTAATCAGACCAAGCAGACGCTGGTCCTCTACCACCGGGAATTGGTCGCCGGGCAGCGCTCCGAAGTAGTACTTAATCACGTCTGAGATTAGCGTATCGGCCGGCACGACAGCGTGAATCGGCCGCATCAGGTCGCGCACCGTCAGATCGCCGAGCACCGCTGACACCTCGGCATGCCGCTGCTGCGCCTTCGCCAGGCCCATCATGAACCAGCCGATCAGGGCCGTGAACGGGCCTGCGGACGACACGACCGGAACATTGGCTCCGGCGAGCATCGTCAAGGTTCCCGCGATACCCCAAAACAGGAGAAACCCTCCAAACGCGCGGCCGATACCGCCGGCAATCCGCGACGCCAGCAGATAGCTGCCCGACACTCCCCAGATGGCGGCACGGAGCATCATACCTCCGTCCAGCGGAAATCCCGGGATGAGGTTGAAGAACGTCAGGATCAGGTTGATGGAGCCTAGATAGGCCAGGATGTTGAGCATTCCGGGGGATATGCTTGTGTTGCGCAGAAGATACCACGCGACGCCAAAGGCGACACCTGTTATGAAGGACACGGCCGGACCGGCGAGCGCGATGCAGAACTCGGCGGTCGGACGCTTCGGCCCGCGTTCCATTTGGGCCGCGCCGCCAAACATGAAAAGCGTGATCGCGTGGGTCTTGATGCCGAACGCGCGGGCGGTGAATGCATGCCCGAACTCGTGGGCCAGAAGGCTGAGGAAGAACAGAACCACGCCCAGGATCGCAAAGACCCAGGCCTGTGTCCCCGTAACGGTTGGGACTTCGCCCAGCCAGTTGGCCGCGAAGAAGATCAGGATGAAGAAGATGAAGAACCAGGAGACGTCTAATTGGACGTCGACTCCGAAGAATCGCCCCAGCCGAATACCTCGTCTTCCGAGCAGACCGAGCACGTTTGTCGAAGCCTCCGTTGTGTCTTCCTGACCCGTCCGTGTTGCGGGCGGGCGCCGGTGGCGCGGCATTGGAGTTGCACCAGCCCTCGCTGGGGCACTCAACTGTCTTCCGCACCTTGCAGCTAAATACTGGTGCAATTTCCGAGCCGAGGCAGCAGGAAAACGAACCATGCCGATTATTCCATTCGAGGGCCGAGTGCCCAAGATCCACCCAAATGCCTTTGTCGCCCCCACGGCCGTAATCATCGGAGAGGTCGAAATCGAGGAAGATGCCTC
Source organism: bacterium (assembly GCA_020444065.1). NCBI lineage: Bacteria > bacterium. Next base: position 667,327 of record JAHLLQ010000001.1, on the reverse strand, counting down.
CGTGTGGTACGGTTGCGTCCTGCGCGGCGACCTCGAGCCCATCTATGTCGGGAAGCGCTCGAACATCCAAGATAACAGCGTTCTGCACACCGGCGAAGGCGAGCCCTGTATCATCAAAGAAGACATCACCGTTGGACATCTGGCGATGATCCATGCTTGCGAAATCGAGCCCGGATGTCTGATCGGAATGAGTGCCACGATTCTGAATCGCTCCGTCATTGGGAAGGAGTGCATCGTTGGCGCAGGCGCCGTGATCGCGGAAGACAAGAGGATCCCGGCGCGCAGCCTGGTTCTTGGCGTTCCGGGGCGCGTTGTTCGGGAACTCACCGAGGAAGATGTGAAGGGTTCCTACTACAACACCGGGAAGTACGTGAATAACGGGAAGCGGCACCTCGCCATGATGCAGGAGTGGACAGCAGGAACGGGCTGGAAATTCTAGCCCTTCGGGCAAAGGCAATCCATGCACTATCGTAGCGCTCAAGTTCTGATTCTCGCGGCCCTGTGGGTCCTCCTGGGGCTCCTCGTCATCCCGACGTGGGGGCTGACCTATTGGGACTTCGGGGATGGGAATTACCTGTACGTTGGGCAGCGCATCAACGATGGGCTGGTCCCCTATCGCGACATCCTCGCGCCGCAGCCGCCGATGCATCTTCTTATGAGCGCCATCTCACAGCGCGTCGGATCCTGGTTCGGCAGTGCGATGACCGGCGCGCGTGTCTACCAGATGCTCCTTCGCATTGCGGCGTCGCTGATGGTTTACCTCGCAGCATTGAGACTCTTTCGTTGCGGATTCCGAGCGGTTCTCGCCGCAGCGCTGTACCTTGCGCTGCCGATTGGATTCTGGTGGAGTTTTGCCCTCCAATCGGAGAACCTCGAGGTTCCGCTCCTGCTACTCGCATTCTGGGGAATCCTCGGATTGAACAAGCGCGATGCGATCATTGCGGGTGTCGCTTCGGCGTTAGCGATGCACACCAACATGACCGCCGTGCCGTACTTCGTTGTGAACGCGATCTTCCTGGGATTCCGGAGACGGGAATTGCTCCCGTGGTACGCGGGGATCGGCCTGGGGATCTGGGGCATCGGTGCACTGGGCGCAGCGCTTTGGGCAGGGGAGCCCTACTGGACGAATGTTGTCTTCAACCAGGTGGGCAGCTTCCCGCGCGAGGAAATCCTCGGCTATCCGTTCGCCGTCTATGCGAAGAACAAGGTGATCAGCCAAAGCGCGAGCGTTTTGCATCTGGAGGGCTTCTACATTCTTGTGGCGGGCGCGGCGCTGGCAATCGGGACGCGCGACGCGATGGCACGAAGGAAGGAAGACGCCAAAGGCGACGCATGGTTGCGCTGGGAATACGCCGCGTGGTCGGCCATCGGGATGTGCCTTTCCATCGGTTTCGTCATGAAGGGCGGAACGATGGACTACATCTTCGTAATCGGCGAGCCGGCCATCGCGATCTTCGCGGCGGACGGCATTGTACGTTTCATGCGCTGGACATTGCCGAAGCGCGAAGAGTTGAAGGAACTCAGCCTGCGGAACACGCTGCCTTTCCTTCGGCTTCTTTTTCCCGTGCTCGTTCTAGTCGGCCTTGTTTGTCTGAACCCCGGCGTGCGGAATGTTCGTCTGACCCTGAATGAACAACAGGCGGAATTGCCCGAACCGCAAGTGCGCATGCTCAAGAGCTTGATCGAGACGTACACCCAGCCCGGGGATCCGATTCTTGCTCCGCCGTTCTATGCCTATATCACGGGGCGGACCGTGGCCGCGGAGCTTGCGGAGAATTATCTGTGGCAAATCAAGTGGGTGAATGAAACGCACGATGGAATCGAGGGCGAAGGCGTCTTGAAGATGAATGAACTCGGCGCGATGCTGCGCCGCCAGGAAGTGCCGCTCGTTCTTCTGGACATGGAACAGACCGGCCAAATCCCCGTTGTGCGCAACGCCATTGAGACGCATTATCAGCCCATTGAGCCGCAGCCCTTCCCCACGAGGAACACGAGCCTCGGTCTTTACATTCCCAAAGGGCAGCCCATCCTGCACGATCCGATTCTCGAACCGAGGTGAACGCCATGCCGCTGAGTCAGTTTTCTTTGGAAGGCAAGACGGCGTTGGTAACGGGCGCCAGTCGAGGTATCGGCCAAGCGATCGCAATCGCCTTCGCCGAAGCCGGCGCCGACGTCGCGCTCCTCGCGCGCAACAAAGAGGACTTGCTCGAAACGGCCGCACAAATCGCGGACAAAGGGCGTTCGTTCGTTGTTGTACCGACCGACGTCAGTAGCTCCGACGACGTCACGCGAGCCTTTGAAACCGTCGCGAACGAGTGGGAGAAAGTCGATATTCTCGTGAACAATGCGGGGACGAATATCCGCCGCCCCGCGATGGAAACCAGCGACGAGGACTGGCACGCGGTTCTGCGTACAAATCTCGATTCCGTCTTCTACTGCTCGAGAGCCGCTGCGCGGATCATGTCGCGCAATGATGGGGGACATATCGTCAACATCGGTTCCGTTGCCGGTCTTGTTTCGCTCAAGACAGGCGTGGCCTATGCAGCCTCGAAGGGGGCGATCGGCCAGATGACGCGCACGCTTGCGCTCGAGTGGGCACCCTACGGGATCAATGTCAACTGCATCGCGCCGTGGTACTTCCGCACGCCATTGACCGAGAAGCTTCTCAAGGATGAAAAGTACATGTCCGCAATTCTGCGGGCGACTCCGATGAAGCGCGTCGGCGAGCTGCGCGATCTGGTTGGACTCGCGATCTTCCTCGCATCGGACGCATCGGCCTACATCACCGGACAGACGATCGCCGTCGATGGTGGAATGTCCACGATGGGTTTTGATCCGACGTCTTGATCCATCGCGCTACGATTGCAGGTTCTTTACTAGTGCTTCGCCGATGCGATTCCCGTTCGCCATCAGTGTGAATGTCAGGCCCTTTGCAGGCAGGTGAGGGAACGTGGCGCCGTCGGCGAGCGTGACCAGCGGCGCGGCGCGAAGCGTGCCGTCGGGCGTTGTCGTCAGGTCGTCCCCTTCAACCGACATGGGGAACGTTCCGCCGTAATGGATGCTCGAACCAAACCCTGGGTCGATGCGCTTCAGTGGCAAGCAACCGACGCGCCGCAGGCAAGGCATCAGGCGTTTCTCCCGGGCAATGCGCATCGCTTCCTGATCGGGGTCAGTCGGCCCGCGCAGCTCCAACTCGTCTCCGTCCTCCTTTTTGAGGAGGCGAGCGAACTGGCCAGAACGTGGGCAATCCTCGTGAAAGACTCCGACGATCACGAAATACTCCTGCAGCAATCGCATCAGGCGGATGGATTCTCGAACGGGTAGGGGAGACTCTTTGACCAGTTTGAAGAGCAGCAGCGAGCGATACGAATAGAGCTGCGGCTGCAATGGCTTGCCATTCTCACCGCTCGGATCGAACACCATCAGCAATTGCGTGAGGCTGTGGCGCCTGTCGATTGATGGGCGCCCAAGACGCGCAACGTTCAGGCATGGGAAATACGTGTATGGGTTGCACACAAACGGTACGCATTCATCGTAGCGATTCAGAGATCGGAGAACGATGCGTGCCGTTCCGATCGCTCCTGCGCCAATGACCAGGCGACGGGCAGTGAAACTCTCGCGCGCGCCGGTGCGCGTGTTTGTGCAAGCCACTTCGACATGACTCCGTCCCTCATTTTCCTGGAAGCGCTCGACCAGGCAGCCGTCGCGGTACGTGAAATTCTCGAAGCGCTGGAGTTCCTCGACTGTGTACTTCGGCCGATAGACTGAGCGGTCTGCGTCGCTCCAGAATTCCATGTCATTGTACGCGACCGGACCGCGTCCTCGGAATTTGTGAGTCGCAAGAGCAAGCCGCGGGATTCCCATGTAGAAGCCGCGACGATTCAACTCGGCTCGATGTGCTCTGTAGCGTTTGAAGATCGAGCGCGCATTGGAATCGGGCTTCGCAGGCGAAAGCATTCCCTTTACGGGACCGAGGAACTCCGCCAGATCATCGTGATTGGTTCCGCAGACGCCGATGCGCGCGGCTACTTTTTCGTAGTGCGGCTGCAGGTCCGTTCGTCCGATTGGCCAGTTTTCGATATCTCGATCATTGAAGGGCACCGTCGAGGCCCCCCAACCTGCGCCGAGCCCCCCGAGTGCGAGGCTTTGCATGACGTGCAGATCGGTTGCCAGCGGAGTCAGTCGTTCGACATCGCGCGTGATGAACTGTCGCGGAGGCGTAAGTTGCGCACCCACGCGCACCGGACCAAACGGCACGCCTTCGAATCGTTCGCCCAGCAAGTAGCGATGCTGCTCCTCGTCTGATTTGCGCAATGTCAGGAAGTCCTTGGCTGGCACGCGCTCTTTGTCGGTGCTGCCGACGTCCAGCATCGCGACACGCAATCCTGCTTCCACGATCGGCCACGCCGCGTGGACAGCGCTGGCGCCAGAGCCTACCACGATGACATCGAAGTCGCTCATGGCGTTTCCCTCGCGACGAGAGGCAGCAATACAAGGCCGATCATCGTCTTCAAGACAGCCCGGCATCCGTTCCATCCGAGACCGATTATCATCACAGGCAGCGAACGATGGCGCGGCAGGAAGAGGTCGGAATTTTCCACGGATGCTTCAAGGATCGCAGTCAACAATATCAGCTTTCGCCGCAACGGATCGTCCTTGCGTCGCAGCGCGCACGCGGCATCCAGAAGGGGCAAGAGGGCCGGATGACGTTCGACGGCGCGCAAGGCTGCGCTGTCCGATTCACCTTGCGAGCGCACACGCTTCCATCCCTCGACATAGCGTGCTGCAATCGCATCACTGGGCCGACGCCCGATCAGGTAGCGAGCGAACAGGTCGCACTCCTGGCGCAAGCTCGTGGATTGGTCGGGGCCGCGAGGGCACACGGTGTTACTCGGCCGAGCCCTTTTCCGCGGCAACGGCGGCCTCGGGCCGGGGCTGGAGGGGATTGTCTTTCGTGCTGGTTTCCGTCGAAAACTCATCCTTCACACGATCGATGAAGTCCGGCATCACATCCAGTTCCTTCGCCTTCTGCAGATCGTCCGTGAGCTCACCCTTGAAGGCCGGATCGTACAGATGGCAGGCGACGCGCGTACCGTCCGCCAGGGGAAGCAATTTCGGAACGACCTGATCGCATGGGCCGAACCGCGCGGGACAGCGCGGGTGGAAGTGACATCCAGGAGGCGGATCGACGGGAGATGGAACATCGCCCGGCAGGATAACTCGTTGGCGGCGCTGGTCTTTTTCGATCACGGGCACGGCGCTCAGCAGTGCTTTTGTGTAAGGATGCCGCGGCGCGTTAAAGATCGTCAGCTTCTCGCCCTTCTCCACGATCCGGCCCAAGTACATGACGGCGACACGATGGCAAAGGTGGCCAACGACGGACAGATCGTGGCTGATGAACAGGAAGGCGAGACCGAATTCGCGCTGCAACTCCTCGAGCAGGTTGATGACCTGCGCCTGGATCGAGACGTCGAGTGCCGAAACCGGTTCATCTGCGATGATGATCTCGGGCTCGACGGCGAGTGCACGAGCAACGCCGATGCGCTGGCGTTGGCCGCCGGAGAATTCGTGCGGGAAACGCTTCGCGCTCTCCGTTGGCAGTCCGACAAAATCAAGTAACTGGCGAACGCGCTTTTCACGCTGAGGGCCTTTCGGAACCAGTTTGTGAATCGCCAAGGCTTCGGCGATCATCGTTCCGACGGTCATGCGCGGGTTGAGCGAAGAAAACGGATCCTGGAAGATCATCTGGATCTTCCGGCGGTAGGGGAGCATCTCGCGCGGCGAGAGCTCGCACAGGTTCTTCGAGTTGCCGATGCGGACGTCGCCTTCGGTGGCCGGGATCAGGTTCATGACCAATCGGCCTGCAGTTGTCTTGCCGCAGCCGGACTCGCCCACAAGACCCAGCGTCTCGCCCTTGCACAGGTGAAGCGACACACCGTCCACGGCCTTCACGTGAGCAACCACGCGCGAGAGCAGCCCCTTGCGAATGGGGAACCACTTCTTCAGGTCGCGAACTTCGAGAACAACGTCTTGGGTTCTTGCGTCGTCGGTCATGGAGGACTGTTCCTGTGCTTTTCCCAGCGGCTACGAACAAGGAGTTGACCCGATGCCCCCCAAGCGATGCAACCGCCAAATGAGCCCAGCGGACGATCCGCGGCAGCCAGTGGGCACTTCGCTGAAAGTTTAGCTTTTCCAACGGCCTGCGTCTGGATTAGGGTCTCAGCGACGAGGCAAACTCCGGCAATACTCCGCATCCCAGGAGCTGAACCATGGCCGATGTACGGCAGGAGGACATGGGTCTCCCGAAGGAACTGCCCGATGATCCGGGCATGTCCTACGATCCGGTGCGTTCCGTGGCCAGGCGTGACCCGATGGCACTCCATCGGGAAGTCACGATCATGTACAAGACCGGGATCCTGAGCCAGTGGCGCGTCGACGAGCCCGCGAGTCGCGATCTGGCCGAGCAGGAAACCGGTCCGCCGCCATCGGATGAATTCGGCCTTCCGATGCCGATTGCATTCACCCTCCAGCGTATCGTCGGGACCGGCGGTTTCGGCGAAGTCTGGGAGGCCACGCAGCAGTCCCTTGGCCGCACGATTGCCGTCAAACGCCTGAAAGACAGTATCTATCAGCGAGCCGCCGATACATGGCAGTCGCGCCAACTCGAGGTCCTCTTCCGCCAGGAGGCCCTGACGGCGGCCAGCCTCGAACATCCCAACATCGTTCCGGTGCACGACCTCGGGCTCGATGAATCGGGCCGACCGCTCCTCGCCATGAAGATGGTGAAGGGCAAGCCGTGGCACCAGATGATCCGCGAAGATTTCGAGCTCTCGACGGGCGAGTTCCTCGGCCGCCACCTTCAGATTCTGATCGATGTGGCCCAGGCCGTCGCCTTCGCTCACTCCCGCGGCGTCGTTCACCGCGACCTCAAGCCATCTCAGGTAATGGTCGGGGAATTCGGCGAAGTGCTGCTCATGGATTGGGGACTGGCACTCGTCTACGATAAGGACAAGGCTCGCCAGGGGGATACGAATCTCCTGACGACGGGGCTGGCGCCGACCAAGGAGAACGCCCAGAATCCGGCCGGCACTCCTTGCTACATGGCGCCGGAGCAGACCGAAGAGACGATGGATCGCATCGGTCCTTGGACAGATGTCTTCTTGCTTGGCGGCATTCTCTATTTCCTCCTGACGCGAAGCGTTCCCTATCCAGGTGGAAAGACATTCGAGACGTACAAGCAGGCCATGGTTGGCGACGTTGAGCCGCCCCGGTATCGTGCCCCCGGACGCTGGATTCCAGCCGAACTGAACGCCGTTTGCACAAAGGCAATGGCCCCCGAGCCGGAGGATCGTTACCAGAGCGCCACCGAGTTCATGGAGGGTATTCAGGATTACCTGTCCGGCGCCGGCAAGCGCCGCGAATCCATGGCATTGACCTCCGAGGTCGCCGGCCATGCCAAGGGCGACGGAACCTCCGGCTACCAGGTACTGACCGGCTGCATGGAGAAACTGGAACGTGCGGCCGGACTTTGGCCCGAGAATCCGGACATTCCGCCGCTGCGGCGCTGGGTGCTGACGGAACTAGCACAAACCGCCGCCGCGAATAACGATCTGGCGCTGGCCAGGGCGATGATCGAACGCCTTGAGGAAGGCCTGCGCCGGGAGACGTTGCTCGAACAAGTCGCAAAGCGCGAACAGTCTATCCGTGATGTCCGCCGTCAGCGCTGGATCTTCCTGGGGTTGACGATCGTGCTTCTGGCGGCCGTGTACGGCCTCGTTTTCGGCTTCTTTATGCTCACGCGCGAAACGCATCAGGCAACCGAACGCGGCGAGGATCTGATGAACTACATCTTCGCCCGGGCCAATGGCTTGCCGCCCGAGCAAATCACCCCCGAGGAACTGAACAACGCATTGAGCCAGGTGATGGCCTTCTACGACAAAGGATCCATTGCGAACCTGCACGAATCGACGCTCCAACAACGTGGCCGCGATCTCGACGCATTGGCCGATCGCCTGATCGATGCCGGGCAGTTGCCTTCGGCGCTGATGGCGCAACAGGTGCGTTTGAATTTCCTGGAGGCGCTGGATGCTCCAGTCACGATGTCGCAGTGTCTCGTGGAAATCGCGCGGCTGCAGATGCTGCTCGGTTTGACGGACCAGGGGCGCATGACATTCCGCCAGGGCATGAATCTCAGCGCCAGCCAGGGGACCGAGGCGCAACGCACAATTCGCGAAGCCTATCTGCGCGAGGATTTCGCCGATTCGCTCAATCAATCCGGGCTCTATCAGGAGGGAATCGACGTCATTACGCCAGCTTATGATTTCTGGCGGCAACGCGTCGACAAGGACGATACCGACGAGAATCGCATCTCACTTGCCGAAATCATGGTCAAGAAGGCGCGAATGCACAACGCTCTGGGGCAGACGAAGAGCGCTAAGACGGTCTATTCCGGTGCATATCGGATCCTTTCCCCGATGAAAGTCCGGATGTCGCGTCCGGCGAGTTTCGAGCGTTACTTCGTTGAGGCCTGCGTGGGCTCCAGCCGGAATTCAGAGGCCGCCAAGTTCGTGGACGACGCAGTCCGCTCTGTCGAGCCGGACGATCCGCTGATCGCGATTCTTCGAGCGCAACACTTGCTTCCGCCGAGTTGGGGACGGTAGGCAGTCGGCGACGGCGCAAATCGGCCGTCACGACGATTGCGTATACGGGCAGGTGACAAGGCGGATCGCGCGGATGATCGACTTCATCAAGAAACTCAAAGCTCGCAGCGCACGTGTGCGCCGCCATGCGGCGGCCATGTTCCGTTATCCAACCATCGGGCGGTTCTGGAATCTGGCTGTCGTGGAAACGGAACGCATGCTTGGCCGCGAAGTCGTCCGCGGCCGCCCGTACATTCTGCTGATCGATCCGCTCAACACCTGCAATCTGCGGTGCCCGTTCTGCGCGACCGGCCAAGGCAACCTGCCGCTGAAGCCGGGAAAGATGAAGCTCGATTCCTTCAAGAGTCTGATCGACGAAATCGCCCCGCACACCTTCAAGATCGACCTCTACAACTGGGGCGAGCCTTTCCTGCACAAAGACATCCTTCCGATGGTGGCACACGCGCACAAGCGGCGCATCTCCACCGCGATCAGTTCCAATCTGAACGTCTTGCCCCAGGGCGGGGGAGAGGCCGTGGTTCGCAGCGGGCTCGATGATCTGGTTGTTTCCTGCGATGGCCTGACTCAGGAGACGTACGAGCAATACCGCGTGCAGGGGAAGCTCGAAAACGTCGTGCGCAACTTGAAGGAAATCACTGATGCGCGCCGCCGGCTCGGTCGAAAGAATCCACACATTGAGTTTCAGTTCCTCGTCTTCAAGCACAACGAACACGAAGTGCCCCGCGTGCATGCCTTTGCGAAGGGACTCGGCGCCGACATCGTGCGCATTCAGAAGCCCTTCGTGAACATCGAATCCGAATCGATCCGCCCCGCTGACAATCCGGACTTCGTGCGCAGCGAGTACTTGGATGAAGAAAAAGATCAGTCCGATCGGCTCGACATCTTCAGTCCCAAGGCAGATCAGGAAGCCTGCGCGGCGGCCAATCCTCCTCCGATCAAGTGCTTCTGGCCATGGCGTTCTACGGTCATCAATTGGGGCGGTCAGGTCGATCCATGCTGCGGCAAGAATTACCTGGATAGCTTCGGAAATGTCTTCGAAAAGCCCTTCGCCGAAATCTGGAACGGCCCCGAGTATCGCTACGCCCGACGCTGGATCACTGGCAAAGCCGGGGAAGACGAAGAGCAAGCTGTGGTTTGTCGTGGATGCGGCGGGTACGGGTAAGGGGTGGAAGCGGCGAGTGACCCCGGGCCATTCGGAGGGGAAGAGTCCGGGGTCAGGTCATAGGGTTGTCACGGCGGGTTACTTACCCTGACCGCTCTTGTTCTTTGTCGGATCATTGAGCTTATAGCCTTGACCCGGTTTCGACGTTGGCGGCAGGACTTTGCCCTTGGGAACGGTGACTTCTTTGCCAGTATCACCGCCTCGGGGACCCACGACTCCGTATTGCCCGGATCGCGGGGCTTCCTGCCCTGGCTTGAGTTTTTCTTGCTTGGCCATTTTTCGTTTCACCTCCTTCCTTTGTGGGATGGCAATCGATGTGCAACTCCTTCTTCCGTTAAGGAGTCGGAACACACAGTCGAGCAAGAAAATAGCCAGTTCGTCAAAGCTGTAATTGACGAACTGGCTCTCTTGTATCAGATGACATTTTGCACGTGAAATCACACTTGAAATGTAGGCGAGATGCCCCTCTTGCGTATCTCCGATTCGGGCTGTTCTTCTTCTTGAATTGGGGACAAGTCCCGTTCATTCACGGATGGGCGGTTCCTGGCGTTTCAAAAGGAAACACCGGGATCCGTATTGCGGCCCTGGTGTTTCGTCTTGCCTGTGTGTGAACCTTACCGCGACTTGGCGATTTCCACGGCCATCTTTGCGCCTTCGGCCATATTCGGGGCCATCTTGAGGGGTGACCCTTCAAGCATCTGGCGCGCCTTTTCTTCGTTTGTACCGCTGAGGCGAATGACGATCGGGTAGTCGAAGTCCGGCAACTGCTCGAGCGCGAGCAGAATGCCCTTCGCGACGTTATCGCAGCGCACGATTCCGCCGAACACGTTGAAGAAGATCGTGTTCACGTGCGGGTCGGACGTGATCAGCTTCAGCGCGTCGGCCACCTGCTCGGCCTTGGCGCCGCCGCCGATGTCCAGGAAGTTCGCCGGCGATCCGCCGAAGTGCTTCACGACGTCCATCGTACACATGGCCAGCCCCGCGCCGTTTACGATACAGCCGATCTGCCCGTCGAGCTTCACGTAGTTCAACTTCTTCGCGCGCGCCTCGACTTCCAGTGGCTCTTCCTCGCCGTCGTCGCGCAACTCATCGAGTTCCTTGTGCCATGGCAATGCGTTGTCGTCGAAGTTCATCTTGGCGTCGCAGGCGATGACCTGGCCCGAGCCGGTGATGACGAGCGGGTTGATCTCGGCCAGCGAGCAGTCCTTCTGGAAGAATGCCTTCACGAGGCCCTTCACGATCGCGCCGAAGGACTTGCGCGCGGCTTCCGGAATATCCAGGAACTCCCAAAGGCGAACGATGTGGTGGCTGCGCAGGCCGGTGAAGGGGGGGACGCCCAGCTTCAGGATCTTCTCCGGTGTCTCCTTGGCGACTTCTTCGATCTCCACGCCGCCTTCGGCGGACGCCATGATGACCGGCCGCTTTGTGCCTCGATCCATGATGATGCCCAGATAAATCTCGCGCTTGATGTCGATGCCCGGCTCGATCAGGACCTTGCGGACGACGATTCCCTTGATGTTCAGCCCAAGGATCTTGGACGCGGCGTCTTTCAACTCGTCCATAGACTTGGCCAGCTTCACGCCGCCGGCCTTACCACGGCCGCCCACATGGACCTGGGCCTTCACCACCACCGGCCATGCGCCGATATTCTCGGCCGCGGCCACCGCTTCCTCAACGGTCGTGGCGACTTCGCCCAAAGGGGTGGCCACGCCAAACTCGGCAAGGATTCTCTTTGCTTGATATTCGTGAATTTTCATGATCTTCCACCGGCTCTTCGCGTTTAGGGACTAGGTCGTGCATTAATACCGATGGCTACCGGGCAAGCCTCACGGTGTCAACCTGTCATAACAGTCGGTTTGGCGCCGAAAGGTCTCCTGCAAACATCCGCGGACCAATCTCGTGCGCGTGCTCAGCGAAGCGGTGCTCGTCATCGCAATCGAGACTTGCGTGTGTCCAATCGGGGGGCAGCCTCGATATTCTTCTCGCATCGCAGGCGGAAACGAATAACACTGGTGTCGATGTCGAACCGCTGGGGGCGGGAGGAGCTTCCGATGTTCGCAAACCGACGTGCATTCTGGGGGACCGCAATCCTCGGAGCGATTGCCTTCGTCGCGGTCGCCTTTACTGGATGGACAATTCGCAGCGAAGCAAAGCGCAAGGCTCAGTTTGAAGAACTTGATCGGGCGTTCGAGAGAATCGACCTTGGCATTATGGAGTATGGCATCGACTGGTGCGGGATTTCCATGCCACCCGACAGCCCCGATTCCAGCGGGACTTCTTTTTACCTCACGGAACTAACAACGCCGGCCGCGTACATCGAGTCCTTCCCCAGAGATCCATTCTCTCCCAGCAGACCATTGGGGTATATCTGTCCCAAGAAGGCCTCCTGGCGTATGATGGGAATGCTCGTGTCCGCTGGTCCCGATGGAGACTACGATCTTGATCAGGCCGCGATCCATAATCTCCTGCCACCGCCCTCAGGGTACAGTTCGCTCAAGCACTATCCCGAAGGGGAATTCTGGCTCGGCCACATCAACGCCATCCTATCGCCTGCAACATACGATCCGACAAACGGGACAAAGAGTTCGGGGGATCTCTTCCGAGTTTACGATTCCAACATGTCTGTCCACGGTTGGGGGATGCCGAATGAAGCCTTTTTCAAGGCGCGCGTGATGTCGCCAATCAAACTGAGGGCGGAATTTGCCGCGAGCGGGATTCCGTGGACCGAAGGAGATCCACTCCCACTTGCAAAGAACAGAATGCTTGGCGAGATGCGTGACTATCAAATGTTCTGGCCACGTCCAATGATTGAAGCGTTCTCGACACGCAAGAGCGAAACGTCGCGTCAACTCCTGGCGCAGGCACAGAGCCGTCTCGGTCACCATTTCGCAGCCTTCATAGAGCGGCCTGCCCCCCTTCTGTTCGATGAGACGAAGGCTTACAAGGCATGGAGAGAAGAATCCCCGGAGTGGTGGGCATTGATGGACGAACTCAGGACCAACGAGTATCGGAAAGAGAATGGAAGCGAGGCTGTTCTTCTCGGCACCCTTCCCTTGATTGGCAAGAGCGCTGCCGTGCGCGCCGCCGCGGAAATGGCGGAGGAAGACTGGGACGCGGCCGCGCGATCGCTCGAAGTCCTCCGCATGGCGCACGACCTGGCCCACCTGCCCATGCAGGCCGACCCATGGGCGTACCGCATCGAAACCGAACTCGGCCGCATCTACGAGGAGTTGGCGGAGCAGATGCCGCGCGGCGAAATGGCAGCGGATTGATTCTTGATGTTTCAGTGCGACACCACCGTCGTCGCCACGATCGCCGGCATGATCGTGGCCACCATGATGGCGGCCTGGGCGGCTTGCACGGCTTCCTTCGCGCCGGAGACGGCGGCGTTGCCGTTCGCGAGCGCCTCGATCCGTTCCTTGTGCGTCTTCAGCGCGGACTTGTCGAAGAGTTGGCGCATGAGGCCGGTGTGCTGCGCGAGGCCGACGATGACGGCCGTGCGCGGATCGACGGCATCGGTGCTATGAATCGCGCCCCAGATGCGCTGCATCAACTGCTCCTCGGGCTTGTGATCGATTTCGGGGAAGATCGTGCGCTTGAAGATGAGCAGAATCGATTCGCGGTCGATCCGCAGGATTCCCCGCTCGGCCAGGCCCTCGGCGATGCGCTGAGCCAAGTCGCGCTGATTGCCGAACTTCGACACCCAATGCGAGGCGACGCAGGGCTTCTTGGCGGTCGCGATCGCCGCGTGGCACTCCGCCAGAATCGGATTGATCGGGGATGCCTCGGTCGCGGAGATAACCATCTCGCGACCACGCTTGGTTTCTTCGACGCGGGCATAGCCATCGAGGAGCAATTCCGACAGCAGCGCCGCCCCCAGGGCGATGTGTCGCCAGGCATTGTGGAACGTGCCCTCCTCGTCCTTCAGCAGCAGGAGCAGCATCTCTTCGTGCAGGTGCAATTGCATGTCGGCCATCGGCGCTCTCCCTTTCCGTTGTGTTCAGTACTTATACGGCGGAAGCACAGGAACATTCAATTGGGGCTGGGCGGGCGGGCGACGGATTTGCACCACGAAGGCACAGAGATCACGAAGAAGTGCAGAGACTTCCTATTTTAGTGTCCGCTGATTATCATCCCAGGAGGGCAAAGCAACTGTTCTCAATTCTGACTTCACCTTCGTGTCCTTCGTGCCTTCGTGGTGATCACCTCCGCTTCTCCTTGCGCTGCGGCATGGTTCATGCGCTAATGGGTGTCGCTGGCGTCGAGAGGCGTCGGCGCTCTCCAAAACTGTCGCGCAATGCGACGGCCACTCGAATTGTGGGGCCGACGGGTTTCGACGGGGATCGACGGAGAGTACGATGATACGGGCAGTGGATGATCGTTGGCCACTTTAAACATCCGATCACCCTTATAACTGTCGCCAATAACGTGGTGGACATCAACGGAGAGGTCGCACTCGCTGCGTAATCTCCAAGGGGTTGGGCGCTGACCTGGCAACAGAATAGCGTCGCCGTTCTCCTCCGGTAGAGGAGAGATGACAACCCGGACAGACGGGAGACAGCTTGGAAAGACAGGCATCCGACGCCTCGGAAAGACGAGGTGACGGGCGGGAAAGACCGCCAGCCCCGCCGATAGGGATAAATGTCGGCTACGCCCGTGAACGAGTCGTGCTTGAAGGATCTTCGGACGGGGGTTCAACTCCCCCCGGCTCCACCAGGAACTTCAGATAGGAGGCATCCATGGCCAGAGTTACACGAATCGCAAACTTGCCTGAGGGCTTGAGCGAATCCACGTCGGAAGTTGAGCTGGAAGCCGGGAAGTTCGGGGAGTTCTTTAGGCTACGCTCGGACAAGGCAGGCGGAGCTGGGACCTCAACCAAGCAGTTGTTTGACTTGAACAGGGCACAATGTGCCGAGTTGGCGAAAAGGCTGATCGATTTCATTGCCGCCCATTAAGCCCAAATGCTGCAGAGGTCTTCCCTGTTGACCATTTCATCGGGGGCATTTCATTTCCCCACCTCAGTCCCGCTGCGGCTCCCCGTGATCTTGCGCTCCATTGCTCGTGGAATATCCTCGGACGGCCCTTACCCTGGACCCAGAGCTTCTTCCGATACAGTTCGCATTTTTCTATCTCTTACACTGAACCTGCCAGCCGAGCATTTTCTTACGTGAAGATCTTTGTGGTTGAGATTTCTGGACTTATGATGGCCGGGCCGAATCCTAGACTGAGTCATGATCGCTTGGATGGGGGTAGCGGAGGCGATTCGGAAAGAAGGAGAACCGTCCAGCAGCCAGATCCCGCGAATTTCTGGGGGGAGGATTCAACACGCAGTTGACCCTTTGCATACGGGGCCTGGACAATGCTGTCCCGTGTGTTTGGGACATTATTCGCTTGGCTGGGGAAACGACTTCCTCCGTCATCAGGAGGGCAATCTGGCGACGCACCATCGGCCAGAGAACTTAGTCTGGCAGATCGCTGATCTGTTTCGTGGTCCTCTCCGGCCGCCCGGCCCCGTGCGAGAGATGATCGAGTTATCCATGCAATGATGGTTGCCCTTGATTGTGGAGCCGGTGACGCGTAGAACAAAATGGGAGAGAGCATGAGGATTCATGAACTACATATCGCGGGTTTCAAGTCCATTCTGGATCAAAGAGTCCAACTAGGCCGGTTGAACTGCTTCATTGGGGCGAACGGTGTGGGGAAAAGCAATATTCTTGAGGCGTTGGGAGTCCTGGGCGCCGCCGCGGGAGGACATGTAGACTCGGAAGCAATGATTCGGCGCGGGGTGCGGCCCGGCTTGCCTCGCCTTTTCAAAGCCTCTTTTTCCAGCGAACGGACTCCACCGCATATCATGTTGGAGGCGAAGGGAGATCCGGATGCGACCTTCCGAGTAACGCTCCTGAATCCGCTCAAGGATCCGGAGCCGGCATGGAGTTTCAAGACGGAGTATCTCTCTTCTGGAGCGCAAGAAATAGTGAGCGCTGGGGTTCGGCGTAGTAACAAGAATCTGGATCCTACGGCTGGGCTTTCCGCCTTGAAGGTCGTTGACCTGCAATTAGACGATCCTGCTTCGCTGCTGCTAAAGGCGCTTCAGGCTTACGCGATTTATACGCCCGAGACGGCGCCTCTGAGAGGAACCGAGCAGGATTCGCAGTCACGCGCTCCGGTTGGCCTATCTGGAGGCGGTTTGGCGGATGGTCTCGCTTCTCTCAAACGGCAAGTCAGCGAGGAGAGGCTGGACGAAGTTCTGGAGTTAATCGACTGGGCCAGTGAAATCGGCTCAACAGATTCGGCGGGTGCACTCCTCTCACCGGCAGTCCCCCGCCCGAAGAATGTTTTGAAATTCACGGATCGCTTTATGAAACCATCGCGCAATACTCTTTCGGCCTTCGACGCGAGTGAGGGTGCTCTATACGTCTTATTCTCAGCTGTACTTTGCCTGGCGGCAAAATCCCCCAGTATCTTTTCTATCGATAATCTTGATTCAGCTTTAAACCCCCGCCTCGTGACCCGACTGGTATCGCGAATTGATGATTGGCTGAAATCAGCATCTCCAGGACGGCAACTGCTCTTCACCGCGCACAACCCAACAGTGCTCGATGGTTTGAATCTCGACGATGATGAAGTCCGACTTTTCGCGGTCGAGCGGAATAGCAATGGGCATACAATAGTGAGGCGAGTCGAGGTCTCTCCGGATTTGGGGCAGTTGAACGAACAGTATCCCCTCTCACGGCTTTGGGCTATGGGCCATTTAGGAGCAGTTCCCAATGTCTGAGCTCAGAGTTGCCGTTGTAGGGGAAGGTCCCACAGATACCGTAATCATTGAGGCCGCGCTGAAGGCGTTACTTCCTGACTCATTCGTGATTACCCAAATCCAACCCGAACCCACTCGACCGAAGCTTGGAACTGGATGGGGCGGGGTACTTCGATGGTGTCAGGAGTTTGCAACGCGCGGGTTCAATCGCATTGAAGATGATCCGACCTTGCCGGGCTTTGATCTCTTCATAATTCACCTGGACGCGGACGTGGCAGAATACAGCTACGAAGATGTCAGTCCAGGAATCGCTCAGCAAGCAATGAATAATGGCTGGCCTCCCTTGCCAAACAGCACCAACTGTCCCCCAGCGACCGGAGGTGCCGGTGTGGTCCGCGCACTACCTATCGCATGGGCAAACCTAAGCGGCTTGGGTCCAAAGACTGTACTTTGTGTGCCGTCGAAGGCGACTGAAGCATGGCTCGTGGCGGCGCTCTTCAGCGACGGGCACCGCATGCTGAATGATCTCGAATGCAATTTGAACCTGGAAAATCGGCTGAAACAGCTACCCTTGGCCGAAAAGGTGAAGAAGAAGAAGCGTGAATATCAGGCGCACGAGCAGAGGGTGCGGGATCAATGGGGCATCGTTCGGCAACGGTGTTCACAAGCCGAGCGGTTCTCCCTGGATGTTTTGGCGGCGCTTCCATGACCGCATGTTGCGCACTGCTCCTGAGTTCTTCCGTCTGTGGCGGGCAATGTCGAGCTAGGGAAGGACGACTTCAAGCAAACTACTGGATTTGTCCCCGAATCCGCCATCGAGTCGGGCTTGTTTGGCTGTCGATTCAAGCCTATTTCTCAACAGCCCACGGGGCGGATGAGGATTCTGATGCTCGGGAGGTGGGGATATTCCTTTTCTTCCACCGGCCACCCAGGTTCCCGCCGTGTGCGTGCCAGCTTCAGACACATCACCGCAAGTCCGCCGCGTCCACGACTCCGTCCCCATTTCTGTCCGGAAGACCCGTCGTCGTTCGACCCAGCAGGCGATCAATCACCTCTATGATTGATGGATCCGAGACATCGAAAATGGCAGTGAGGCCGAGGTCCTCTTGCAGGTTGCGGTCGAGGCGCGGATTCTGAGTGGACCCATCGCTCCATCGGAGGAACACGGACCCGGAGGCAGGGACGGCCTCGATTGCGCCGCTGCTGGCTCCGGGGATGCGGGTGAGCGTGGCGCCGGGGACGTACGCACCGCCGTCGACGCGAAGCTGGCCGCCGGTGCCGGCGGCGTAGGTCGCAGTCACACGCGCCGTCTGCCACGTGTGGTACGGGTATCCGTTGTTGGGACCGGTCGGGGCGCTCGGAGATCCGGCGGCATCGTAGACCCAATAGCCCTGCCCCGGCTGCCATTCGGGCGATACGTAGCACGTCGTGTAGTCGTACGGGAATGTCATCTCAGCCGTCGTGCGCCCCTCGGTGTCGCTGGCGGCGAGGCCACTTACGGTGAAGTCCCAATAGGAATCCTTCACATCTGCTGCAAGGGGGATCGCGGTGGTCGCGCCGAGAGCAAACACGCTGGCGGAGAAGGAATAGGCCGTGATGTCCGTGTCTCCGGCGCAGATGCCCGCGGCGGTACCGGGGCTTGTGAGGGTTCCCAGGGAATAACAGAAACCGGCACTCGCGCCTTTGCCGATGATTCCTCCCGCCGACTCGCCCCCAGTGACATTGCCGGTGGCGTAGCTGGCATTCGCTCCCGCATTTCCGCCCGCATCGCCAGCGCCGGCGAGCCCGCCGGCGACTTTTGTCGAAATGACATCGCCGGTTGAGTAGCTATCGAGGATGACTCCGTACAAGCCGCCAACGAGTCCTCCGGCGTATGCGGTGCCGACCTCCACGGTCACGTTCCCGCTGGCAGAACTTGACTCGATGATGGAGATCTGAAGGACTCCAACGAGCCCGCCTGTCCATACCGGGACGGTTCCGGACTCGCCACCTGTGAAGCCCGTGGCGAGAACGCTGGCGGACGAGTGGCAGTTGTCTACGTTGGCGTCGAAGACTCCTCCGGCAAGGCCACCCAAACCCATGAGGCACGACCCAAGATTGCCTCCCGACACGCAGTCCACCGTCAGCGTCGAGTCGACGCTGCCGCCCTCCACGACGCATCCGGAAATGATGGACCCTGCGTTTGCGGCACCTGCGAGAATGCCGACGAAGTTACCGCCCGTGACGGTGGCATTGCGGATCGTCAGGTCTCGGATCTCCCCCGGGCCTTCCAGGTTGCCGAAGAGCCCGACCATCATCTCCTGCCTGTCGATGACAAGATCGTCGATGGCAAACCCGTCACCGTCGAGAACTCCGCGGAATGGGGACATCGGGTCGGCTCCGATGGGTTCCCACCCGAGCCCGCCGTTGTAGCCCGGATCACTGGTCGGGGACGCGTCGATGTCCGCAGTCAGGATATAATCCCATGAGAGATTGTTCCGAATGTCGTCCAACTCCGCCAGCGAATCGATCTCAACGGGCGGCGCGAGGAACACCACTTCGCCGTCCTGCAGGTTTGTTGCGCGGGTCCGTGTGATGCCGGCTTGACTGCCCTCAAAGACAGCGGGGACTGGAGCTCCGGGATTCTCGGGAATCAGCGTGACAAAGAGCGCCCCTGACGGAAGCGCGTTGATGTCCTGAACACCGGGACCGCCGAATTCCGTGCGAAGGTCTCCTCCACGCGCCAGCGGAATCGAAACCAGATTGGAATCAGCACCAGCTTGCAGGCCCGGATCTTCAATAGACTCGGAGGAGAGGTTGGCATAGACGAGCCATTCGTAGCCGGGCTCGGCAAATCCAAAGAGGGTGTTCGTGCGATAGAGCGCGACGAAGGCTCCGGGAGGTGCGTCCACTGTGAGAATGGGAAGGTCCGCGTATGTGTGCCCATCCATAATCCCAAATGCCTCCGCGCCGCCTTGCAAGTCTGAGATATAGGGAGTGCTGATGGGATCGGAGGAGGCAGGTTTGAAAAAGGGATTGGATTGCAGGACGCGACGTGACGTCGATTCGCCGACTGCTCCGCCCGGGACTCCGGGCTGCACGTTTGAGCGGAACAGAGGTCCGTCGCCCGCTCCGAATTCGAGAATCGCCGAGCCACCGGCACCGCCGCCTCCGGTTGCGTTGCCGCCGCGTCCTCCCGGGGCGCCATTGCCGCCGCGGCCGACGCTGCCGCTGGAGCCGCCGGCGCCGCCAGTCTCAGTGGGGGAGCTGGCAGGACCGTTGGGCCCGCGCGCCGGATCGCCGCCCTGTCCTGGGGTGCCATCCGTTCCGCCGGCGTTGGTGCCATTCCCGCCCGCGGCATTGATTGTCACTTCGGTTGAGCGGCCACGCACGCTGACCCAGAGGGCCCCGCCGCCGCCGCCGCCGTCAGCGTGAGAGGCTCCATCGCCGCCTTTGCCGCCAGCTCCGCCGTTGGCGCCCACTGCACCGCCACCGTTGCCGCCGCGTCCGGTAATGCCGCTGCCGCCACCCGCCCCTCCGCTCCCGCTGGCTGCAGTGCCTCCTGCGCCACCGCCGCCGCCCGCTCCACCGGCGGCTCCGGCGCCGCCGCCGCCTCCTGCGAACTCGACACTGGCAGTGCGTAAGCCTGGGGCACCGATTTGATCTTCCCCATGATCGCCGCCGGTTGCGTCTCCCGCATTCAATCCATCGCCACCATTGCCGCCGGGAGTACCGGCGACGAGGACCCAGAGTCCTCCGGCGCCGCCTCCGCCTGCTGTTCCTGCGTCGCCACCGTCGCCGCCATTGCCAGCACTCGGAGTCCTTGCCACGCCGCCGGAACCAGGCATCCCGAAACCGTCGGCGCCCGATTCGGGCGGAGTTCCCGCGTTGCCGGCCAGACCATTCTCGCCGACTTTGACGGAGCCTGCGAATCCACTGCCTCCGTTTGAGCCCGGGACGCCTTGCCCGCCAGCCGGTTGAATGATCTCGATCCGCCGGCCCCCATCTCCCCCCGTCCCACCGATGCCGCCATCGCCGCCGCGTCCCCCGCCCGGTCCAGGTTGCTGTCCCTCGGCGCTGCCGTCGAACTCCGTGGGCGCCAGCACGTTGCCGCCGATGGTTACGCGGCAGGGCCTTGACCCCCGTACCGTCACCGTCGTGCTGGAGTCACCGGCATTGGGCAGCAGGTCGCCGGCGAGGTAGAACTCCGCCACGCCGGCATTCTCGATTGCACGAAGGTGAACGCCGTTCAGGGTATCCGTGGCGGCGTCATCGTCCCCCATCCAAGTCAGCGCATCCGTGTCGATCACGAGTTGCGTTGATGGGGGCACGAGACTCCGAAACCCCGAGACATTGCTGGAGGGGAACCCGAGCCCCGTTCCAGCGGGCGCCAGTGCGGCAGAACCACAGAGGACCATTAGAAGTGAAACTCGAAATAGCGACATCGGCATCTTCGGACGAGATTGAGTCGGAAAGGTGATCAAGGGAGATAGCTCTGCATGGAAGATAAATGGGCCACAACATCCTGCAAAGCCTGTCAGGTCGTTAGAAAAAAGCAATCCGTATTTTCAAGGGCCGCGGCCGTGATGTGGGCGGGCTCTGCTTGTTCCGTTCGGCAGAAGAAATCAGATAAGCAGAGCGGGTGGGGGGTATCTACTGAGTCCTACCGGCCGGGCAGGGAATCCGTGATCCAATCAAGCCGGCCGGGTTTCTTTGTGGTTCCTTGGGTCGTAAAACCGTCGGTCGGTCGGCCGATTTCAGAATATTGAATTCCATAGCCATACACTGGCTCCGAAGCGGCATAGAATCGCAAGATATCTCCCGAACTCGTTGCTCCGTTTGTTGGATCGTACGATTCCGGGGCAAGGAGCGTATGCACTTGCCCGCGGAGTTCCGGATCCACGAAATACCAGTAACCCTTTAGGATCTTGCCCAATTGCTTTCGAGTTGAGATCTGATCCAAATCGAAATCGCCGTCCGGACCGGCAGAAATCACCAGTCCGAAGCTCGGGTGTTCGCCGGTTGGTGGATGGATGTACGAATACGGGCGAACTAGATAAAACGGGTCCGAAGGAATCTCCTTCAAATAGACGATCGGCGTTGTGATGGAGGGCGGTGCGCTTCCATTTCTCCTCGGCACATCTGGCTGGCCCCCGAATGTCACGAAACCCCGCGCGGTGAGTTTGGGATCCGACGAGTAGGAATCAGGGGGAGGTCCGCAAGACCAGTCAACAAAACGACTGAAGATGGCCTCATCGATCAGGCGAAAGTCTGCGTTGAGCTTCTCGAACGCAGTGTTTCGCTGATGCCTCTGCGCCACAAGAACCGTCAGAGAGCCAATGAACAAGGCGCCCAGAATCAATCCCGCGATGACTCCGAGCTCTCGTTTGCTTCTTTCGAACACGGTCAGAGCCTCCCCCCAGGAAGCTGAATCAATCACAACAATGTATGCTGCAAATGCGGATGTCTGCGAGCAGAAAGGGGTGGCACTGTCCGGGAAACACCCGATTTGGGTTTGAATTCGCCACATTTCTCTTCAAGTCACCGAAACCATCCATGCCGCTCCCGGAATGGACTTGACTTGGAATTCTGGACTCTGGAATTCATTATCCACAATCCAGAATAGCAGGTTTTATTATGAAACGTGTGCTCATAGTTCCCATTTTGATATCGCTCGCCGCTTTTGCGGGGGCACAGTTTCCCGCGGCCATCAACATTGACCAGTTTTCGAGTAGCGACGGCGTCATCATTCCAGGCGGTACTGATTATGAGTTCGGCTACCCGACCGTGCCTTTGGGCGATTTCAATGGCGACGGGATCAGCGATATCGCTCTGGGCAGCCCCAATGGAGAGGGCATCGCGAATAACGTCAGCCGTGCCGGCGAGGTGGTGGTCGTTTACGGCAAGTACCCAGGTCTCTCGTCGACCATCAACCCGGCCAGTATGTCGCCATCGGATGGTTTCGTCATCTACAACACGGTCAGCTCTTACTCGAGCTTTGGACGCGACATCGCGGGTGGCGATTTCAATGGCGATGGCCTGGCTGATCTCGCGATCGGTGAGCAGACCTTCGACTCCTCCAACAACGGCCAGGCGAACTTCGACGGCATTTGCTATCTGATCTTCGGGAAGCCCGGCGGCATTCCCTCCACCACCGTCGACTACCTGTCCTCGCTGAATGGGAACTCGGGTGATCGCGGCTTCATCGTCATTGGGCGGCAGGCGGACAAACGCCTCGGGCTCGACGTCGTTCTCGAAGACATCAATGGCGATGGTCTCGACGATTTGATCATGGGTTCGTGGGGCGACAGCTTCACCGGTGTGCGGGCGAACTCCGGCGAAATCTATGTGATCTTCGGTAGCCGGACCAACTTTGGTCCGGGCTTCGACTTGAATGGTATCAACGGATCGAACGGCACCGTGCTGGTTGGCCCGGGGAGCGATTACACAGGCCGCGATCTTCGTCCTGCGAAGGATGTGAATGGCGACGGAGTTAATGACCTGCTGATTCTGAACGGAGCAGGCGCAGGTCCAGGCGATGCGATGAGCAACCGCGGCGAGTTCTTTGTCGTACACGGTCGTCGTGCGTGGCCGCAATCAGTGGACCTGTCGACGTATTACTCGGAGAACGGCGGCGACGGGTCGCTGGGATCGGTTATTCTCGGGGTCGAAACGAATTTCGCCAGTTTCTCCAATGCGCCACAGTTCTTCAGCGCCGGGGACTTGAATGCGGACGGCTATCCGGAGCTTTCCATCAGCAATTCCAACTACGATACTCCCGATGGAAACACCGGGGTGGGTGCCGGTTGGGTGATCCCCTCCGGGCCGGGAGGAATCGGACCCGGGTTTGCGCTCTCTTACAACAACGCGGTTATCGGCCAGGGATTCCAACATCGCTTCGCATTCTACGGACGGGACCCACTCGATTTGAATGGCGACGGAATCGCCGATCTTTTTGCCGTGGCCGGCGGTGCAGATGACGTACGGCTCGATTCGGGGAAGATCTACACGATCTACGGTGCACCGGGTCTCTCGGTCAGTTCCTCGACGCTTGGCGCCATCGATGGCAATAACGGCTTTCTCTTCCGCGGGGTTGAGCAGGGCGAGCGCTTCGGCTCTCCTTTCCCGATCGGCGACATCAACGCCGACGGCATTGGCGACCTGGCTGCCTATCGCGGAGAAACAAACTCCGTCTATGTTCTGTACGGCAAACGTTCTCCATCGGTCACGTCCAGTTCCGCCACCGCGTTTGCAGCTTCCGGCGGCTCAGGCGATTCGATCCCGCCGATCGACTTCGGCCCGACCGTTCGCGCCATCGTCGATTTCGAGGATATCAGTTTCCGGACAAGCGGCTTCGACAGTTCCTCTTCCGTAACCGCAGAGATTGTCTACTCGAACACGTCGCTTTCGGGACTCGATCCCCTCGATCAGGTCGCGACATCTTATTGGATTCTCGATTCCGATCGCACAGGCTTCGGCTCCGCCGATGTGACATTCCACTGGGTTCCCAGCGAAGTGGAACTCCTTGAAGGCGATCCTTCAACATGGAGCCTCCACCAGTCGCCGGGAACGAGTGGTCCTTGGACGATGCTCGACACGACGATTACGACCGGAACGGCCACGGCAACGGTCACCGACCTCGGAGTCTTCGCGCTCGTTTCCCCCGGCGCACCGCCCCCGCCGTCGATTGAGGTTTTCCTGGTGCGGTAGGGGAGGGCTCTCCCGTTACACCCGATCGGTGTCTCCCATTCGCCTTGCGAGAGGGCGGTGGGGTTCATAGTGTCTTGGCCATCGCACGCCCAGAGGCTTGCCCGTGACGCTGGATGGGAATTTCCCAGAAACTTCGTCAGTTTACGATCTGCCAGAAGTTGCAGATTGGCAGCCTTCTCATATCTGGATCGAGCCGACAAATCGGTGCAACACGCGGTGTACGCATTGCGGCCATTGGGCAAGTCAGTTCGGCGAGGACATGGAACTCGGACTCTACGAGCGCATCGAGGCGGATGTTCTCGATCACGTCAACTCCGCGGAACTGATCGGTTACGGCGAACCGTTCATGGCAAAGAACTTCATGCGGATGTTTGACGCGTGTGTGGAGCGCGGCATTCACATCCTCACGACGACGAACGGCATTTTGCTTCGCAAGGAAGAGTTGGCCGACAAGGTTGTTCGCAATGACGTAACGTTGGTTCTGTCCATCGACGGTGCAACGAAGGAGACGTTCGAGTTTGTGCGGCCTTACGTGCGATGGGAAGGCATCATCAAGACGCTCGAGATGCTGAAGCAATGCCGAGAAAAGGCCGGCGATGCGGCCCGCTTTCGTCTGCGATTCAACTTCGTCGCCATGCACCAGAATCTCGGCGATCTGCTGGAGCTTGTTCGACTTGCTCACCGATACGGGGCGTCCCAGATCCTCGTCCTGCCACTTGGCAGCGAAGAAGATCTCGAACTGATGGAAAACCAGTCGCCGTTCCATCACCCCGCGGAATTGTCGCGCGCCTTTATGGAGGCAATACCGCTCGCTGCCAGGCTGAATGTCGAATTGCTGATCCCCAAATCCTTCACGGATGTCATTATAGATTCCGGCGAGACTGGCCTGGGTGGATCGGCGCGTCGATGGGTTCGCCGGGTTCGCCTCGGTTATCACTACGTTCGGAAGCACGGCGTTGAACGGACGCGGAAACGGTTCGTGCAGGGTGTTCACCAGGAAGATCGAAAGGCGGCGGTCACGCACTGCAACATGCCATGGAAGGACAGCTACTTCGCCTCCGACGGGACCGTGTTCCCCTGCTGCATCATGCAGGAGAGACTGGGAAACATGGGCACGCAATCGTGGGCTGAAATCTGGAACGGCGCGCCGTACCGAAATCTTCGCCGGACGGTTCACAGTTGGAATCCATCAGACGTCTGCCGCAACTGCGGGCTGCCCACCGGAATCAATGGTGGCAACGAAAGGCAGTACACACAGTTCTTCGAGAAATTCCGCGCCGAGGCGTTGGCGCTCGACGACCCGAACATCGATTTCGCGGAGGGTTTTCACAAAATCGAGCGCAACAAGTCCGGCGCTCCGAGTCACATCTGGATGACACGGCGTGGCACGTTCACGATCCCGCATCCCACTGCCGCCAGGTTCCTACGCATCCGAATCATTCCGCGCGTGCCGGTTCCGGAAACCAATCCCGGCATGGCGACGCTCGATGGCGACCAAATCGAGCCCTTCGATAACACGTGCAACGTCTTGCATTTCCCAATCCCTCAAGGCACAAGCGGGCCCCTCACTCTGCGACTCGAGATGGAGAACAGCCACTGCCCCGAAGGCGATGGCCGAGAGTTAGGACTGGCAATTGCAGGCCTGGAGCTCTTGCATTGAGAAGGGCGCCCCTTGCGAGGCGCCCTTGTTGTCCGGTCGTTTCCAACTTCGATTAGTCCACAAACGCCCACAGGATCTGACGGCTTCGCTCATCCAGGGCATCCGGTTGGGCGATGTAGAACATGTCGCCGGCAACGTCGCGGATGATCAGTCCTCCGCCCGGTGCCTGCAGCGGCCAATGATCGCGCGCCGTCTGGAACGTGCGTTCGCCTTGCTTCGTGTGAACGTGCCACGTGCGGATTTCGAATTCTTCCTCGATGGATTCGATGCCTTCCACCTCGAAGAGGAATCCGATTTCCGCGAGCGCCAGCTCGAGGACGCCGCGCGACTCATCGTCCAACTCGGCAAGGTCTTCGACCAACGCGATTTCCTTGTCGTCGCCATCGCGCAACGAAATGAAGCGCGTTGGCTCGGACCACGGAAAGCACCGGCTGACCGTCACCGGAACCGCCTGCCCCTGGCGTTGCAGCATCAACTGGCCGTTGTCGGCACGATGTAGCGCAACGATCTCCTCCGGTTCCGTCACCGCGGCGGGAGTGGGATGCTTGATATTCATGACTTGCTCCTTGGTATTCGATCGGTCTGTCAGTCGATGCTTTCCATCGTACTCGTACTCGGTCTCGATGCGGCCGAGGTCCCGAGCACGAGCACGATGGGATTACACTGCATAGGCTTCGTGCAGTTCCTGCTGCAGACGATGGAGTTTGCGGTACACTCCATCCTCCTTTTCGAGCAACTCGCCGTGGGTTCCTTCCTCGACCAGGCGGCCGTCTTCGATCACGAAGAGGCGGTCCGCCGCGGCCAGGGTGGAGAGGCGGTGCGCGATGGCGAACACCGTGCGGCCGGCCACCAGGCGATCGAGCGCTTCCTGGATTTTGCTTTCAGTCTCCGTATCCACGCTCGAGGTCGCTTCGTCCAGAATCAGGATCCGCGGATTGGCCAGAATCGCTCGGGCGATGGAGACACGCTGGCGCTCGCCACCCGACAGAGTCTGTCCTCGTTCACCCACGATCGTATCGTATCCGTGGGCCAGTTTGCAGATGAAGTCGTGCGCGTTCGCCGCCTTCGCTGCTTCGATCACTTCCTCCGGCCGCGCATCGGGTCGCGCGTACCGGATGTTCTCCACAATGCTGCCGTGGAACAGGTAGGGGTCCTGGAGCACCATGCCGACCTGCTGGCGATAGTGCCCGGTGTCGAGCTGCTTCAAGTTCACGCCGTCGATGCGGATCTCTCCGCCGGTCGCTTCATAGAAGCGCGCGATCAGGTTCGTGATCGTCGTCTTGCCGGCGCCACTGGGGCCGACCAGGCCGATCATTTCGCCGGGCTTCACGTCGAAGGTGATGCCCTTGATCGTCTGGCGGACTCCGTCGTAGGCGAACGACACGTTGTCGAACGTCACCTGGCCTTCCACCGGTTCCAGCTTCACCGCGCCGTCGACGTCGGTGATCTGGGGTTCCGTATCCAGCACTTCGAAGATTCGGTGGGCCGAGCTGGTCGCGCGGTTCAACATGCGGGCCATTTGTCCGATCACCTCAATCGGCTGGAAGAACATCGTCGTGTACAGCAGGAACGAAACGAACGTTCCCACGGTGAGCGGTGCGCCGCCGAATCCCATCAGGCGGGGGAGTGACAACATCCACACTGTCAGGACCAACGCGTGCACGCAGAGCAACAGCTTCGGCCAGAAGACCGTCCAGACCTGGTGAATGCTGTTGAATTCGCTCACCACGACCTGGTTGCGGTGGTTGAAGCGCCGCGTTTCGCGGTCCTCCTGGTTGAAGGCCTTGACCACCCGCATGCCGGGGATCGTGTCGCTTAGCACGTCGGTCAGGTCCGACCACTTGCGCCAGGCGCGCAGGAAGAAGCGCTGCATCGTCTGGCCATGCCGGAAGATCGACCACAACAGCACCGGCACCGGCAGAATCATCACCAGGCCAAGCGGCACGTCCAGCCAGAGCAGAACCGCGCCGAGCGCCGTCAGCTTGATCACCGAGAGCGAAACCTCCACCACGCCGAACGCGATGAAGTCCCACAAGCGGTCGGTGTCGCTGCTGACGCGACTGATGATCGAGCCCGTCTGCTTGCGGCTGAAGTACGACATGCTCAGCGTCTGCAAGTGACCGTACAACTCGTCGCGCAAGTCCTGGGCGACCAACTCGCCGAGCACCGACATCGTGCGCAGACGGACCCAGGCGAACAGTTCCATCACCAGGTACGCCACGGCCAGCATGACGACCAGCGGCCACAACATCGGCCATGCATCGTGGAACGCGAGCGTTCCGGCCTCGTACGGCGAGAGGATCTTGTCGATCAGTCGCCCCGTCACAAGAGGAGGCAGCAGGCTCGTCAGCGTCATCAACGCGGCGGCGATCATGCCTGCAATCAATCGGCCCCTGTAAGGGCCGAGGTAGCTGACGAGGCGCCACACGACCGCGAGCTTGTTCGCTGCGAACGCGGCCTGCGCGTCGTTCACGGCCTGCGAAACGGAGTCCGCGTACAGTGCATCCGCATCGGCGGGCGATTCTACCGCGTAACCCTCGATCTGCTGATCGAGGATGTAGCGGATGTTCTCCACCGCCCGGCGCTGGCGATGGGTGAACCGGATCGTCAGCAGAGGCGCGTCTTCCTTGCCGGCCAGGAACGCCAACGTCGTAGCGCTCAGGCCCGGCGTCTCGCGGATCTCGCGCACGGCATCGCGACGGACCGAATTGATGGTGCCGGGCGTGCCGTCGGGGCGCTCTTCGACGAGCGCAACGCGGCTCGGCCCCAGGACCAACCACCGGCGGGCCAGGCGCATGGAATCATCCAAGTCCGTCAGGGCATAGAGCTGGACTGGCTCGCCATCCCACTCGGCCTCGACCAAACGACGCAAGCCGGTGGGAAGTTCAGTGGGCTGCTTCAGGTAACGGTGAATGAGAGCTTTGTTCTCGGGAACTGACATTGTCCTGTCTCAACTTTCACTTCGGGCGAGGTTGCGGGTGAAAGGGAGGCAAAAGAAAACCTCCCGAGGTGGAGGACCCCGGGAGGCGATGGATGTCAGTGGATATCCAGTCTCCTACGGAGTTCGCTCCAAGGTCCAGTCGGCCGTAACCGAGGTGGAGATTGCGAAGTCGCCGTTCGCGACAGGGCGCAGTCCACCCTTGGCCATGTGGCCGTTGGACGGGATTTGATTGGTATAGTTATTCATCGAAACCAACCTTGGTTGAAGCAAATGAACTCGCGGGAGGGCGAAAGAAGTGCGCTCACGTCAAGTATGACAGTCTTCCTGTTCCGCCCGTGCACGACAAGTCAACAGCTTTTTTCCAGGATATTGGAAATACTTCATCTTGCTCTCACTGAGCGACTTCCGATGCCCGAGAATCAGACGCGCAGATCTAGGAGGCTGTGTACGAATTCTTGAACAGGGCAATGAGCTTTCGGTGTGGATCTGACAAGTCTTGATTCTCGCGTTCGATTCTGTCGACGCGAGCTTGGACCTCCCGGGGATCGCAGAATTGTCCCAATTCATCGAGGCGGAATTTCTGGTGCTTCGTAGCGACCCTGTCTCCAGCAGTCCAGATCTCGCTGGTGGCAACGAATAGTGCCAGGAACGGGGGAAGCAGGCTATCGTGATCCAGAATTCGACTCACTAATGATTCCCAGCCTCGATTCGCATCCCATTCCCTCCAGGCCCAGAGGAGGTATTCTGCATTTGACTGATTTAGGAACTCTTCCGGCGTCATCCCTTGGAGACGGGCAACGCACTTCGCCTGGAGATTCGGGAGGCTTTCGCTGGGCAATATCAAATCATGTTCAGAGTGCTGCTCCCCCTCTCTTGGTGTTGCCATTCACACTTCCTGTAAGGGGCCTATCAACTGTGTGGATTCTTCGATCATTCGGCGAATGAACTCAACGACAGATGTGGGTTCATGATTGCGGAGAAGCTTTGTTGTCAGACGCGATATTAGTAGGCGAGTACTTACTTGCGCAAAGGCTCCGTCGTCATTGGGCAGAAGATGGAATGAATCGTACAAGGCGTGCAGGAGGTTACGTCCTTCATCCTCACCTATCTCGCCTGGCGATGTGTAATCCTCAAGTTTCGACAAAAGAGGGCGCAATCTCCCCGAAAGAATCCACCTTCGCAGTTCCTTTAGGCAGGAGCTAAAAGAACCCAGAGAAGATCGAATGGCATCGATCTCCCACTGACAAATCGAACTGCTGGAGCCACCTGGAGCAAGCGCGAAGTAAGTCTTGTATAATTCTGGTGAACATAACATCAGCGTACTTCGCCAGTGCTTCGCATTGCTGTCAGAATAATGACCCACCTGCTTTCGATCAATGTCTCTGACTTTTGGAAACAGTTCGCCCAGCAATTGGAGAATGCGTTTCGAACTCTGGCCTTCAAGACTCTTGAGGTATTCCGCAAGTGCTTTCCGGGACTTTGCCTCCGATTCAGCCTCGTCAAGGCCCACGGTAAAAAGCTCCGAGTGATTTCTCATGAAGGAGTACACATCAGGTTCGAATACCCTGATGCCCTCCAGGGCAATGAAATCAATTGGGTTAACCTCCAAGACGGGCCTCTCGTGGAATTGCGCGAGATTGAATTCAAGACTGCCAGTAAATCGTTTGACATCGCGCAGATTCCCAAAGAGTTCCCTGAAACCGGAATGGTACACATTCCCCCACCGAGAATCTTGCGGAGAGAAGAAGCCCCATGCCCTTTCGGGAAGGGACCCGATGATACGATCGAGCTCAGTTGTTAATAGGGAGTAAAGGGAATCAGCAGGTATGGCAGGTAGATTGAAGGATTGCTGCACGATCTTCTCCAAGAAACTCCTTCCGCATATCCCAAGTTGAGAAGTCAAACTCTCTTCGATGACGACGCGATCGTATGCCAGCAGATACACCATTCTGGGGAAATCGGCATTGATCCGAACGAGCTTGAACACTTCTCTGACCTCGTCGGGCATCAGGCGATCAACATCATCCATCACAACGAGGATATTCCTGCTCCTCTTGCTGATTTCTCCCTTGAGTTGCAACTTCCATTCGTGAATCGACTTCTGACCTCTGGATGATTGTCGTTCGAAGTACTCAGCGAGCCACAGAGAAATGTTCTTGATGCAACCCAGTGAGAAGAGTACCACTGTGGTAATCATAGATAGGATGACTAGCCAGTTGATGCTGCTGAGCAATTGGACTGCACTCAGGCTACTGAAACCAGCGACAGTGGCGATCACAAAGAGTATCCGCCTGATATCCTCTGGGGAGAGCTTCGCCGCTGGAACAAATCTCAGGATTTCGCCCCACTCCAGGAGCATAGCAGCGAGTTTCGCGGCCTCTTCCGATTCATCCTTCAGGCGCAGTTGCTCGGAGAGTTCAGTGAAGAACCTCTCAGTGATATCTCCCTCTCCAGAGATTGTCCAAGGGTTGAAGTTGATCACAGTCGGGCTTGATTCGTCCTCTTCGGGAAGTCCATCTAGTTCCTCAAGCACGAGATTGATGATGGATGTCTTGCCCGAGCCCCACTCCCCGCAGAGCCCGACCACGATGCTCTCATCGCCGGACCATCCAGATAGCGCCGACGCCAAGCCTTCTGCGAAATGGTATCTGCCAAGAAGATCCTCGGCCTTTCCGCGAATAGGTACTTCTTCCTTTAGCATTGGCATCAGCTTTCTATGATGTTCACGTGCAGGTTGGATTCCATTCACGTAAGTAATATTGAGTGGGAAGTGCAGTCAATCTGAACGGCCTCTCTCCCGTAGGATTTGGCAGGAGATCCATCCCTATTGACTACGACAAAACCCCCTTGCACTTCCGAGCGAGGGATTCCAAGCTAACGATAACTCTCACTCGCCGGAGGGGTGGCATGGGCTTTCTTCGTCGCGTTGTCCTTGGATCTGCATTTCTCGTTGTTGCAAGCGCCGCACCTGCGCCTGCCTGCACAACGTTTCGCATGGACACTCCCGATGGACCGATCGTTGGGGCGAACATTGATTTGTTCATTCCGGGCGACGGGCTGGTGTTTGTGAATCGGCGCGGTGTGGCCAAGTCGGGTTTCGGGCCGAGCACGACGGGCGAAACGATCGAGTGGGTCTCCCAATACGGCAGCGTGACCTTCAGCCTGGCAGGGCGCGAGTTCGCGGTGTCGGGAATGAATGAAGCGGGTCTCGCAGTTTCGTCGATGGAGTTGCTTGCATCCGAGTTTCCCGAGCCGGACGCGCGGCCTCCGTTGCCGATCGGGCCGTGGGAGCAGTTCATGCTCGATAATTGCGCGACCGTCGAGGAAGTCATCGCGATGGAACGCGTCGTGCGCATTCAGGACGATGCGCCGCCGTTGCACTTCCTGTTCACCGATGCGAACGGAAACAGTGCGGCGATCGAGTGGTTTGACGGCCAATGCGAGGCGCGCACTGGAGCCGATTTGCCGACGGCCGCAATGTCCAATATGCCATACGGTCGCGCTCAGGAGGCTCTGGAACGTGGCGGAGCACGCTGGTGGTGGTCGAACCCCGGTCAGTCGGCTGAGCGCTTTGCCGCATGCGACGCACGCGCGAAGGCCTTCGATCCATCCGGCGAAATCAGCGCCGTCGACTACGCGTTCGGAACACTGACGGGTCCAGTCGCCGCGTCGCACACGAAGTGGAGCATCGTGTACGACATCGCGAATCGCGAAGCGTGGTATGGCACCGTGGTCAATCAGAAGGTCAAGCACGTCGTGTTCGCGGATCTCAGCTTCGAGTGCGACGAGCCGTTGCTGATGCTCGACATCAACGCGCCGATCGAGGGGGATGTGGCTGACGCCTTTGTGCCATACGATCCCGATGTCAACGGCATGGTCTTCCGCCGGTTTTGCGCGCAGTACGGACTGGACGTCCCGGAAGAAGTCTCCGTGGCCGTGACGTCGCATGTCGATGGATTCAAATGCGCGGAAGAGACAGCGGCAGACCCGCGTCTAGTCCCAGGGCCTTCGCGCCCGCAATTGCAGGCATTGACCGAAGGAGCAACAATCTCTCGGCTGAGTGAAGCGGCCGTTGACGAATAATGTACTGTCCCGATTCCTTCTGCGAGAATCCGCGCCACTGGCGCTGGCGTTATCGAAGCGCGCTCGACTTTGTTCCTCCGGTTCTCAGCCGGTAGTCTTCAGAAATGGGGGCACAGAGCGCTGAGATTACGGCTCCGCAGCATCTTGATTGATTCGTGCTTCCAGTTCTTCGAGTCGACTCTCCAGATCTGAAACCCGGCTGCGCAGCGCTTCGTTTTCCGCTTCCAATTTCGCATTCACCCCCTTGATGGCGGCAAAGGCGACCCCGTCTGCGTCGGTGGTGGAGATCGCCTTGTCGGTATCGCCAAGGCCGAAGGCGGCGTAGAAATCCTCGGCAACAGGACCCAGATGCTCGCCATCGTTGCTGCCGGTGTATTCCCATCGGGTGACGGGAAGGGAGACGAGGCGCTCAAGCACGTCCACCGGGTCAATGGCCACGAAACCTTCTTTCAGTGACCGGCTGGAGGCGTTCGTCCACGTCCCGCCCGCGGTCAAATAGGCACCATTGCCGTTGGTGGAATCGTCGCCGACCTGCAGGGGGCGGTTAGTTTCCAGACGGAAGAGACCGACAGCCTCGGCGCCGGGCTGCAAATACGCGACAGGCTCGGGCGGAGACATGTAGAGACGGAAAAGATAGTCAGTCGATGGTCCTCTGTCAGCCCGTCCATCGGGATAAGGGTTTGTGATGTTCATTCGCCACTTCAGAAGTGAGTCCGCCGTCGTGCGGAGTGTGTAGATGCCCCCCTCGGTGACCGGAACGGGACGGGTGAGTGGAACGGATAACCAAACATCGGCATCAGTTGGACCAGTGTAGGTCGAAGTGTCGAGGAGGTTGCCATTCGTCCCCTCGCCTTCATAGATGCGGAAGGTGAAAGACGCAGTCTCATTCGGAGAGCTGACCCGTGCCTGCAGAGCAGCGATGCTGCCGCCCCGTGGGGCTGTGAAGCTCTGCCAGGCGTTTGTATAAGTAGAGTCCAATCCAGTTTGAATGCTCTCCACGGACGCTTCGAGACGGCAGGCGAATGGGAGCGTGTAATCCCACTCATTGTCCGGATCCGCATCGGCGTCATCGACGCTGATACCACTCAGACCAGTTCCATCGCCGACAAAGGCGTCTGCCGTCACCGTTCCTCCTGCTTCGATGTCGTCGGCGACCCACAGGTCTGCCTCGACGTCTCTCCCGAAGTCGAGTCCAGACGTTGGATCGATGCTTGACAGTTGCGTGTTTCCTTCTGCTCCGACAGCAAGGCTGTCGTAGAACTGGCTGCCGTATCCATCCTCCCCATGCACTACAGAGAACCGATTTGCATCCATTCTGCTCTGCACGCTGAAGAGTTGGTAACTGCCTTCGATGTCGGGATTGTCTTGAGCCTGCACGACAAGCGCCTGGGTTGCCGATGCATTATTGCCAGTCTCGTCCGGGCTGGTGAAGACCTGGTAGTTCCCGATCGCGATGTTTCCATAACTCGCTTCTGGGTTCGTGGTGCTATTCAGGCCGGAGTCGACGCCAACTTGCAGGCCAGTGTTGGCCTGGCTGGAATCGAAATCGCCAGACAGGCTTGGGCCGGCGATCGCAACTCTCTCAAAGCCAAGTGCACTCTGACCGTTCGC
Organism: bacterium; assembly: GCA_020444065.1. NCBI lineage: Bacteria > bacterium. The sequence continues at coordinate 632,767 of JAHLLQ010000001.1, read as the reverse complement.
GTCGGAGCCCTCGGCGAGAACATCCGCGAGAGTCTGGAGTTCGTTGCTCGGATCCCGATCCAAGTCATCGAGGGCTGTTGAAGCAGCCGCGGCATATGGCACGGGAAGAAGCTGTACACGCGGCGATAGCGTTTCGAACGCGTCGGTCCCTCCATCGCTGTCGACTTCGATCTCCAGCCACAGAGCTGTGCCATCGAATACCGAACCGAAGTCCAACTCCTGGACAATCATCCCATCGGCGGAGTGGGTGTTTTCCCGAGTTAATGGCCCGGCCACTAGCGTACCGGTCGTGTCTTGGTCGTACAGTGAGAACTTCAGGCTGACGGTGCCGTCGACGGGCGTGGCATTGTCGATGAGGCGGCCCTGGTAAGTAAAAGCTGTTCCGGGATCGGCACTCAGTGCTGCCGCCAGGCACAAGAATCCTACAATTGGCAAATAGGCATAGACGCGCATCAAAACTCTCCCTCCACGAGCGAAATATCACTCGATAGATGGATACGGAGATACCATTGATCGATGACAGGCGCAACCAATTGTGCGGAGAGATTCCCAGAACTCCTCGGTTCCTTGGGAAAAGCAAGGTCCGGATACTTGCCGTTTTCGCGTTGGATGTGCTCTGGCTCTTCCTACTTCCGTCGCCCTTCCTGCCGCTTCTTTGCAAGTTCCTTTGCGTAAACCTGCAAGTCTTCGTGCTGATCGTAGGCGTCCATGATTTCAGCGCCCAGGAAGAACTCCAAGACGTCCTCCAATGTAATCAGCCCCTCCATGCCACCGAATTCATCGATGACGATGAAGAGATGATTGTGCGTTTCAAGGAATCGCCGGAGGACTTCGTAGACATCGATATTCTCGGGGATCATCGTGACGTCGCGTTTGAATTCCGCAAGCGTGCGTTGTTCCCAATCCG